>JBKDYO010000001.1:0-3690 GCA_046305855.1 Paracoccaceae bacterium
GCCTTCATCCCCGCCGGGCTGGCGCTGAACCTCACTCCGGGGGCGGACATGATGTTCTGCCTTGGGCAGGGCCTGAAGTCCGGCCGCCGCGCGGCGATGGCGGCGAATTTCGGGATCGCGGTCGGGGGGATGGTCCACACCCTTCTTGCTGCCCTGGGTCTAAGCGCTCTGGTCGCAGCGCACCCTTCGGCCTTCGAGGCGATCCGCTGGCTCGGAGTTGGCTATCTTCTGTGGCTGGCGATCAGTGCGCTGCGGTCCTCTCCTTTCGCGGCCGAGCCGCAGGTGCAACGCACCTCAACCGCGAAGGCCTTCTGGCAAGGGCTTATGGTCAACCTCTTGAACCCAAAGGTCATCCTCTTCATCCTCGCCTTCCTGCCGCAATTCGTCGACCCCACCCGCCCGATCCTGCCGCAGTTCCTGACACTGGGCCTTGTGTTCAGCTTCGGCGGGCTGATGGTGAACGGCGCGGTTGGCCTTTTCGCGGGCTCCATCGGCCAGCGCGTTGCGAGGTCGGCAGGTCTGGCGAAATGGCTGTCCCGGATCAGCGCCACCATCTTCGGCGCGCTGGCCCTGCGACTGGCACTCATGCCAAGGAACTGATCCCATGTCCCGCATCGACGAAACCCTGCCCTTCCACCCGGTCCGTATCGCCGTCCTCACCGTCAGCGACACCCGCACGCCCGAGACGGACAAGTCCGGCGATACGCTGGTGGACCGGCTGACCGAGGCCGGGCATGCGCTGGCCGACCGTGGCATCGTGCCGGACGACCGCCCCGCCATCGTGGCGCGGCTTCGCGCATGGATTGCCAACCCGGAGGTCGACGTGATCCTGACCACCGGCGGCACCGGCCTCACTGGTCGCGATGTCACCGTGGAAGCCCACCGCGAGGTCTACGAGAAAGAGATTGAGGCGTTCGGCACCGTCTTCACCATCGTCTCGATGCAGAAAATCGGCACCTCGGCCGTGCAAAGCCGCGCCACCGGGGGCGTCGCAGGCGGCACCTACCTCTTCGCGCTGCCCGGCTCTCCTGGAGCCTGCCGCGATGCCTGGGACGAGATCCTGAAACCCCAACTCGACAGCCGCCACCGCCCCTGCAACTTCGTCGAGATCATGCCCCGCCTGGAAGAACACCTGCGGCGGAAGTAGGTTGCTCCCCTGTCGCGCCTTTGCGATAGAGGGTTGAAACCGGACAAGGGGACAACCATGGCCTTCCGCGCCCGCCATCTCTTGGGGATCGAGCACCTCGCCCCGCTGGAGATCACCACCGTCCTCGACCTCGCCGACCGCTATGTCGACCTGAACCGCCGCACGGTCAAGCAGTCCGACGTGCTGGCCGGGATGACGCAGATCAACCTCTTCTTCGAGAATTCGACCCGCACGCAGTCGTCCTTCGAACTGGCTGGCAAACGGCTTGGCGCGGACGTGATGAACATGTCGGTGGCGAACTCGTCGGTGAAGAAGGGCGAGACGCTGATCGACACCGCGATGACCCTAAACGCAATGCACCCGGACTTGCTGGTGGTGCGACACGGGGCTTCGGGAGCGGTGAACCTTCTGGCGCAAAAGGTCGATTGCGCGGTCCTGAACGCAGGCGACGGGCGGCATGAGCATCCCACGCAAGCCCTCCTAGACGCCCTCACCATCCGCCGCGCCAAGGGCCGCATCCAGCGTCTGACCATCGCGATCTGCGGCGACATCGCCCATTCCCGCGTGGCCCGGTCGAACCTGATCCTCCTGGGGAAAATGGAAAACCGCCTGCGCCTGATCGCCCCGCCGACCCTGATGCCCTCGGGCGTCGAGGACTTTGGCTGCGAGCTGTTCGACGACATGCGCGAAGGACTGAAGGGCGCGGACGTGGTGATGATGCTGCGGCTGCAGAAGGAACGCATGGACGGCGGCTTCATCCCGTCCGAGCGCGAATACTACCACCGCTACGGGTTGGACGCCGAGAAGCTGGCCTACGCCTCGCCCGAGGCCATCGTCATGCACCCCGGCCCGATGAACCGGGGGGTGGAGATCGACGGCGACCTCGCCGACGACATCAACCGGTCGGTGATCCAGGAACAGGTCGAAATGGGCGTCGCGGTGCGGATGGCCTGCATGGACCTTCTGGCGCGGAACCTCCGGGCCGAGCGGGGGCGGAAGATCGTGGGGATGATGGCGTGAGCGAAGGCCTCGCTCCGACGATGGACCGAAGGGACGATGCGCAGCGCGAGAAGCTGAAGCGATTTCTGCCCAAGACCGAGACGCTGATCTGGACGGGATCGCCACAGCTATCGCGACTGATCCTGCGCAACGCATTTCGGACCGGCGTGATGCTTCTGATCGCGTCCGTGGGCCTCTACTTCTTCTTTGCGGGTATCGCCCTTGCTGATATTTGCGGGGCCCACCCAAGTAAGGTCTGCCGCAAGTTTTACGTCTGGCCGTGGCTTGGGCTCGTGGTGGCAGCTTTTTACATCCCCTTTCTTTGGTTCAGCTTCCTACTGCACGTGAGTGGACTTCTTCGGGAGTTCTATGGGTTGACCGAGTTACAAGCCCTAAAGTTGCGCTCCAATCCGTACGATAGATTCCAGTCGGCCAAGCTTTCGGGTGGACCGACAAACCGGGTTGCCCTCCGAAAGTGGTTCGGTTCAATCGCCTTTGGGCCAATCGTGTTCCTGTCTTTGCATGACGAAGATATCGCGAGGCTGATCGATCTCTCTGCTCACTGGAGCGGAAACGACAGTCATCGAAAAGATGTTCCCGTCAGGCCAACATCATGACCGCCCTGCCCCTCCGCCCCGGTGAGACCCTCCTCTGGGAGGGCTCCCCCGTCCCCGGCATCCACCAGCGCCGGCTCACGTTCTTCCTGATGCTCTTCGGGCTGCCCTTCCTGCTGATCGGCGTTTCGCTCTTCTTCTACAGCCTCCTCCTGTATCCGCGGGCCGCAGGCGTCACGGACGGAGGCAACGCGCTGGTCACGACCGCGTTCAGCCTGCCTTTCGCCGCCTTTGGCGCGTTCCTTGTCTTCGGCCCCATCATTGAGGCCCGCTCAGCCGCGCGCTATGTCCGCTACGCTTTGACCAGCCGTGCGGCCTATGTCATCCGCACGGGGCGCTTTCCCAGCCTCAAGGTCTACCCGATCCTGCCCTCCACCGCGCTTGAACTGGAAACCGGCACGCGCGCAGGCACCGTCTGGGTGCATGCCCGGCTGGAACGGGACTCGGACGGCGACCTTGGCACCACCAAAGCGGGCTTTGAAAACATCGCCGAGGCTGAGAGAGTGTTCATGATGATCCAAGACCTGCAGGGCAAGACCGAATGACCCCCGACCCCGACCGCAAGCCCACGAAAGCCGAAATGCGCCAAGGCGGCATGGTGGCGACCGCCGTTCTGGTCTTCATCGCCCTCTTCACCATCGTCATCGTCTGGATCGCCTGATGGCCCGGATCGAGCCCGACACGGTCATCGGCCGCAGCGCGCCGCTTCTGGACGGCGAGAGTGTCGTGGCCGAGTTCCGGGCCGACCGGCTGACCTATTGGCGCAGCCATCTGATCATGGCAGTGGTCCTGGGGGCGGCGGCGGGCCTGTTCCTCGTCTGGCAAGGCAATCCCTACCCGGTCGCCGGACCCTTCGGCGCGGCCATCGCCATCGCGGCGCGCGCGGCCTATCTCGCCTCCGAGGCGCTGAGCGAGACCTGGCGGCTGACG
>JBKDYO010000002.1:0-5188 GCA_046305855.1 Paracoccaceae bacterium
CGAGGTCGTGACCGCCGTCAAATCCGTCTGCTACCGGTGAGGTGAAGCCATGGCGACCGAAATTCTGATGCCCGCGCTGTCCCCCACGATGGAGGAGGGCACGCTGGCCAAGTGGTTGGTGAAAGAGGGGGATGTGGTCAAATCGGGCCAGATCCTCGCCGAGATCGAGACCGACAAGGCGACGATGGAGTTCGAAGCGGTCGATGAAGGGACCGTGGGCAAGATCCTGATCGCGGAAGGCACGGCGGGGGTGAAGGTCAACACGCCCATCGCGGTCCTGCTGGATGACGGGGAGGATGCTTCGGCGGCTGTTGCTACGCCGAAGGGTGCGCCTGTGGCGGCGGCTCCGGTGGCGGCGCCTGTCGCCGCAGCGGCCCCTGCCCCGGCTGTCGTCGCAGCGGTTGCTCCGGCTGGTGCGCGGGTGTTCGCCTCGCCCTTGGCGCGGCGGAGTGCCAAAGAGAAGGGTCTGGACCTGGGGGCCGTAAAGGGCTCGGGTCCGCATGGTCGGATCGTGCGGGCGGACGTCGAAGGGGCGCAGCCGGGGGCGGTGACGCCTGCGGCCGCTCCGGTGGCCGAGGCTCCGAAAGCGGCCACTGCCCCGGCGAAACCGGCTGGCGGAATGCCCACCGGCATGTCGGCGGAGACGGTGCTGAAGATGTATGCCGACCGGCCCTTCGAGGAAGTGGCGCTGGACGGGATGCGGCGCACCGTGGCGGCGCGGCTGACCGAGGCCAAGCAGACCATCCCGCATTTCTATCTGCGGCGGGATGTGAAGCTGGACGCGCTGATGGCCTTCCGCGAGACGCTGAACAAGCAGCTTGAGGGGCGCGGGGTGAAGCTGTCGGTCAACGACTTCATCATCAAGGCCTGCGCGATGGCGCTGCAGGCGGTGCCGGCGGCGAACACCGTCTGGGCCGGTGACCGGATGCTGCGACTGAAGCCGTCGGACGTGGCGGTGGCTGTCGCCGTTGAGGGTGGGCTGTTTACTCCGGTGCTGCGCGATGCGGACAAGAAGTCGCTGTCTGCGCTGTCGGCGGAGATGAAGGACCTGGCCACCCGCGCCAAGACCAAGAAGCTCGCGCCGCATGAGTATCAGGGCGGGTCTTTCGCGATCTCGAACCTTGGGATGATGGGGATCGAGAACTTCGACGCGGTGATCAATCCGCCGCATGGCTCGATCCTGGCCGTCGGCGCGGGGATCAAGAAGCCGGTGGTCTTGGCAGACGGGACGATTGGCGTGGCGACCGTGATGTCGATGACGCTGTCGGTTGATCACCGGGTAATCGACGGGGCGCTTGGGGCCGAGTTCCTGAAGGCCGTGATCGAGGCGCTGGAGAACCCGATGGTGATGCTGGCCTGATCCGCTGCGGTGGGGGTTATGCACCCCCACACCCCGCAGAGTATTTCCGAAAAGAGCAAGCAAGGGGGGCCGGAAGGTCCCCCTTTTCCTATCGCGCCTTGAGTCTTTCGATCAGGGTCCAGGAGCGGCGGATCACCGTGGCGGCGGTCCCTGCAACGATGATCCAGAGCGTCACGGTCAGGACCCATTCGGTGGCGTAGAACGCGGCGAGGACGGTGCCTGCGGTGAGGACGGCCATCCGCTGAGGTTTCGCGAGCGGGCCGGAGAAGTCGGGAGGAAAGCCCTCGGCCCGGCCAAGTTCGCGGACATAGGCAGTGGCGATCGCGAAGGCGGCGGCGAAAAGGCCCAAGGTGGGGTCGCCTGCGGCGAGGCCTGCGCCCGTGAAGAAGATGAAATCGGAGACCCGGTCAGGCGCCTCGTTCCAGAAGGGGCCGTCCTTGGCACCCTTGCCACCTTCGATCGCGACCATGCCGTCGATCAGGTTGCAGACGAGGCGGGCCTGCAGCGTGGCGGCGGCGAGGAGGAGGCTGAGAAATTGCGCGATGCCACCAACTTGCGTGGACATCGCGTAAAAGGCGAAACCTGCAGCGGCGAAGCCCATGGAGGCCTGCGAGATCTGGTTCGGCGTGAACTCTCTGGTCACGGCCCAGGAGGCAAGGCGCGCGGCCCAGGCAGAGTTGCGCGAGGTGAGGGGCCGGCGGTTTTCCGAAGTTTCCGGCGGGCTCATGTCGTAGACCAGACCCAGCGAGTGATGTGAAAGAAGATCGGCGCAGCGAAGATCACAGAATCGAGCCGGTCAAGAAAACCGCCATGTCCTGCGATGAGGTGGCCCCAGTCCTTGATGCCCCGGTCACGCTTGATGGCCGACATGACGAGGCCGCCGAAGAAGCCCATCATGGTGATGAGAAGGCACATGCCGGCGGCCTGCAGAGGCGAGAAGGGGGTCATCCAGTACAGCGCGGTGCCGACAGCGGTTGCGGTGAGGGCCCCGCCGATCAGGCCTTCCCAGGTCTTCGACGGCGAGAGGGTGGGGGCGACCTTGGTGCGGCCGACAAGCTTGCCCCAGACGTATTGCATGACGTCCGAGAGCTGCACGACAAAGATCAGGTAGGCGATGAGGATAACGTTGCGGCCCTCGAACCCGGGGATCTGCAGGTAGAGGAGCGCAGGCACGTGGCTGGCGCAGTAGACGCAGATCATCAGCGCCCATTGGGTTTCCGAGACGCGGATCAGGAAGTTTTGGGTGGAGCCTCGGAGGGCAGAGACGACGGGGAGGAGAAGGAAGGCATAGACCGGGATGAAGATCGAATACAGCCCGTACCAGTCCGTTGCGAGGAACCAGTATTGCAGGGGCAGGATCAGGAAGAAGCAGGCGACAAGCGACCAGTGGTCGGCGCGGTTCTGCGTAGTGAGGGTGAGGAATTCGCGTAAGGCGGCGAAGGAGCAGAGCGCGAAGAGAAGAACCACGCCCGGTTTGCCCGCGATGAAGGCAAGCGCAAGGCAGATCACCATCACCCACCAGGCGTTGATCCGGGCGTTCAGGTTCTCGATCACCGGGTTCTCGCCAGCGGGGGAGAGCCTGACGCGGAGGACTTCTCCGATCACGGAGGCGAGGATGAGGATTGTACCGACGCCGGCGAGGAGCCAGAGGAGATGCGGGGAAGTCATGCCTGCGCCTGCGGCTTCAGCGAAAGAAGCGCTGAGGTCGCGCGGGCAAGGAAGGCGTCCTTCGTCTCGCCTGCGACGAGATGGAGGGGGGCGCCAAAGGTCAGGGTGCAGATCAGGGGCACGGGAATGACTTCACCCTTCGGCATCACGCGGTTCAGATTGGCGATCCAGACTGGAACAAGGTCGACCCCGGGCCTGGCCTTGGCAATGTGGTAAAGGCCGGACTTGAACGGGAGAAGTGTTGCGTCGGAGCTGTTGCGCTGACCTTCGGGGAAGAGAATGAGCGAAGAGCCTTGGTCCAGAGCAGAGACCATCTGCGCCACCGGGTCTTCGGTCCGCGCCTCCGGACGGCGGTCGATCAGGACGGCATTGAAGACTTCGCGCCCGACGAAGGCCCGGAGAGGCGAGGTCAACCAGTAGTCGAGAGCGGCAACCGGACGGGTGCGGCGGCGAAGGGGGGCTGGCAGAGTCGTCCAGAGCAGGACGAAATCGCCGTTGGAGCTGTGGTTGGCAAAATAGACCCGCTGGATCGGAACCGGTTCGATCCCTTGCCAGACCGCCCGGGGAGCAGTGATGAAGCGAGCGAAAGTCGAAATCGCCTGCCCGGTCAATCTGGCAGCGAAGGCACGCAAGGCAGGGATCATCTTGGGCAGGTCATTCGGCCTTCAGGATCTGATCCATGGTCAGTGCAGGCTGGGCGCAGCCAGCCTTGCCGACAACGCGGGCCGGAACGCCGGCGACCGTTGTGTTGCGCGGAACGTCCTCCAGAACCACCGACCCGGCGGCGATGCGCGAGCATTGGCCGACATGGATGTTGCCCAGAACCTTGGCACCGGCCCCGATCAACACTCCGTCTCCAATCTTGGGATGGCGATCCCCGTCTTCCTTGCCGGTCCCGCCCAGAGTGACAGAATGGAGCATCGAGACGTTGTCGCCAACGACCGCGGTTTCGCCAATGACGATGGAATGGGCGTGGTCGATCATGATGCCTTTGCCGACACGTGCTGCCGGATGGATATCCACACCAAAGACCTCAGACACCCGCATCTGGACGAAATAGGCCAGATCAATCCGGCCGTTTTGCCAAAGCCAGTGGCCGATGCGGTAGGCCTGCATCGCCTGATAGCCCTTGAAGAACAGCAGTGGCTGAAGGAACCGATGGCAGGCCGGGTCGCGCTCATAGACTGCCATCAGGTCGGAACGGGCAGCGGCTCCAATTTCCGGATCATTGTCATAGGCCTGATCAGCGATTTCACGCAGTATCTGTTCGCTCATCTCGCCCGATGCCAGCTTCAGCGAAAAGCGGTAGGCGAGCGCGCGTTCCAGCGCCGAATGGTGCAAAAGACCCGAGTGGATCAGGCCCCCAAGCAGCGGCTCGTTGCGAATGGCTTCGACAGCCTCCTCGCAAACGCGCCGCCAGACCGGATCAATTGCAGTCACTCTCGGTTTGGTTTCAAGCATAGCCACGTCTCCGAATACACCCTGTTCATAGCACATCAACTGTGCCTGGCGACACGGATTTCTGTGGAAGCGAGCATCAATCCTCGTGATGGAAGCCTTTGTCGTCGGCCTCTATCAAACCAAGTGTGGTCCGCACGGAATGCGTCCCCTGATCAGGGGACGACATCAATCTGGCGGAAAGGCCCTGGTCCGAAGCTTAGCGAAAGCTGCGCAACTGCAAACTGGAATGTGCCCGATACCCCATCGATCGTCTGCATGGCTGAGGTGTACTGGAAGGATGGCTGACTGACCGCGTATTCCGCAATTATCGCTGCACCCTGGATGATGCGAACGCGGTAGGCCTCGGCGTCTTCCGCCAAGGGAACTTCGGCCGAGAGCCACGAATCCCCGTCGATCCGGGTGCGCCGTTTCCAATCGCATAAGACGTCTCCGGCGACGATCTTGTGTCGAAGATGGGCAACCGGATACGGCCGGAGACCGACCCCCTCAAACGCTTCGACACGCATCGTCACGTTGACGTCGTCGTAACCCCGAGACGCTGCGCCAACGCGGTAGTACCGCGCGAGACCTCGCGCGGACAGCGCAAGGTCAATCTGAGACAAAGCCAGGTCCAAGAGAACAACCGTGCTTCCCACCGGCCAGCTTCCCGGCATCAGACCATCAGTGCCAAGTTGGCCGCGAAGTCGGGAGGAAAGCTCG
>JBKDYO010000003.1:0-4265 GCA_046305855.1 Paracoccaceae bacterium
GCAGGACCGGCCCGAGCGCGGCGACCGCCCGGATCGTGGCGACCGGCCCGAGCGGGGCGAGCGGCGCGATTTCAACCGCGATTTCCGGTCCGATCGCGACCTTGGATCGGAAGACCAGCCCGTGATCGTCGACGTGATTGATCTGCAGGCGGGCGATGACACCGGGCTGATCGAGACGCCGGAGTCCGGCACGCGCGCGCCACGTGTCGAACCCGAGGCACCTCAGGCCGAGGCTGTAGTTCGGGACGACCGTCCCGCCCGCCGCCCGCGCGGACCGCGCAAGCCCAAGGCGGAAGACAAGCCGGATGGCGAGCCGCCGCAGGAAGCCGCCGAGTAAAATGATCCGAAGGCCGCCCGATGAGGCGGCCTTTTTATGGGTGGCTCAGGGCCTTGTGCGCGGGCCTTGCGCGCGGACCATCTCTTCGATCAGGCGCAGGCCATTGTCGACCGCGCCTGTGTCCCGTCGCCGCATCCAGTCCAGCCAAAGCCCGTCCAGCGCGGCCATGATCAGGTCGGCCAAGGCCGCGACCCGGTCGGGCGTGACCAATGGGGCCAAGAGATCCTCCAGCCGGGCGCGGTAGTGGGCGTAAAGGGCGCGTTCGGTCTCTTCCACCGCGGGATGTGCCAGTGCGGCGGACCAGAGGTCGATCCGGATGCGCAGGTGGGCGGGGGTTAGGAAATCCCCGGCGAACCCCGCGCGCAGGAAGGCGGACAGGCGTTCCTGGGGCGTGGCGGGCTGCGGGGGATCGGACGCTTCGCGCAACTGGGCTGACAGCAGGCGGTAGGCCTCGGCCAGGACCTCGTCCATCCCGGAGAAATTGTAGGTGATGTGGCCCAGCGACAGCCCGGCCTCGGCGGCGACCTTGCGGGCGGTGAGGCCCGCGTGTCCCTCGCGGCCGAGAACCCGCAGGGCGGCCTCGGCGATTTCGCTGCGCCTGTCGGTCTGGGTCTGGCTGCGGGGCGTTGTCATCGGGTCAGGGATAGCCGGTTCGCGGGATGCTTGACAGGGTAGGGTGGTTTGTACAAACGTACAAGTCAACTGAGGGAGGCCGGCATGGATGTCTCGCATTTCCTGAACTCGCATCTTCTGGACCCGTCGGTTGGCGGCAAGCGGCTTTGGGCCGACATGCTGGAACAGGCGGTTCATGCCGAAGCCTGCGGGTTTCGCGGCGTGTCGGTGCCGGAGCATCACCTGCTGAACATCCTTCTTGTCCCGTCGCCCCTGCAGTTCGCCGTCGCCATCGCCGCGCGGACGCAAAGGGTAGAGATTGCGACGGCCGTCTGCCAGCTGCCGATCCGCGACATGCGAGTCTTTGCGGGCGAGGTGGTGCAGGCGCAGGCCTTGTGCGGTGGGCGGCTGGTGCTGGGGGTCGGCAAGGGGGCGTTCGGCTTCGAGACCGGGCGGATCGGCGTGCCGATCGATGAGACGAAGGCGCGATTCGAGGAGAGTCTGGCGGTGCTGGAGGCGCTGCTGACTCGCGAGGAAGTGTCCTGGGACGGCGACTGGTACAAGTTCGATGCGCTGACGGTGATGCCGCGGCCAGAGGACCCGATTCCACTGGCGCTGGCGATCATGGCGCCGCCGGGGATCGAGGCGGCGGCGGCCAAGGGCTATCACATCCAGACGACGCCGCTGTCGGCCAGTCACGGGGTGCTGGAGGGGCAGGTGGCGGCCTTTCAGCGCGGGGCGGCGCGGTCGGGTAAGTCCGGACAAAGGTTGTCGCTGCAGCGTGGGATCTTTGTCACCGACCGCCCGCCGGAACGTGAGGAAATGCTCGCAAAAGCTTATGAATACTACAAAAGCTTTGACAACGTCTTTGGCGGGCCGGGGATCGTGGAGCATGGCATCATCCGCCCCTTGCCCCGGACCCAAAGCCCGGAAGAGTTCCGGCAGAACATCCTGATCTGCGGGCGGGATGAGGTGATTGACCGGCTGTCCTCCTACGCTGAACTGGGGATCGACGAGGTGATCGTCTCGTCCAACTTCGGTCAGGCGCAGGGGGCGGTGCTGGAGATGATGAGTCGGCTGGCCGAAGAGGTCATGCCGAAGGTGACAAAGACGGCCCGGCAGGCCGCGTAAGGGAGGAAACATGCCAATCATCCGGATCGAGATGTTCGAGGGCCGCACGGTCGACCAGAAGCGCGCCTGCGCAGAGGCGGTGACCAAGGCCTGGTGTGACACCTGCGGGGGCACGCCGCAGATGGTGACGGTGGTGTTCACCGATGTCGCCAAGCACGACTGGGCCACGGCCGGGCGGCTGGCCAGCGACCCGAAAGTATAGCCATGGCCCTCGACTGCGCCTATTCGGTCGAGGGCCAGGGTGAGCCCCTGTTCCTGATCCACGGCATCGGCGCGCGGCGGGCGACTTTTGCCAAGCTGGTCGAGGCGCTGCGCGACCGCTTTACCTGCATCAGCTATGACCTGCGCGGCCATGGCGACAGCCCGCTGCCGCAGGGGCGGTTCGGGCTGGATGATCTCGTAGATGACTTGGAGGCCTTGCGGGCCAAACTTGGCATCGAGCGCGCGCATTTCGCGGGTCATTCGCTGGGCGGCATGATCGGCCCGCGCTATGCGCTGCGGTATCCGGAGCGGGTCGCCTCGCTGGGCCTGTGGTCGACAGCCGCCTTCCGGACCGAGGATGACAGCGCCAAGGTGCGGGGCGTGGTGGCGGCGATGCGGGAAAAGGGGATCGGGCAGGTTCTCGACACCCTGACCGCGCGTTGGTTCACCGATGGCTTTGCCGAGGCCCACCCCGAGGCGATCGACTGGCGCAAGCGGCAGGTAATGGACACGCCAGCGGACGTCTTTCTGAATGTCTTCGACATCTATGCCGAGACCGAGATGGCCCCCTGGCTGCACGAAGTCACGGCAGCGGCGCAGATCATCACCGGCGAGAATGACGGCGGCTGCAATCCGCGGCTCAACCGGTTGATCCAGGCCGTTTTGCCGGGGTCAGAGCTGGTGATCCTGCCGGTCCTGAAACACGCGATCTTCATCGAGGCGACTGACCAAGTCGCCCCGCATGTCCGCCGCTTTCTGCTGGCGCAGTCCGGGCAGGCGTAAGGCTCAGGGCAGGGTCAGCGCAAGCTCACTGCGTTCGCCCGCCTTCACCGTCAGCGGGGTTTCCGAGGACGTGTCGCCTCTCGACAGCTTGACGACATAATCCCCGGCTGGAAGCGTGGTCTGCCAGGCTGGGCCGTAGCTGTATCCGAACCCGGCGCGATTGCCGTTGATGTCGGGCTTGGCGGCCAGCACCTCGATGAATTCGTCCGAGGGCGAGGTGAAGGCCGCGACACCGGCGTTCAGGGGAACGGTAATGTCAGTGCGCTCGCCCACTTTCACCGCAAACGGCACTTCGGCCTTCGCCGCACCCAGCGAGACAACCGCGACGTATTCGCCTGCGGGCAAATCGAAGCTGGCCCCGGCGCCGTAGGTGTAGCCAAAGGCCTTCCGATTGCCGTCGATGTCTTTCTCAGTGCCGAAGATCTCGACGAAATGGTCGCCGCCTTCGACCTTCACGGCTTCGGAATAGGTGGCATCGACCACGGCAACACCGACACCGATCACGAGGTCAAGGTCGGTCACCTTGCCCGCTTCGATGACGACCGACGGGTTTGCTTCCGCAGCCCCGAGCACCGCTTTCAGGGCATGTTCGCCGGTCGGGAAGACCCGATAGGCCGTGCCATAGCCGGATTCGTACAGCTCATTGGCGCCGCGCAGTTCCCAGAAGGCATCCGGGTCAGGGTCGGCACCCGGTGCCGCGCGCAGGGTCAGGTTCAGGATACCCGCGTCAAGAATGGCCACAGGCGTGGACATGTCGGTGGCTGGGCCGATTTCGACATCCTGCTCGACGCGCGCCTTGTGGAGTTCGGTCACCATCCGGTACTTGCCGGGCGCAAGGGTGCCTTTCGAGGTGCCGTAGATCGTCGAGGCATCCCCCGTCGGCTGACCGTCGGCCCCCAGAGCGGTGAAGGTGAAGACCACATCCTGGATAATCTTCTCATCTAGATCGGCTCCGCCTTCGACCAGATAGGCGGCGGGATCGACGTTTTCGGCCAGCGCGACCGGCTCTGGTTCCGGCGCGGGTTCGGGTGCGGGTTCCGGTTCGGCGACGACGACTGTGGTCTTCAGCGCGTCGACCAGTGACCCGGCATCCTTGGCCTCGATGTAGCGGCCGCCGGTATTCTCGGCCAGACAGGCCACGGTGGCGCCTTCCTCGGCGGTCAGGCCGAAGCCCACGACATGCGCGGTGAAGTCGACGCCC
>JBKDYO010000004.1:0-24630 GCA_046305855.1 Paracoccaceae bacterium
CTCCGCTTGCGGGCACCAAGTTCGAAGCACTGTCACGCTGGGAAGATGAAGGTGGGCCTGCCGCGCCCCTTCCGGCCGACGACCTCGACTGGATCGCCGAGGCCGACGCGCTGCGGAGCAGAACTTCGGACGCCCTTGCCCGTATCGACGCGCTTGCGCGCAGGAAGCTGCGTCCGGCGGCCGAGCTTGCGCGGGACCGCGCCCAAGTCCTTGCCGATCTGGCCCAAGCAACGCGCGCGGCAATGCTGCGGGGCTTGGACACCCTGGAAACCGATGCCCGGGATCGGATGCTTGCCTTGCGCGAACAGGCGTATGCCGCGCGGATGGCTGCAGTGCGGCAGGGGACGAAGTTGATCGAAGATCGCCCAGTGACGGCAGGGGCAATCGGCATGGCGATCGGGGCCCTGGTCGCGGCAGCCCTGCCGCGCACGACGACGGAGGACCGTCTTTTCGGGAAAGACCGTGATCGTCTGCTTGCCCGCGCGCAGGACGCTTTGCGGCAGGAACGTACGCGCGTTGCGAACACGGCGGCACGCCTTGCCGAAACGGTTGCGTCTGATGTGAAGGATGGTGTCCGGGAAATGGCATCGGACCCGATCTGATCCATCCGCAATGACCAAGACAGCAAAAAGGCCCGCATTAAGCGGGCCTTTTTTCGTCTTGATCTGCGCGATTACCTTTTCGCGGCAGGCAGGGCTTTCAGTTCGTCCTGTGTCATCTGGACGTAGGCGCGCAGCGCTGCGCCATCGGTTTCCTTCAGGATCTGAAGCGTGGTCACATCAATTGCGACCGGCTTTTCGCCCATGCCCAGAAAGCCGCCGACATCGATGATGATCTGGGCTGGTGCGCCCTTGCCGTCGAGAACGAGGTCAGAGATTTCGCCCAGGTCCTCATCGTTCGGGCCATAGACCCGCACGCCCATCAGCTGCTCGGAGGTGACGCTGGACGCATCGACAGCAGCGTAACCGTCGACCGCCATCGCGCCTCCGACCAACGCAGGGTTTGTCACAGGCTCGGACACCGCGACCTCTGTCTGATCATTGGTGGCCATGGCCTCGTCGACCGCCGGGATATTGGTCTTCTCGGCCTTTGCAGTGTCATCGGTCTTCGTCGCATCGGCAGGCATTGCCCCCGTGCGCATGTATTCCGGTGCGCTTTCCAGAATCGCCTTGTCGGCGTTCACGACAAGGAAGAAGTCGTTGAGGTCTTCCGCAGTCGCACTGTCAGAGACGAACCGGATGTTCTCCATGCCCACGGCGATCTGGCGTTCGCCCATGCCGAGGAATCCGCCGATATCGATCAAGACAGCATCGACCTTGGCGTCACGGGTCAGGATGATGTCGTTGATTTCGCCGATGTCGTTCCAGCCTTCTTGAACGCCGTCATATTCGTCGGCATCAACGGCCGTTTCGACGGCATAGACCCGTTTTCCGATGAAGTCGGAAGCAGGGATGGCGATCGGGTCCATTTCAGCCCGGAACAGGTCCTGTGCGGATGCTGAAGCTCCGAACACCAGCGCCATTGCAGTGCCAAGCATAAGATATTTCATGATATTCTCCGTTTCTTTCTGTCTGACGCCCCGTTCGGGCGCATGTGGAAGAAACGTCTTTGGGGGGACGAGGTTCCGGCAATTTGCTGTGTGATGGGCAGCAGTTTGGCAAAGTCGGCGGGTTTATGCCCCCGCGGGGGATGGGCAAGAATCTTCGGGTTTTCTGGAACTTTTGGGGGCTTGGGACGTTTGTCTGGCAGCCGACCTGCAGGGTATTCCCTCCCCTCTGTCGGTCAGCGGAGGTCCCTGTCCGCGCTCGACCCTCGCCGCCAACTCTGTCTGCATACCCGGCAGACAGAGTTGGCGGCACCTTTGTTTGGGAGGGGGCGCTTGTCCAAAGGCCGGGGCGCAGATTCCGCGTAGGCAACAGGCTTGGCGAGGTCACGGACTTCCAGATGGCTGCCTGCCCGGCCTGCAAGCCCGGTGTCGCGAACGTGAATCGTCATCTTGTTCGTTTGCTCCACCGATAGTCCAAGCGCCCGGGCTGGGCCTTGTTGGCGGAAGGCCAAGGTTTCGCATGAAACGGGCATCTTTCGTGCCCTTCTATATCTCAGGTTAATGCGGGCTCTGGCGGATAGTCCCATAGAGACGGTTCATGCTTGAGGGATCGCTCATGAACGAAGTCGAAGTCCGGGAACCGCGAGCGTTCTTTGTCGTCGTTCTGCCTGAGATCCTGGTCGGCCGGGATATCGAGATGATCATCCGGGATGCGTGCCCGGATGCGCAGGTTCTGGTGACCCCGAACCTGCGTGATGCGGAAAAAGCGTTGCCGGAGGGCAGGATCAGGGCGGTCTTCGTGCAGTCGGAGGCTGCCGCAATTCTTGCATCTTCCTTTGGCCAGCGCGTCGCCAATGACCGCGGGCTGGTGGTCCTGGTAGGTCAGGAGGAGTTGCCAGCGTTGCCGGAAGGCTGGAAAGCCCTCCCCTTTCCGTTTGTCGGCCGCGACGTGGCAGAACTGCTGAGCGGCGTGGCCTGAGCGGCGGCAGCCCCCGCATCGGTACTGGGGGGGGCCAAGGCAGTGCGGGGTTAATGGACGACGATCAGGACTGCAATGTCTCGGTGCTGGCAAAGAACATCGCTTGCGATACGGCCGAGCGGACCTGTTCCTCGGCATAGGGCTTGGTGATCAGGAAGGTTGGTTCGGGGCGCTGGCCCGTCAGCAATCTTTCCGGGAACGCAGTGATGAAAATCACCGGAACATCATCGACCAACTTCAGGATGTCGTTCACGGCATCGATGCCCGACGACCGATCTGCAAGCTGGATGTCGGCCAGGACCAGATCAGGGCGATGACGCTTGGCGAGTTCTACCGCTTCTGTGCGGGTCGCCGCGATGCCCGTCACATCGTGGCCCATTTCCCGCACGATCGCCGCAATGTCCATCGAGATGATCGCCTCGTCTTCGATGATCATGACGCGACCCTGGACCGAGGCCTGCATCTCGGCTTCTGCGGTTTCGATAAGGCGGGCCACATGATCATGGTCCGTTTGCATGATCCGGGCGATTTCGGACTGGGTGAAGCCTTCGATGACATGCAGCAAAAGCGCCTCGCGGCTATTCGGTGTCAGGTTCGCCATATGGGCCTGCGCGACGGCGGAATACCGGCTGTCAGGTTCGCCGACCGGAGCGCCGGCGCTGGACCACACAAGGTGGAAGGCGTGAAAGAGGCCAACCTTTGCGTCCATGTCATCAGACAGGACGGCTGCATCCTCGAGGATCGCCTCCAGGGTGGCCGCGGCAAAGTTGTCACCGCTGCGCTGACTACCGGTCAACGCGCGTGCGTATCGCCGCAGATAGGGCAAGTTGCCGCTTATCGAGGCAACTGGGTCCACCATGCCATGGGCTTGCATCGACTATTTCTCCCTGACGTCGCTTTTTTCGGGAACCAAACGCTTTAGCCGCGCGTTGGGTTCCGTGTTAAGTGAGGTGGGCACAAAAAAAGATGTATTCCGATATGGCCGAGAACAATCCGAAATCAAAGGTCCGCCGCCACATCGACGAGAATCTTCGGCGCATCTATGACGAGACACTGAACGAGCAAATCCCCGACAAGTTGGCCCAGCTTCTGGAGCAGTTGCGACAGAGAACGGCCCGGGACGTCGAAGATGGCGATCCGGAGGGCCGAGAATGACAGATACCACGGAAAACGATCCCAGGCTTGAGCTGATCCAGTATCTTCCGTCGCTGCGCGCATTTGCGATGAGCCTGACGCGCAACCGCTCTGCTGCGGACGATCTGGTGCAGGACACAGTCGTCAAGGCGTGGACGA
The DNA here is from genome assembly GCA_046305855.1 of Paracoccaceae bacterium. Lineage (GTDB taxonomy): Bacteria > Pseudomonadota > Alphaproteobacteria > Rhodobacterales > Rhodobacteraceae > Tabrizicola. The sequence continues at coordinate 3,819 of JBKDYO010000004.1, forward strand.
ATTTCGAGAAGTTCGCCCAAGGCACCAATCTGCAAGCGTGGCTCTTCACGATTCAGCGCAACACCTATTATTCGTCGTTGCGCAAGGGTCGGCGCGAAGTTGCCGACCCGGACGGCATTCATGCCCTGGGTTTGTCCGTCAAGCCTGACCACGACGGACGCCTTGCCTATCGTGATTTCCAGCGGGCCTTTGACCAACTGTCACCCGAGCACCGCGAAGTGCTGACGCTTGTCGGAGCGTCGGGCTTTTCCTGCGAGGAAGCGGCGATCACGATGGGCGTCGCAGTCGGGACGGTGAAAAGCCGGGCGAGCCGCGCCCGAAAGAGGCTGTCGGACCTGATGGGTCTGGCAAATGGCGAAGACATCTTCGAGGGCGTCGATCAGGCGGGTATCGCCGCTATGGGCCAGTCGGGGATGCAGGCTGCATGACACCCGGCGGCGACCGGCCCTTTTCGGCTCGGCTGGCGATCAGGTTTGCGATCATCCTTGCCCTCGCCTTGTTGCCGGGGGGGATAGTCGGCATCATCCAGACCAACGCTTTGGAGGACGAGATACAGGCCCGCAATGATGCGGTCCTTCTGGGCACGACCCTGCAGGCGGCCACCGGCGAGACCGGCGTAATCCGTCGCCTGCGCGGTATGATGAAAGCCTTGGCGGAAGCGATTCCTCTGGTTGTTGATGATCCTGCGGCCTGCGAGGCCCTGGTCAGCCGGATTCCGGCAGATGAACCCGGGGTGCAGGTGGTTGCATTCATTCCGACTTCTGGAGTGATGACGTGCTCGTCGACCGGCAAGCGGTTCGATTTCAAAGGCAACGACAATTTCGAACGCACCAACGCCGCGCAGGCGCCGATGTTCACGGTTGCCGAAAAGGGCCCGATTTCAGGTGTGTCCGTGTTGGGCATCTCGCACCCGGTGTTTGATGCATCGGGCACTTATCTTGGCTATATCGGCCTTTCGGTTTCGCACGTCTCGTTGGCTGTGGTGCGAACCGAGGCGCAGTCTGTCGCCAACGACAGCACCACTCTTCCGGTTGTCTTCTGGACGTTCGACCGCAACGGCACAATCCTGACCGCGAATATCGAGAGAGAGCAAGCTGAGCGGCAACTGCCTTCGGGTCGTGCGCTGAAAGACTTTGTCGGTGCCGAACAATCGGTTTTTCGAGCCACATCGGCCAGTGGGCAGCTTTTGACCTATGCCGTTGTACCGATCGTTCTGGGCGAGCTTTATGTGATGGGTAGTTTCCTGCCCTCTGCTCCTGGAACTTCTGGAAGACTAGACGCGCTCATCCATCTTCCAACCCTTCTGATGTGGCTGGTCGGTCTTATCGTGTCGGGCTTTGCGGCAGAAGTTCTGGTGGCGCGCCATGTGCGCATCTTGAACCGCTCCATCCTCAGCTTCGCACACGGCGACCGGCGTCTGCAGGCGATCGATCTGAAGAATGCACCGGCTGAGCTAGATGAACTCGCCTCCGCATACCTGGCGATGACCGAAAGCATCACGCGCAGCGAGGCGGAGATAGAGGATTCGGTCCACCAGAAAGAGGTGTTGCTGCGTGAAGTGCATCACCGGGTGAAGAACAATCTTCAGCTGATATCGTCCATCATGAACATCCAGATCCGCAGCGCCCGCAGCGACGAAGCTCGGGAATTGCTGAAGAACCTTCAGGAGCGGATCATGAGTCTGGCCACGGTTCACCGCGGGCTTTATCAGACGAGCGGCCTTGCCGATGTCCGTGCCCGCGAGCTTATTCCCGATATCGTGCGACAGATCCTTTCGATGTCCTCGGGCCCCGAGAAACCGTTCGAGACCCAAAATGAGATCGACGATCTGCGACTGGTGCCCGATCAGGCCGTGCCCCTCTCGCTGCTTCTGGCCGAGGCGCTTACCAATGCGATCAAACACGCTGGGGCGACGCGCGACCATCCGGGCAGGCTGAAGGTGCGGTTGAAACGGTCGGGCGGCAGTGACGCGGTCCTAGAGGTGATCAACAGCACGCGCAAACGCGATGCGGCGGCGCCGGGCACCGGTCTGCCAGACACGGGCATTGGATCGCAACTGATCACGGCCTTCGTGCAACAGCTTGGCGGCAGACAGGAATTCGGCGAAGCAGATGGAGAATACTCTCTGCGGGTGCTTTTCGAGGTTCTTCCACTGTCATTGGCGGAAAACCGAAGGGTCCCCACGGTTGCTGGCGAAACCGCATGGAACGCTTCCAGTTCCTGAACGTTGCGCATGGACAGTCCAACCCAGCTGGATCTGCCAATGCCGAACTCCACGCGGTCCGTCCGAATACTGTTGACCGCCGCCGAGGCTTACCCGGCACTCGAACGCGCCTTTCTTGGCGCGGTGTCAGAAATCTGGGCAAGCTTTCTGGTGTTTGACCTCAGAACGCGCCTGAGGTCCCCCGAGGCTCAGGCGATCGGCAAGACCTGGTTCGACCTCGTGGTCCATACGTTGAATCGCGGTGTATCGCTACACGTGTCGATCAGCGACGTCGATCCGATCGCCAGAGCGGCAATGCACAGGGATGCCACGCGAAACCTGCGCATGTTCAGTGCGGCGGCGGCTGTGGCAAATCCCGGCGCAAAGCTGGAAGTCCTGCGCCCCCTTCACCCCGCAGAGACCGGCGTTATGATCCGCCTGGCAATCTGGCCTTACATCATCAGAAAGCTCTACAGAACCGCGGGCTGGCTCAATGGCCTTAGTCCGGACTACCGGGCAGCGGCACTGCGCGACATGGACGGGGTGACACGGAACCTGACGGTCCGGCCGGACGGGACGGTTGCGGTGAGGCTATGGTCGCTGCCCAGACTCTTTCCCGCTGTCCATCATCAGAAGCTGGCCGTGATTGACCGGCGGGTTCTGTACATCGGTGGCCTCGATCTGGACGAACGCAGGTACGACACACCGACGCATGGGCGTGCGGGCAATCAGACCTGGCACGACGTGCAGTTGATGATCGAAGGGCCGGTGGTCGCGGAGGCACAGCAGCATCTGGAAAGTTTCAAGGATGTGATCGGGGGCCGGTTGGCACCGCCCAAGACCCGACGGCTGTTGCGCACGCTGTCGCGGCCCCACCGTGGCAGTCTTTGGCATTTCGGTCCTGACCCGGTCGTCAGCGAACTGCGCTCGGCGCACCTTATCCTGTCCGGACGGTCCAGCCGCTTCATCTACATGGAAAGCCAGTATTTCCGGGATATCGGTTTGGCGAAGGCCTTGGCAGGAACGGCCGCCCGGTCGCCAACCCTGAAGATGATTCTGATCCTGCCCGCCGCCCCGGATGACGTGGCCTTCGATGGAAAGCGCGGTCTCGACACCCGGTTCGGTGAAGCAATGCAGGCCAGAGCCTTGCGCATTCTGCGCAAAGGGTTCGGAGCCCGACTTTTCGTCGGCTCGCCCGCGCAACCACGACCTGCCTTGCCTGACGGGAAGGGCAGCGAGCTAAACGATCGGCGTGACCGGCTGCATGGTGCACCTTTGATTTATGTCCATGCCAAGGTGTCGATCTTCGACGACACCTCTGCCATCGTGTCTTCCGCCAACCTGAATGGGCGTAGTCTGCGCTGGGATACCGAGGCCGGGGTCTATCTGACGAACGAAAACGATGTGAACGAACTGCGCCATCGGGTGATGGCGCATTGGCTTCCCGAGGATGCCGGGCCCGAAGCCTTTGCGGCCGACACGGCGGTGGAGGCCTGGACACGGATCGGCTGGCGCAACGCTGCAACTGCGCCTCTGGCTCGCAAGGGTTTCCTCTTGCCGCACGACTTCGCCGCCGCCGAGGCCTTTGGCCGGAAACTGCCGATCCTGCCGCCCGAGTTCGTTTGAATGAAGCGGGGCGAGGAACCTTGAGGCCTCGTCGGCGTTCTCCCGGAGTGATGGCGCGACACTGCGCAGCAACCCAAGGAGACAGCGATGAACTGGGACCAGATCGAAGGCAAATGGAAGCAGTACAAGGGCAAGGCCATGGAAGCATGGGGCGGCCTGACCGACGACGAATTTGACCGCGTTGCGGGCAAGCGCGACCAGCTGGTCGGCTTGGTCCAGCAGAAGTACGGCAAGGCAAAGGCCGATGCCGAACGCGAAGTTGACACCTGGTTCTCGAAGCTTTGACGAGGGTCGCATGACCGTTCAGGATCCTGATACCACCAACTCACGCCGCGCCCTGTTTGACGCGCTGGGCGCGGCCCGGGCAGGAATGCTTGGCCTTACGGCGGGTGGAGACGGGTTTCAGCCAATGACGCATTTCCCGGATGCCGACCTGGGTTCGATCTGGTTCGTGTCGTCTACCGAAACGGATTTGGTCCAGTCGTTGGGGATGGGCGAGGAGGCGGATTACGTGCTGACGTCTGACGAGGACGGACTCTACGCCAGCCTCCGAGGCAAACTTTACCACATCCACGACGATGCCAAGCTTGACCAGCTTTGGAGTCCCGTGGTTGCCGCCTGGTTCGAGGGTGGACGCGAAGATCCGCAGGTGGCCCTGTTGCGCTTTGATCCCGAAGTGGCGAATGTCTGGGCGTCAGCCAAGTCGTCACTAAGGTTCGGGATCGAGATCATCCGGGCGACCCTTGTGCCGACGCATCGGCCGGATGTCGGCACGAAGACAACGATCAGGTTTCCGCTGGCGGCTTGAACGCCAAGAACACTTGGGAAAGGCGCGCCTTCGGGCGCGCCTTTTCAGTTTGCCGCGTGCGATCTGTGGAACCAACGACCGCGCCACGAGTTGTTCCTGCATCGCAAGACCGACTGAAACTCCCCTCTGGAAAAAGGAGATCCCCATGCTGGGTTGGGCTGTAACCTTCCTCGTTATCGCATTGATCGCCGCAGCACTTGGCTTTGGCGGCATCGCCGGAACCTCTGCCGGTATCGCACAGATCCTGTTCTTTGTGTTCATCGTCCTCTTCGTGGTGGCGCTGATCGCCCGCGCCCTTCGCGGACGTCCGCCGATCTGAAGACGCAGGCAAACAGATGCGAAACAACATATGCCCCGATGGTTTCATCGGGGCATTTGCTTTTTGGCGCGACCGGTGGCTTTTGATCTGTCACCAAGGCGGGCGATCGGAGAGGCAATAGGGTGGTTTCCATCTGGGCCACTGGATGCAGGGTTCAGGCCGACGCGTTCCCCAGGACGACCGTGAGCTGGTGACTGCCGTCCTGCAAAGGGATGGTCAGTCCGTCGACCGCCACGCTTACATCGTCACCGTTCAGGCGCGCAGACTGTATTCCTCGTCCCGTTGCATCAGGATTGAGAATCGAGACCGAGTATCGGGCGGCACCCAGCGTGATCGTCACGTTCAGTTCCGGCCAGGACGGCGGAAAACACGGGTTCAGGCAGAGTGAATCGCCGCGGCGGGTGAGGCCGACGATCCCTTCGATCCCTGCACGATACATCCAGCCGGCCGAGCCGGTGTACCACGTCCAGCCGCCGCGGCCGGCATGAGGCGGCGTGGAGTAGACGTCCGCCGCCACAACGTAGGGTTCAACCCTGTAGCGGTCGGCATCATCGCGGGTCAGCGCATGATTGATCGGGTTCAGCATCGCAAACAACCGATGCGCAGCATCCCCATCCCCGAGCCTCGTCTGCGCGAGGATCGCCCACATGGCGGCATGGCTGTACTGGCCGCCGTTTTCGCGCAGTCCGGGCGGGTAGCCCTTGATGTAACCCGGGTCCAGCGGCGTGCGGTCGAACGGGGGTGTGAAGAGCAGCGCAAGGCCTGGGTCGGGTCGGACGAGGTGCCGGGTCATCGAGGCCATCGCTTGCCGGGCGCGGTCCGGGTCGGCGGCACCGGACAGGACGGCCCAGGATTGTGCGATGCTGTCGATGCGGCATTCGTCCGACGAGGCAGAGCCAAGCAACGTGCCGTCGTCGAAGGTGCCGCGCCGATACCATTCGCCGTCCCAGCCGTGGCTTTCGATGGACTGCAGTACCGACGTCCTGTGCGCGCGCCAACGGTCGGCCCGGCCGGGGTCTCGGGTGTCGGCCAGCGGGGCCATCAGGTCGATGGTGGCGATCAGCAGCCAGCCCAGCCAGACACTGGTGCCGCGGCCAGCCTCGCCCACCCGGTTCATCCCGTCGTTCCAGTCTCCGGTGCCAATCAAGGGCATGCCGTTCTCGCCTGTCAGCTCGATGGCCAGGTCCAAGCCGCGCGCGCAGTGTTCAAAAAGGGATGCGGTTTCGTCCGACACCTGCGGCTGGAAGAAGTCGTCGTGGGCCCCGGGCGGCACGGGCGGGCCCTGCAAGAAGGGGACCTGCGCATCCAGGATCGAGGTATCCCCCGACACGGCGACATACCGCGCGACACCGTAGCCGAGCCAGACCCGGTCGTCCGAGATCCGGGTGCGCACGCCCTGGCCAGAATGGGGCAGCCACCAATGCTGCACGTCGCCTTCCGGGAACTGCCGTGAGGCTGCGCGCAGAAGGTGAGCGCGGGTCATCTCGGGCCGGGAGAAGGTCAGGGCCATGCCGTCCTGCAGCTGGTCGCGGAAGCCATAGGCGCCACTCGCCTGATAGAACCCGGCCCGCGCCCAGATACGGCAGGCGAGGGTCTGGTATATCAGCCAGCCGTTCAGCAGGATGTCCATCGCGCGGTCCGGCGATGTGACCTGCACGGTGCCGAGCAGATTGGACCAGTGCTCGTCGACGGCGGCAAGGAGCACCTCGGCGTCTTGGGCGCGTAGGCGCTGGATCAGGGCGTTGGCGGAGGTGTCGCTATCGGTCTGGCCGATAAGGAAGGTCAGCGACACGGTCTCGCCGGCACTCAGGGTCACGCGGCGCTGCAGGGCGGCGCAGGGGTCGAGGGCGGGTCCGGTCCTGCCTGAAAGCGGTGCCTTGCGAAGGCCGGCAGGAAAAGCCAGCGACCCGCCCAAGCCGATGAACTCCACTCGGTCAGCCGTGAAGCTACTGACCCCATCCCCGAAATCGGCAAACGCGACCCGGCCGGGGAAGGCAGTGCTGAAGGTATTCTGCGCAAGGATCGCGCCGGTTTCGGGATCGGTGCGTGTCACGACATGGGGCACCGTCGCGCCGCGCGCCGTGCCGAGCACCCATTCCGCAAAGGCTGTGACGGACAAGCTGCGCGTCGTCGTGCCGGTATTGCGCAGCGTAATCCGGCTGATCTTGGCGGGCGCATCCAGAGGAACGAATTGCACCATGTCTGCGGCGATGCCGTGGGCTTCGTGCTGGAAGCGGGAATAGCCGAAGCCGTGCCGCGCGATGTAGGTGCCAGCTCCACGTGTGGGCAGGGCAGTGGCGGTCCAGACCTGGCCCGTCTCCAGATCCTGCAGATAGATCGCCTCGCCGGAGGGATCGGTTACCGGGTCATTTGACCAGGGGGTGATCTGGTTCTCGCGGCTGTTCTCCGACCAGACATGGCCGCTGCCTTCGACCGAGACCTGGAAACCGAAGGCCGGGTTGGCGATGACGTTGATCCAGGGGGCAGGGGTGGTCTTCCCGTCCTGCAGGATGGTCACATACTCGCGTCCGTCCCTGTCGAAGCCGCCGGTGCCGTTGAAGAATTCAAGTTTGGGCACCTCTGGCGAGAGCGATGCCGCTTCAGTCGAGGGAGGGAGAAGGGTTTCACCCCTTGGCACCTGTGAAAGTCGCGCGAGCTGGTTGGCCAGATCGCCCCGGTTGGCCACCAGGATGACGCGGGCGACCGAGAGGAGCTGCGCCCGCGCGCCATGGTGTAGAAGATCGGAACGAAGCGCGTGGATTGTCCCATTGGCCGGTGCATGGATGCCTGGCGCCTGCGGGCGTGACCGGGCCGAACGCACGGCACCCTCGATGGCAATCTGAAGGTCCTGGACGTAACTCGACGTGCGGTCATTCAGCACTACAAGATCGACGGCAAGGTGGCGCATCTGCCAGTATTCGTGAGCGCTGATCGCTTGATGCAACACCGCGATGTCCTCGGCATCGTCGATCTGCAAGAGGACGATCGGAAGGTCTCCAGAAATACCCAGCGCCCAAAGTGCGGACTGCGGTGCGGCACCGGCGGCGATCTGCGCCGGTGTGGCACGAAGCCGGGCGTCGTTGCGCATCACCATCCCGCCCAGAGTCTGAAAGTCTGCCGCATCGGCGTGACTGATGCCCAAGTGGCGCAACTGGACCTGCGCCTGGGTCCAGGCAAGTGTGGCGGCGCGCGAGAAGGCGGAGGGGTCGCGGTGACGATCCACGAGGTCCAGAAGTGCATCGGGTGTATCGGCCACCATCGTCCAGAAGGTCACGCGCGTCGTACCACCCGCCGGGACGCGCACGCTTCTCCGGATCGAGAAGATCGGGTCCAGCACGGTGCCCGTGGTCCCTGAAAGTGGCTGGTCGATCATCGCTGCGGTGGCAATGCTGCGGCCACGCCCGATGAACTTTGCGCGGTCGGTCTCGATCTGGATCGGGGCCGACTCTTCGCCCTCGATGATGGCAATATGGGCCGCCCAGACCTCGGGGTCATGCGGCGAGCGACGTCGGCGGGTCGCGATGATGACGCCGAGCTCGGGAAGGTAGTCCGTGACGACGAACATCTTGGAAAAGGCCGGGTGCGCCTGATCGGCCGAGGGTGGGGCAAGCACGAGTTCGGCATAAGACGTCACGTCGATCTCGCGCGGGCGGCGGCTGCTGTTGGTCAGCGTGATGCGCCGGGCCTCGGCGTCGTCCTCGGCCGAGACGACGACCTCGGTCGTGGTCGCAAGTCGCGGCCTCTGGTGCGTGAAGGCGGCGTGGTGTTCGCAGAAGACGGCGCGGTGCCAGTCGGCGCCAGCTCGCGTAGGCTGGACCCCGGACGACCAGACCTCGCCCGTGTCCCGGTCGCGCAGGAAGATGAAGGAACCAAGTGCGGCTTGCGCTGCCTCGTCCCGCCAGCGCGTGACCGCCATGTCGCGCCAGCGGCTGAAGCCCTCGCCGGTGGGGGTCAGCATCACGCCATAGTTGCCGTTCGACAGAAGATGTGCGGTCGGAGGCTCAGTCGCCGGGCTTTCGAAGGTCCGCACTGCGGGCGCGTCAAGCTGTTCGACCGGCGCGACCAGAACTTCTGTCGCCCGTGGCGGGGCGCTGGCGACGTCGCGCGGGATACGCTCTTGCAGCAGCAGTTCGGCGCCCTGGATCATCGGCTCGGCATGGAACCGGTCCCGCAGCCGCCCGCCTTGAAGCGTGTTGGCGATTGCGGTGATCGTCATGCCCTGGTGATGCGCCATGAAGCTGCGGACTATTGCGTGGGCCTCGTTCGACGGCACGCGCGACGGGGTGAAATCCACCGCCTCGTAGAAGCCGAACCGCCCCTCGGCCCCCAGGCTTGCGAGATTGGCAAAATTTTCCACCGCCGCGACTGGGTCGATCATCGCAGCAAGGCCTGTGGCGTAAGGCGCGATCACCCGGTTCTCGCTAAGACCGCGCTTCAGGCCCAGACCCGGCACGCCGAAGTTCGAATACTGGTAGGTCATCTCCAGGTCGCGGGCGTTGTAGGAGGATTCCGAGATCCCCCAAGGGATTCCGAGTGCCGCCCCATAGGCCCGCTGGCGGGCGACGACCAGCCGCGTCGTCTGTTCCAGGACCGACCCTGAAGGCGCGCGCATCACCAGCGAGGGCATCAGGTATTCGAACATGCTGCCCGACCACGAGATCAGCGCCGAGCCTGATCCGATTGGAGTCGCGGGACGGCCCAAACGGAACCAGTGCCGGGTCTCGACGTCGCCCTTGGCGATGGCGAAGAGGCTGGCAAGGCGCGCCTCAGATGCGAGGAGATCGTAGCAATTGGTGTCCAGCCGATTGGTTGCCACGGAGAAGCCGATGGACAGCAGCTTCTTGTCCGGCTCCAGCAGGAAGCGGAAATCCATTTCCAGGGCGAGGATGCGACATAGGGCTTCCACCTCGGCCGCAAGGACAGCGTCGGGCGGGCCGGCCAGATCGGCCAGATGGTCGGCCAGCGCGCTCTGTGCGGCCGCGGTCCAGACCTTGGCCTCGGACAGCTTGTCGCCAGCGAGGGAGACGGCGTGCTCCATCGGGCCCGTCAGCGTGGCCAGCGGGGTTGCCGGGTCTGCGGCTGCTGCCGCAATTGCCGCAAGGGCGCGGATGAGGTCGAGATCGTCCGAATGAGTGCCGAGCGAGCGACGGGCAAGAAGCGCGCAGTCGCTCATCGCCTGCCGGACGAGCCGGTCGTCTGGTGCGGTCTCGGCTGCCCAGGCGCGACAGGCCTGCGCCACGGCGATCAGATGTCCGGCAAGGTTGCCGCTGTCCACCGACGAGACATAGGCCGGGTCAAGCACGCGGAGGTCCCGGGTGTCGTGCCAGTTGTAGAGGTGGCCGCGAAAGCGGGGCATCCGCTGGATCGTGTGCAGGGTGTCCAGCATCCGCTGCAAGGCCGCCCGCTGGCCGATCCAACCCATGTCATGGGCCGCGACTGTGGACAGAAGGTAGAGTCCGATGTTGGTGGGCGATGTCCTTGTGGCGAGGGCCGGGCGCGGGATTTCCTGGAAGTTGTCGGGGGGCAGGAAATTGTCTTCCGGCGTGACGAAGGCCTCGAAATACCGCCAGGTGCGGCGGCCGATCAGCCGAAGCTCCTGCGCCTGTGCGGGTGAGAGGGCCTTCGCAGCTATCGGCACCTGCGGCAGGCTGATCGTCCGGGCAAGGGCGGGGGCAAGGGCCCAGAGCAGACCGAAGCCCAGCGGCAGCGGCCAGACCGTAGGATTCAGCGTCCACGCAACGCCACAGGTGGCAAGGCCCAGGACCAGCCCGGGCAACATGGAAAGGTAGTGCTGCAACAGACCGGGGCGGGCACCGCGACTTGTCTGTGCCGCGGTCATCCACTCCAGAAGGTGCTGGCGGGAGACTATCAGGCGCCAGGCCGTTCGGACGATGGCGTCCAGCATGGTTGCGGCTGTGTCGGCCAGAAGCGCCAGGCTGACGGCGATCTGGCCCAGTGCAGTCAGGACATCCGACCGCAGGGCCGCGAAATGGCTGCTCAGGGTTACGCCTTTGCGGGCGGGAAAGAAGCCGAACGGCAGCGAGAGAACGCGCGGCAACGCAAGCATCGTCACAGTAAGCACGGTCCACAGCAGGGCTTGGGGCAGGGGAAGCAGCCAGCCTGCAAACAGGGACAGAACCGCAAGCGGCGCCAGAAGCGACCGGCGCAGGTTGTCGATCATCTTCCAGCGCCCGATCGCGGGAAGCCCTCCACGGTCATGGCTCCTCTGCCCGAAGATCCAGGGAAGAAGTTGCCAGTCGCCCCGCGTCCAGCGGTGTTGGCGGCGGATGTCGACGTCGTAGCGGGCGGGGTAATCCTCGACCACTTCGATGTCCGAAGCGAGGCCCGCTCGCGCAAAGGTTCCCTCGAAAAGGTCGTGGCTGAGAAGCGTGTTCTCGGGCACGCGGCCATCAAGCGAAGCCTCGAACGCTTCGACGTCGTAGATGCCCTTGCCGGTGAAGGTGCCCTCAACGAAGAGGTCCTGGTAGATGTCCGAGGCGGCGGCGGCGTAGGGCTCAATCCCGCCGGGGCTGGAGAAGAGGCTCTGGTAGACCGACCGATCGTGCCCGGCGGGCAATGAGGGGCTGACCCGGGGTTGCAGGATGCCATAACCGCCGGTGACGCGCTGGACGTTGGCGTCGAACCTGGCGCGGTTCAGGGGATGGGCGATCTTGCCGACCATCTGCGCGACCGTCCCGCGGAGAAGCCGGGTATCAGCGTCCAGGGTGATGACATATCGGACATCTTCCGGCAGCGGGCTGCTGACGACGGCGTAACTGGTGTCGGTCGCGCCGTGCAGCAGGCGGTTCAGTTCGGCAAGCTTGCCCCGTTTGCGCTCCCACCCCATCCACGTGCTCTCGCCCGGGTTCCACAGACGGCGGCGGTGCAGGAAATAAAAGCGGTCCCCGTCCTCGCCCGGATAGCGCGCGTTCAGCCGCGCGATAGCTTCGGTTGCCGCGGCGATCAGCCTGGCATCCTGCGGGTCGGTTTCGGTCGCGCAATCCGGCCCGTCGGACAAAAGCGCAAAGTGAACCGATCCGCCGGTGCTGGACAGGTGATGGACTTCAAGCCGCTCGATCTCGTCCGCGATGTCGTCGACATCTCGAAGGAGGACCGGAACAGCGACCAATGTGCGCAGATGTGGTGGAATTCCGGTTGTCAGATCGAGGCCCGGCAGGGGTTTGGGTGGGACCGAGCGGGTGATCATCGTATTGACGATTGCCGTGGCGAGGTCCACCGCAAGCCCCGCACCAAGGATCCCGAGTCCCATGAGGACGAATGGGGCAACGTCCGCGGCCGCCATCAGCGCGAGTGCTAACGTCAAGACGGCCGCAGCCGCCACACCAAGCGCAGCGAGGTAGCCACGCAGGCCCATCTGCCCGACGCGACGAACCAGCGACAGCCGGAGAGGCGGACGAAAGTCGACCGCATTTTCCAGATCCGCGCGCCCTTCGGCGATCAGCCAGTAGCCGGGATCCCGCATGTGTGTCGCGTCGCCGTTCTTGGCCATCGCGAGAGCGGTGTCCGTGACCTCGCCTTCGGTCAGGGCCGCATGCTTGGCAAGGATCTCGATCTCGGTCCGGTATCGGTTCCGCGTCGCGAAATCCATCGCCGGATAGGTCGGATTGTCGCGCAGGCGGGCATCGACGAGGCTCACCTCTTCAAAGAAGTCGGCCCAGTCCATCTCGGACGCGAGGCGCATCGAGGTGACGATGTTGCGCATGGTCACGTTCGAGGCGCCAAGCCGGGTCAGGGTGCTGGCGATCACCTCGTCCAGCGTCGATCCCTGCCGCGCCAGCTTTTCTTCCAGCCAGCCCAGAAGGGGCATCTGTATCGGATCAAGACCCCGCAAGCGCTTGGCGATCTGGCTTGCGACGATATCCGGCAAAGGTTCGGTCTCATAGGGTGCTATGACACGTTGCATGACCGAGAACGTCGACTGCCCGGATGTCTGAGGGGCCGCAAGCACGGCATCGACCATGGCATCCGCCTGCAGGCGCAAGGCATGTCCATCGACGATCTGGATCGCAAGGCGGCGCATGTTTTCGACCAGGACGATGCGCAGGGTGATGGCGACTGCCCACAACTCGCCGATCATCAACGGCTGGACCTGCTGGTAGGCCCGGACAAAGCGCGCGAGGACCGGGCCGGACATCAGGCTGTCGGTATGCGCAACATAGGCCCAAGCCAGCCCGAACACCCGTGGATAGCCGGCGAAAGGCCCCTCGGACAACTTGGGCAACTGTCGGTAGTACCCGGGCGGCAGGTCGTCACGGATCTGGCGCATCTGCTGTTCGACAAGATGGAAATTGTCCAGAAGCCATTCAGCGGCGGGCGAGATCACCTGGCCTGCCTGCAGGGCCAGCGCGCAGGTCCGATAAGCGGCAAGAAGGATATCGGCGTTCTCTTTGACCCTTCGGCCAAGCGGTTGCACGCGCAGGGGCTTGCCGGTCGATATCGGCTGTGCCGATGCAAGGCTTTGAGCATGGTGCTCCAGCCTTTCCGTGCCAAAGAGATCGGCCCGGATCGGCGCGCTGTCTTGCCAGATTCCAGGGGCAGAGGAGAAGGGAACGCCGATCAGGGACTGCAGACGACGAAGGTGGTCACCCCATCCTGTCACTTGGCAGCGGTCTTGATCTCAGGATCATTTGCCGCTGCGGTCATGCTACCTGCAATGGTCACCGAAACGGCGTCGCGGCCGGACAAGCCACGCAACGGTCGGTTGGTCGGCTCGGTCCGATCCGCTTCGCAGGAAGCATAGTCGGCTCGAATGCGGCGGGTCATCGCCGCCCACTTGGTCTCAATCTGATCCCATTTCATCAGGATATCCTTTCCGGTCATGGCAGTGCCCAGAACCAAGAAGCGATGGACAGGACACCAACCAGAAGGCTGGCGCCGCGGTTCCGCCGCGTCTGTCTCAGACGTGCAATTGTTGCGCAGAACGACGGAGCAAAAGTCCGGTCAGGACCTTGCGGTTTCGCGTCATTCAGATTGTTTCGACTGATACGGTCGTACGAGCCGGACTCACAAACGGGCCCAACACCTTCCCGCTTGACAGTATAGCATGAACACCGGCCGATTGGGTATCGGAATGCGTCTCGCTGGTTGCGCCAGATGCGCTTTCCTGGCGGGAAATGTCCTTCCGCGCAACCGATGCGGCAAGCAAGCCGTCATGGTTGCCACAGTCGTATCGGGTGCCGCTGAATTTGAAGGCCGCGACAGGGGCGGCACGGGCCGACATGGTGATGGCATCGGTGAGCTGCAACTCGCCGCCTTTTCCGTAAGGCGTATGGGCCAGCACCTCGAATATCATCGGATCGAGGATGTAGCGCCCAACAGCCGCGATCGAGGACGGCGCGTTGCCCGGGGCCGGTTTCTCGACCATTCCGGATACGGGGAAGCAGTTGTCCTTCGGCAGTCCACTGATCCGGAAGATACCGTATTGAGACGCTTCTTCGGGTTTGACCTGCATGGCGGCAACCATGTGGCCCCCAGTGTACTGCGTCGCCATTTCGGCAAGACTGTTGCACCCAAAGATGATGTCATCGGGCAAGAGCACCGCAAACGGCCCCGGCAGCGTGACGTCCTTGCAGCAAAGGACGGCGTGACCAAGACCGCGCGGATGATCCTGAAAAACAAAGATCATTTCCGGACCCGTCCTGCGGGGGCCTTCGCTGGCTGGACTGGCGTGGGACGGATCCGCTACGCCGTTGCCACTCAAATACGCTTGGATCGCGAACTTTGCGGTGCTGATCACGATGACGATCCGTTCCGCGCCAAGGCCGATCGCTTCCTCGATCGCAAAATCGAGGACCACGCGATCATAGATCGGCAGCAACTCCTTCGCGGTGACCTTGGTCGCGGGCAAAAGGCGGGTGCCCTTTCCAGCGGCAGGGATTATGACGGTTCTGATCGGTGTGTCCGGCAAGGCGGCCTCCGAGGCTTTGGGTTGTGCAGCCTAGGCAACGCGCTGAAAGCGCGTTCAGTTCCCAGTGGTCGCGCCGGGAACTTGCGTTTGCCGGTCCGAAATTGAGAGCGGGCGAAGTTGCGGGTTCTGGTGCCTGCGAACCGGTCTTCCCCTTAAGGACTGTGAGCCATGCGGAACGCGGACTTCGCGCGCGAGTGCCAATGAAGGTTGATCTTATCCGGGTGCTTCCTTCCGAGTGGTGGGCCCAACCTTTTTCGGAAATGCCGATCGCGACTGAGTACCAGGTGCGAGGTGTTGTGTCCTCCCGCTGGGCGGAATGGGGTCTGAGAAGAAGCAGGTATCGGGATGACGCGTAAACTTAGCCAGTCCGCGCCTGTTTGCCTTTCCGAACGACGTCGCCTCCATTCGGGCTTCGCCTTCTGACCATCGGTCAGCCGCCTCGATCAGAATGCTAGAGGCATTCTCCTCCGTCGACCACAAGGGCATGGCCAGTCATGAACGCGGATTGATCCGACGCGAGGTATACAATGCTGGCCGCAACCTCATCGACTGAGGCCCAGCGACCCATCGGGATCGACTGCGCGACATAGGATTCCAGCGCTGATCGTCCTCCCATTTGCTGCTCGAACCCTTGATTGAACGGCGTATCGACAAAGCCGGGGCAAAGTGCGTTGCAGCGGATATTGTCGACCGCGTAGTCGACGGCAATCTGGCGGGTCATGGCGATGACGGCGTGCTTCGTCGTGCAATAGGCAATCATGCCGCGGTCATACTGCACGCCGGAATTCGAGGCCGTGATGATGATCGAGCCTTTGCGTTGACGTTGCATGTGTGGCATCGCCGCGCGCGCTGCGATGAAGTGCGCCCGAACGTTCAGTCGCCACGAGGCATCCATCCCGTCGGGGCCGACATCGGTCAGCCGACCCGGCACCTGAATGCCGGCATGGGAGTGAAGGATGTCGAGCCGCCCCCGCGCCCCGACACTGTCTATCGCTGCCTGAACGGCGGCATCGTCGCCCGCGTCCAGCGCCATCGCTTCGGCCCGTCCTCCCGCGATCCTGATTTCTTCAGCGACTGCGGCAGCGCGGCCCGCATCCAGATCGGTGACGACGACATGCGCCTCTTCGCGTGCCAGCGCTAGCGCTCCGGCTCGGCCGATGCCCGATCCCGCTCCGGTCAGAAAGGCGACACGACCGGCCAGCAACATCACTTCGCCCCAGCCTTCGGTCCGCGCCGCAGGATGGTCTGGGCGACGATCAGGATCAGCAGCGACACCGCCAGCACCATAGTGCCGATAGCATTGATTTCGGGGGTCACCCCACGACGGATCGAGGAGAAGACGTAGATCGGAAGCGTTGTCTCGGACCCTGCGACGAAGAAGGCGATGATGAAATCGTCAAAGCTGAAGGTGAAGCTGAGGAGGAACCCCGCGAGGATTCCCGGAAAGATCAGGGGCAGTGTGACTTGCCAAAACGTGGCGAGCGGCGGCGCATAGAGGTCAGCAGAGGCCTCCATCAGGCTGCGGTCCATACCAGCCAGGCGAGCGCGCAGAATGATGATGACAAGAGCTATTGAGAAGAGAGCATGGGCGGCGATCAGCGAGCCATAGCCCATGGCAAGCTGCGGGGCCTCACCTTCGGGAGCCAGCGCCGCGAGCAGCGGGTTGATCCAGCCGAAGAGTGTCACAAGAGCGATCAGCGTGGCGATGCCGATGACAATGCCAGGCACCATCACCGCGACATAGATCAGCGCATCGGCCACCGCGCGGGCCCGCCCCTTCATGCCCTGCAGCGCCAGCGCTGCCATGGTTCCAAAGACCGATGCGATCAGCGCGGAAGCGAGGGCGACGATGAAGCTGGTCCAGAGCGCTTCCATCACGAAGGGGTTGGACAGCGCCTTGCCATACCATTGCAGAGAAAAGCCGGTGAATTGGCTGGCGTGGCGTCCGGCGTTGAAACTGAAGATCGCGATGACCGCGATCGGCAGATAAAGAAACGCGAAGACTGCGGCGGCATAGATGCGCATCAGGGGCCCCTACATCAGCGCCACGTCGTCGCGCTGGCCGCCCAAGCGGCGCATCAGCCACATGTAGAGCGAGACGGTGACCAGCATGATGACGATAAGGCTGACCGCGACGGCAGACCCAAAGGCCCAGTTTCGCGACTGCAGGAAAAGATCGACCAGCGCATTGCCGATGAAGAACACCTTGCCGCCTCCCAGCATGGCCGGGATCAGGAATTCGCCCATCAACAGGATGAAGACCAGCATGCAGCCGGTGGCCACTCCGGGCAGCGACAGGGGCAGCGTCACCTGGAGGAAGCTGCGCAGCGGCGGTGCGCCAAGGTCGGCAGAGGCTTCAAGCAGGCGTTTGTCCAGCCTTTCAAGGCTGACATAGACCGGCAGCACCATCAGCGGCAGATAGCCGTAGACAATGCCGGTCAGGACAGCAACAGGCGTGTTGATGAGGCGGATGGACCCGAAACCAAGCCAGTCGATCAGCGCCGGCAGGCCCTGGCCACCCAGAAGGAAGATCCAAGCGTAGCTGCGGATCAGGATCGAGGTCCAGAAGGGCACGATGACCAGGATCAGAAGGAGCGTACGCCACTTTGCGCTGGCCCGAATGGCAAGGAAGTAGGCCAGTGGGTAGGCGATGATCAGCGCCAGCGCAGTGCCGAGCGGGGCCAGGATCATCGTGTTCAGAAAGGCTGTGCCCCGGGCGGGCAGGTTCAGGTACTGCTCGAAGGTGAAGGCGGGGACGAAGCCGCCCGCCGCCTCGCGTTCTCCGAAACTGGCGACAAGCACAAAACACAGCGGCAGCACCAGCATGACGGCAAACCACAGCCCCGCGGGGGCAAGGAGAAGCCATGTGGAAAGCTGCCGCTGCATCATCTTATGCCGACTTGAACCGAGCCATCAGTTCGGCCCGGTTCGGATCGGTCAGCGTCGCTGCCGCGCCGAACTCCAGCGCGTTCAGAAGGTCAGCCGCTGGATAGAGGATCGGGTCGTTCAGAACCTCGGGCGGCAAAAGCGCGCCGACCCGGCTGTCGGGGACCGGATAGCCATGGAACAGCGCCTCCCGGGCATTCACCTCGGGCGTCAGGAGGTAGTTGATCAGCGCATAGGCCGCGTCGCGGTGCGGGGCACCCTTCGGTATGGCGTAGAAGTCGGACCAGAGCTCGCCGCCTTCCTTGCCGAGGACATAGACGATTTCCGGCATGTCCCGGTTCAACTGCTTGCCATCGCCGGTCCAGCAGATCGTCATCCAGGCATCGCCTGAGCGCATCGAGGGCTGGTAGTCCGAGTTGATGGCAAAGAGATGCGGTTTGGTGGCCAGAAGAAGCTCTTCGGCCTTCGCAAGTTCTGCCGGGTCGATCGAGTTGAAGGAGTAGCCGAAGGCCTTCAGGGCAGCCCCGATGGTGGTCAGCTGGTAGTCGTGCACCATGGTCCGGCCCGTGAAGGTGGTCTGGGTCAGATCGAAGAACTCTTTCCAGGTGCTGGGCGTCGTGCCACCGGTGTGGTTGGTGTTCACTGCAAAACCGGTTGTGCCCCAGTTCTTCGGCACGGCGTATAGCTTGCCATCTACCGTGCCCGGTCCGGCAAAGCGCTGGTCGAAGCTCGCCGCGTCATAGTTGGGCAGAAGAGCAAGATCGAGGGGTTCAATCAGGTCCTGCTCGACATAAGTGGTGATGGTGTAGTTGGTAGGGACGAACACGTCCCACCCCGAGCCACCCGCTTGCAGCTTGGCCAGCATTTCCTCGTTCGAGCCGAAGACATTGACCTGCACGGCAGCGCCCGTTTCGGCGGTGAAGGCGTCGAAATTCGCAGCATCGTGATAGTTGGGCCAAGTCGCCAGCGCCACACGGTCGCCAATGCTTTGTGCAAAGGCCGGGCGCGGCATGAGGCCGGGCATCGCGGCCCCAAGGACCGCGGTCGCCGTTCCAAGGCCGGTCACGCCCAGGAAATGGCGGCGTGTCACCGAGCCCTTCTGATAGCGCCGCAGTTCTTCCATGAACTTCTGACGAGAGATATGGTCGATCTTGTCGGTCATTGCTGAAGTCTCCCTGTTGTTTGGTACTTTTCAGTCTTCGGGCAGGATCAGGGCGGCCTCTGGCGCCCAGAAAACAAAGCCCGCATCGCCGGGGACAAAGCTGCCCTCGCTCGCCTCGGCCTGCCGCGCCACCAGGATCAGTAGATCACCCAAGGCAGTATGGCGGACGAGGTATTCGGTGTGCTCTCCAAGAAAGATCCGGTTGATGACGGCCACCGGCACGGCCCCGGTTCGGTTTGAATGGGCAAGTCCGATCTGCTCGGGCCGGATGCTGAGCGAGACCTTTGTTCCGAGCGTCGCCGCCGCAGAGAGCCGCCCGGTGAAATGCTGGCCTGACGCCGTTTCGACTTGGCCCACCTCGCCAGAAACTGAGACGAGCTTCCCGTCCAGGAAATTCGATTTCCCTACGAAGTCAGCCACATACCGATTGACCGGCTGGTCATAGAGCGCGTTCGGGGAGCCCGACTGCACGATGCGTCCCGCCCGCATGATGCAGATGCGGTCCGACATCGAAAGCGCCTCTTCCTGATCGTGGGTCACCAGAACAAAGGTGATGCCCAACTGGCGCTGCAGGGTCTGCAGTTCGATCTGCATCTCGCGGCGGAGCTTGCGGTCAAGCGCAGCCAGAGGCTCGTCGAGGAGCAAGACCTTGGGTTCGTTCACAATGGCCCGTGCGAGCGCCACGCGCTGCTGTTGGCCGCCGGACATCTCCCAGATGCGGCGGGGGCCAAAGCCTGACAGGCGCACCATCTCGAGCGCCCGATCCACCTTGCGCGCAACCTCGGCGCGGCTTGGTCGGGGCCGTCGCTGCTTCAGACCATAGCCGATGTTGTCGGCCACGCTGAGATGCGGAAACAGCGCATAGTGCTGGAACACCATATTCGCGGGCCGCAGGTAGGCAGGCACGTCGGTGACCCGTTCTCCGTCCAGATAGATGTCTCCGGAGGTTGGCGTCTCGAAGCCAGCCAGCATCCTGAGCGCAGTGGTCTTGCCGCAGCCCGACGGCCCGAGAAAGGAAAGGAACTCACCCGGTCCGATGCCGAAGTTCAAAGCATCTGCGGCAAGCACGTCGCCATAGCGCTTGGTCGCCGCGCGAAACTCGGCGATCAGAGGCCGTTCTGCCGTTCCGACGCTGCTCGATAGGCTTTGCATGAAGTCCGGTCTATCCTATGAAACGTGGCAAAGCGTAGGAGAACTCCGATTGGCAGTATATATGTCAAATGAGGTATCCCCGGGCGAACCGGTGTCCTGATGAGCCCTTCCAACTGGGCACCCCTGGCTGGGTCGGTGGTAAGCACGCTGGACACACCAGAGTTGCCGCAAGCTCTCGCCGGCTTTCTGCGACAGA
Organism: Paracoccaceae bacterium; assembly: GCA_046305855.1. GTDB lineage: Bacteria > Pseudomonadota > Alphaproteobacteria > Rhodobacterales > Rhodobacteraceae > Tabrizicola. Next base: position 24,099 of record JBKDYO010000004.1, read on the forward strand.
CCGTGCCGTTCAGCTACACTGTGGTCTTTGGCTATAGTGGCACGGCGCGGCCGATCGACCTTCACGACGACTTTCCCTTGGCCAAGCGCAAGATTTTCGTCACGGACTACCAGGCCGGCCCCTATCTTCTGGATCCCTTCTATCTTGCCGCCGTACAGCCCTTCGTGCCGGGTCTTTACCGGCTGCGTGACCTGGCACCCGACCGGTTTTATCAGGGCGAATACTACCGCAACTATTATGCCCAGACTGGCCTTGCCGAAGAGATTGCCTACTTCGTCGATCTGCCCGGGCAAACGACGCTCGTGTTGTCATTGATGCGAGCGGAAAAGCGCTTTTCTCCGAGAGAATTCCGAGCTTTGCAAGCCGTGTTCCCGTTCGTGGCGTCTGCCGCGCGGCGCCACTGGAAGACCCTCAGCCATCAATTCGGAAAAGCTGGTGAGGTCTTGGGATCGCAGCGCGCACAGCGGGTCCTCTCTGACGATCTTGGCAGCTTTGGCGCTGGCATCCTGACTGCCCGCGAACGCGAGATCGC
>JBKDYO010000005.1:0-10605 GCA_046305855.1 Paracoccaceae bacterium
AAGCTGGGTAAGGAGATCGGGGGGCTGAAAGGCCGGCTGGACAACCCGAACTTCGTCAAGTCGGCGCCGGAAGATGTGGTGATGGAGGCGCAGTCGAACCTAGAGGCGCGGCAGGACGAGGCCGACAAGATCAAGACCGCGCTCAGCCGCCTTGCGGACCTCGGGTAAGTTCTGGGCGAGTAAGGAAAACCGACCCAAGATTTTCCGGGGCAGGCGCGTCAAACTGACACCGGCCCCGGAAAGGACCCCGCCATGCGCCTTGTGCTTGCCACCCTCGCCCTGATCGGCCTTGCGTCGGCTGCACAACCCGAGACGCCAGCTGACCCGCCCGAACTCACCCTGAAAGGGGGCGTGGGACAGATGGTCCCGGGTACCGGGATCACGCTCCTGTTGACCAAGGTGGACGACAGCCGCTGTCCGGGTGACGTGGATTGTGTCTGGGAAGGCATGATCCGCGCCGAGATCACAGTGATGACCCCGACGGCAGACCTGACTGCGATCACACTTTGCAATGCCTGTGACGATGCCAGCGGTCTTGCCACGCTGGCGGGGATGACCTTCGGCTTGGTCCGGCTTTCGCCGCCGATGGTGGATCTGGCAAAGCTTGGCCGCCCGCCCCGGGTCACCGATTACGAGCTGACGGTGACCTACGGCCCCGCAGACAAGTAGGGTCACCTGTTCACAATCATACAAGGGGGCCCCCTTGCAACGCCCGCCCGCCACGCTCACCTTTGTGCCAGAGGTGACGCATGTCCTGGCTCTCTCGCCTTGCCGAACGCCGCATTCAGGCCGCGCGCCTGAAGGGTCAGCTTGACCATCTGGAGGGCGAGGGCAAACCCCTGCCCGACCGGCCCGGCGATGCCTTCATTTCGCCCGGCGACGCAGTCGGATTCCGGATCATGGCCGAAGCTGGCGTGCTGCCCGAAGAGATCACGCTGAAAAAGCGGGTCGAGGCGCAGCGTGCGCACCTTGCCACCCTGACCGACGAGGCAGAGCGGAAGGCCGCCATGGCCGAGCTTGCCCGGCTGCAGATGCTGCAGGCGATTGCCGAGGAAAGCCGACGCAAGTTCCTGCGCTAAGTCCCCCTTGCGCGCTGGTCGGTCCGCATGCCAGCTTTCGCGCCATGAGCCGCTTTCTGACCCCCCACGCCGCCGCCCTGCCCTCCACTGTGCCGTTCACCGGACCCGAAGCGCTGGAGCGCCGGACTGGCATTCCGTTCCGCGCAAGGTTGGGCGCGAACGAGTCGCTATTCGGGCCCTCGCCAAAAGCAATCGCAGCAATGGAAGCCGCGGTGCGGGACACGTGGATGTATGGCGACCCGGAAAATCATGATCTGAAACAGGCGCTTGCCGCCCACCACGGTGTGACCTCCGGCCATATCGCAGTTGGTCCCGGGATCGACGGGCTTCTCGGTCTCATCTGCCGCCTTACGCTGGAGCCGGGCATCCCGGTCGTCACCAGCCTTGGGGCCTATCCGACCTTCAACTTCCATGTCGCGGGCTATGGTGGCGTGCTGACCCGCGTGCCCTACCGGGATGATCACGAGGACCCCCAAGCGCTTTTGTCTGCGGCGAGATCCACGGGCGCGCGGCTGATCTATTTTGCCAACCCCGACAACCCGATGGGCAGCCATCATCCGGCGTCGGTCGTTGAAGACATGGTCGCCAACCTGCCCGACCACACCCTGCTGATCCTGGACGAAGCCTATGCCGACCTTGCCCCGCCGGACGCGGTGCCCTCGATTGCTGTGGACCACCCCCAGGTGATCCGGATGCGTACCTTTTCAAAGGGATACGGGATGGCGGGCGCGCGGGTGGGTTATGCGATCACCAACCCTGACCTCGCGCTCGCGTTCGACAAGGTGCGTGATCATTTCGGCATGAGCCGGGTCTCGCAGGCGGGCGCACTTGCGGCGCTGGCGGATCAGGGCTGGCTGCGCGAAGTACAGGCGCGCACTGTGACGGCGCGCGCGCGACTGTCTGCGATTGCCAAGGCAAACGGACTGCGCCCGCTGCCGTCGGCCACCAACTTCGTCACCATCGACTGCGGGCGCGACGGCGACCATGCGCGGAAGGTTCTGGCCGAGCTTGGGCAGCGCGGCATCTTCATCCGGATGCCCGGGGTAGCACCGCTGGACCGTTGCATCCGCATCAGTCTTGGCGACGATGCGACGCTTGATCTCTTGGAGGACGCCCTGCCGCTTACGTTGCAGGCCGCGGGCTGATCACTCGGCCGCGAGACCGGGTTTTGCCGGACCGACGGCAGGTGCCTGGCCAGGTAACGGGGCTTCGGCGGGCCCGAGACGGGGGGTTGAGCTGACGGCCTCGGTCAGCATCAGCCGCGAGCTTTGTGACTGGTCCTGCGGGCCTTCGATGATGCGGCGGAAGACCAGCACGTTCTGGAACGTGGTCTTCGACCCGGTGAAGCCGACCCGTTCCTCGCAGGGCAGCGCGTCGGCGCGGACATAGTCCCAGCCTTCGGCACCAAGCTGGTTCATCAGGGTGGTCAGGGCCAGCGCGAAACGGTCCTCGGTGGACTTTACGCCCCGCGCTTTTTCGCCCCGCTTGGGGGCCGGAATGACTTTGAACTCGAAACGCTGCATCGGGTTGCTCCCGCACTGTTTGGCGCGTTCATATGAGATTCTGCGGCTAACCGCAAATCACCAAAGCTTTTTCCGGCAGAACCGCGCCTGCCCTGCAACAGCCGGGGCTTACAGCCCCAGCTTGGCTGCGACCAAGGCGTTCACGGTTGCAGGGTTGGCCTTGCCACCGGTGGCCTTGATCACCTGCCCGGTGAACCATCCCGCAAGCTTTGGATTTGCCTTGGCTTTTTCCACTTGTTCGGGGTTCGCGGCGATGATCTCGTCAACTGCCTTCTCGATGGCCCCAGTGTCGGTGACCTGCTTCATGCCCCGGGCTTCGGCGATGGCCGCGGGGTCGCCACCTTCAGTGTAGACGATCTCGAACAAGTCCTTGGCCATCTTGCCACTGATCGTGCCGGCGGCGATCAGGTCGATGATCCCGCCCAGCTGCGTGGCAGAGACCGGGCTTTCGGTGATGTCGTGGCCTTCCTTCTTCAGCCGCCCGAACAGCTCGTTGATGACCCAGTTCGCGGCCATCTTGCCGTCGCGGCCCTTGGCCACCTCGTCGAAGTAGCGCCCGCTGTCCAGTTCGGCGGTCAGGACATTGGCGTCATAGTCGGTCAGGCCGTAGTCGGCCATGAAGCGGGTCTTCTTGGTGTCAGGAAGTTCGGGCATGCGGGCGTGGATGTCGTCGACCCAGGCCTGTTCGATTTCCAAAGGCAGCAGGTCGGGGTCGGGGAAGTAGCGGTAATCATGAGCTTCTTCCTTCGATCGCATCGACCGGGTCTCGTTCTTGTCGGGGTCGTAGAGGCGGGTTTCCTGCACGATGCTGCCGCCGTCCTCCAGAATGGCGATCTGGCGGCGGGCCTCATAATCGATGGCCAGCTGTATGAACCGCATCGAGTTCATGTTCTTGATTTCGCAGCGCGTGCCGAGGTGCGAGAAGTCCTGCGTGGCCTGGTATTTCTCGTACTGCCCGGGGCGGCACACCGACACGTTGACGTCGGCCCGAAGGTTGCCGTTCTGCATGTTGCCGTCGCAGGTGCCGAGGTAGCGAAGGATCTGACGCAGCTTGGTGACGTAGGCGGCCGCCTCTTCCGGTCCCCGGATGTCCGGGCGGGAGACAATTTCCATCAGCGCGACGCCGGTGCGGTTGAAGTCGACGAACGAGAGGTTCGGATCCATGTCGTGGATCGACTTGCCCGCGTCCTGTTCCAGGTGGATCCGCTCGATCCGGACCAGACGCGCGACGCCCGGACCCATTTCGACCAGCACTTCGCCTTCGCCCACGATGGGGTGATAGAGCTGGCTGATCTGATAGCCCTGCGGCAGGTCGGGATAGAAGTAGTTCTTCCGGTCGAAGGCCGAGCGCAGGTTGATTGCAGCCTTCAGCCCCAACCCGGTTCGGACCGCCTGTTCGACGCAGAATTCGTTGATGACTGGCAGCATCCCCGGCATCGCGGCATCGACGAAGGCGACGTTCGAGTTCGGCTCGGCCCCGAAGGTCGTCGAGGCACCAGAGAACAGCTTGGCGTTGGAGGAGACCTGGGCGTGGATCTCCATCCCGATGACAAGCTCCCAGTCGTGCTTGGCCCCGGCGATCACCTTGGGCGTGGGCGCGGTATAGGTCAGGTCAAGCATGGGGCCTCCGGCAAACGATCTTGCGCCCGGGTTTAGGCTGCAAGGCCGCGCGGGGCAAGAGGATGCGTCGGGGCGGGTTGCGTCAGGTCCGGCGGACCAGGGTGCCAAGCCCGTCGCCACGCCGCACGACCCGCGCGCCACGTTTCAGCGCCGGACCGAAGACTTCGGCCATTGCGAAGGCAAGGCTGTCGGTGCCCCGGGTCCAGGTGTCGAGATGGATTTCCCGCAGCCGGTTCCAGAGGACGTCGGACAGGGCCGCACGGACCTTGGTCAGCTGATAAGCGGCAGCGGCCCCCTCGTTGCGGAAATCCATGGCAAGTCGCGACAGGAGGTGCGCCGCGATGTTCGCCCGCAACTGGCAGCCCGTGGCGGTCTGATAGTCCGCGATGGCTTCGCAGAAGAATTCAAGATCGACGGTTGGGGAGAGGTCACCCAGCGTTTCAACCGCCGTGATGTGGAACACGGCATAGGCCGCTTTGCCTGTCACCCCAGCGGTCATCCGGGCAGCGCGACGGGCTTCCTTTTCAAAGGCGGACAGCGAGCCGTGCCAGCCCGGCAACATGTTGACGGCATGGGCGGCATGGGCGGCGGCATCTTCTGGGTCGAGGTCGATCCAGTCCTCATACCATTCGCGGCAAACGGCACCGCCATCCTCGATCCCGGACAGGAGGGCATAACGTGTTGCGGCCAGAAGCGGCGACATCTCTTCGATAGGATCGAAGAGGGTGACAAGGGTCTCGGCGCGGTCAAAGTGCACGGCACCTTCCGACCAGACCTCGCGCGACAGCTGTCCCTGCGGCACGGCCTTGCGCCGGGCAGTGGCATAGTCGATGTGACCTTGGGCAACCACTTGCGCGGCGCAATAGTCTTCGGGATTGCGGTCGTAGAGACCTTCCAGTGCCTCGATCTCGGCGAGGGCGGCGGTCCAGTCCTGGCGCGAGATGGCCTGCGACAGACCTGCACGCATCCCTTCGCTGATCAGGGGGGCGACACGACGCCCACCCGAAGCCATCACCCGTTCCTGGTCGGTGTAGCGCAGCGCTTCAAGCAGGTCGGACCATTCCCCGGCCGCAGCCATGGCGGCATGGTCATCGCAGATGCACTGCCATTCGGTCCGTTCCGCGCCAACCCGCATGACAGGCGCATCCAGACGTCCAAGCACTTGCTCTGCCGTCATACCGTCCGGCAAGGCGGCCCCTGCCCCGGCCTGGTGACGCAGCGCCAAGGCATCTTCTTGCTGACCCCGACCCGAACGGGTTTTCACATGCATAAGTGATGGTGTAACCAGCATATCGACGTCCTCCGGGACGGATTTCGTCCGTCTTGGGTTCAACCTGACGCCGGATCAGGGCGAAAAAAGGGAAATGCAGTGATTTTCGGGTGACGTAGCCATGCAGAAGCGTGTGATTTTGGGAATGTTTGCAGCGGCTTCGCTGGCCGCCTGCATGAATGCAAAGGCACCAGAGCCGATGGCCTTTGTTGCCCCGCCGATGCAATGGGACCATCACCCCGAGGGCACGGAGTGGACCGAATCGACCCTCGTGGCCCTTTCGACCAAAGACGCGGTCCTGTCCGAAAGGATCCCGGCAGACATCGAAACCTGGTGTCCCGGCTATGTCGACGCCTCGGTCGATGAGCGTCGCGCCTTTTGGGCGGGCCTGTTGTCTGCGGTTGCGAAGTACGAAAGCACATGGAACCCGGCAGCCTCGGGCGGCGGCGGGCGCTGGATCGGGCTGATGCAGATCGACCCCCGGTCGGCGCAGAACTACGGCTGCCAGGCAACGTCGGTCGGCGCGCTGAAGGATGGCGAGGCCAACCTGGAATGCGCGGTCGAAATCATGTCGACACAGGTCGCCAAAGATGGCCTCGTGGCCGGTGGCGGGAACCGGGGCATCGGCCGTGACTGGGCTCCCTTGCGCAGCAACGAAAAGCGGTCGGCGATGTCGGCCTGGACCAGCGCGCAGCCCTATTGCCGGGCAGGCTGAGCACTCAGCCCGCCTTAAGCATCCGTTCCACCATCTCGCGCAGGTCGCTGGAAAGGTCCGGTGCGGACAGCATACGGTCCAGGGCTGCGCGCGCCAGCTTTTGGCGGGCGGCATCGTAGCGGGGCCAAGTCTCAAAGGCCGTCGACACCCGCGCCGCCGTTTGCGGGTTCAGGGGATCAAGCTTCAAGAGCCAGTCGGCGACCAGCCGGTAACCCTCGCCCGAGCGGTGGTGGAAGCCCGCATGATTGGCCGCCAGCACGCCGATCGCCGTGCGGAAGCGATTCGGGTTCTTCCAGTCGAAACCTGGAGTTTCCATCAGCTGTGCCGTCACGGCGGCGGCTTCGGCAGGCTCGGCATGGGCGATCTGCAGCGCATACCATTTGTCCATCACATTCGCGTCGCGGCCCCAGCGCGCGGCAAAGGTGACAAGCTCGGCCTGCCCCTGACGGACCTCGAGCAGGGCCGAAAGTGCGCCGATTTCCTCGGTCATGCTGCGGGCGCGGGCAAAGGCCGAGGCGGCGAGCTTGCCGTCGTCGCGCCGGCTGAGCAGCCCCAGCACCGTGATCTTCAGGGCCCGCCGCCCGGCCTGCGCCGCGGACGGTGAAAACGGGGCATTGTCGTCCAGGTCCTTGTAAAGGCGCTGCAATCCTTCACCTAGCCGGATCGAAAGCGCCCCGGCCATCTCGCGCCGGGCGGCATGAATCTTGGCTGGATCTGGCACGCGACCTCGGGCGTGGATTGTCTGGGCGATATCATCCTCGCCGGGCAGGCGCAGACACAGGGCGCGGAAGGCGGGATCAAGCGTGTCGTCGAAGGTCACGGCGGCAAGCGCGTCCAGCCAATCCGCGCTGACCGGTGTGCCCTTCATGGCCATGTCGGCCATCACATCCTTAGCCAGCGCGCGTCCGGCCTCCCACTTGTTGAAGGCGTCGGTGTCATGCTGAAGCAGGAACGCGCGTTCTGCGGCTGGCACTTTGCGATCAAGTACGACGGGGGCAGAAAAGCCGCGCAGGATCGACGGGACGGGCTTGGCCGCCAGCCCTTCGAAGCGGAAGGACTGCTTGGCGCGCGTCATTTCCAGCATTATCGTCGGCACGACCTCGTCGCCGTTGGGGTTAAGAAGCCCAACCTTGATCGGAATGACCTTCGGCTGCTTTTTCGGCTGGCCGGGAGTGGGCGGGTTCTTCTGAGTGAAGGTCAGCGTGTAGACGCCCTTGTCCCAGGCCTCGTCGACCTTGACCTGGGGGGTCCCGGCTTCGGAATACCAGAGCTTGAACTGCGAAAGGTCGCGGTCGGTGGCGTCCTCAAAGACGGTCAGCCAGTCCTCGATCGTCGCCGCATCGCCGTCATGGCGGTCGAAGTAGAGGTCAAGCGCGCGCCTGTAGCCGCTTTCGCCGGCCAGCGATTTCAGCATCCCGATGACCTCGGCACCCTTTTCGTAGACGGTGGCTGTGTAGAAATTATTGATTTCGACAAAGCTTTCCGGTCGGACCGGATGCGCAAGCGGGCCATTGTCTTCGCGAAACTGTCGCGCGCGGAGCGCTACGACATCCTCGATCCGGCGCACGGCCGCGGACCGCATGTCGCCCGAAAACTGGTGGTCGCGGAAAACGGTCAGACCTTCCTTCAGGCAAAGCTGGAACCAGTCGCGGCAAGTGATGCGGTTGCCGGTCCAGTTGTGAAAATACTCATGCGCGATGATCGCTTCGATCCGGGCATAGTCGTCGTCGGTGGCGGTTTCCGGGCTGGCGAGGACGTAGCGGGAGTTGAAGATGTTCAGCCCCTTGTTCTCCATCGCACCCATGTTGAAGTCATCGACCGCAACGATGTTGAAGACGTCCAGGTCATACTCGCGGCCATAGACCTGTTCCTCCCACTTCATGGATCGGATCAGGCTGTCCATCGCATAGGCGCAGCGGTCCTCGTCGCCGGGTCGGACCCAGATGTTGAGATCGACAGGACGGCCAGAAGCCGTTGTGAAGGCAGCGGAATGGGCACGCAGGTCGCCTGCCACCAGTGCAAACAGGTATGACGGCTTTGGCCAGGGATCGTCCCATTCAGCCCAACCGGGTCCGCTGGCGGTCGGGTTGCCGTTGGACAGAAGGACAGGAAGGTCCGCTTCGACCCGCACTTTGAAATGCGCCATAACGTCCGGCCGGTCGGGGTAGTAGGTGATCTTGCGAAAGCCCTCGGCCTCGCACTGGGTGCAGTACATGCCCTTGGACATGTAAAGGCCCTCAAGCGCGGTATTCGCCTCGGGATTGATCTCGACTTCCGTTTCCAGGGTGAAAGGGCCGTCGGGCAGATCCTTCGCCCGAAGCGTCAGGGATCGCGCATCAAGCGTCGGCTCGATCGCCCCGCCGTCAAGGGTCATTGACAGAAGTGTCAGCCCCTCGCCATCAAGCCGCAGGTCGTGGCGGCCCGGGCGTTCGGGGTTCGGGCGCAGCACAAGCCGGGCCGTCACCCGCGTTGCAGTAGGGGCAAGGCGAAAGACCAGTTCCACGCGGTCGACGACATGGGTGAACGGCTGGTAGTCAGCCAGATGGACTGTCGTCTGCTCGGACATCGGGTACTCCATTTGTCCAAGCAAGCTACGGTCAAAACCCCTCGGCGCAAGGGGGAGGCCATCGAAAGCCTGGCAACAGTCTTTTGCGGCTTTACGAATCTCTGCCGGGGGTTACATCTATGTTCCATGAATGTTCTCATCTGGTTCAAGCGCGACCTGCGCCTTCATGACCATCCGGCACTGACCCTTGCGGCGGGGATCGGCCCGGTTCTGCCAGTTTATGTGGTCGAACCGGAGCTTTGGACGCAGACCGACACCTCGGCCCGGCAGTGGGAATTCGTTGCCGAAAGCCTGGGCGACCTGCGCGAGGAGCTTGCGCGAATGGGGGCGCCGCTGGTCGTCCGGGTTGGCGACGCGGTCGAGGTGCTTGAGGGGCTGTGTCGTCGCCATGGCATCACCCGCATCGTAAGCCATGAAGAGACCGGCAACCTCTGGACTTATGCCCGCGACCGCAAGGTTGCGGCCTGGGCGAAGACGGCGGGGATCGCCTGGACCGAACTGCCGCAATCCGGCGTGGTCCGCCGCTTGCGCGACCGCGACGGCTGGGCGACAAGCCGGGACGCTTTCATGGCAGGCGCAGTGCTGCCCTGTCCGCCCATTCGGAGCGTGGAAGGGGTGGAACCCGGCCTGATCCCATCGGCCCGCGCCTTGAAGCTGGCGCCGGACCCCTGCCCGCACCGCCAGCTCGGGGGTCGGGTACGGGGACTGGAGCTGCTGGACAGCTTTCTTGCCCAGCGGGGCGAGCCTTACCGCACCGCGATGTCCTCGCCCTTGTCGGCTGAACGCGCCTGTTCCCGCCTGTCATCGCATTTCGCCCAAGGCACCCTGACAGTGCGCGAGGTGGTGCAGGCCACAACCCTGCGTCAGTCAGACCGGCCCGGCGGGCGCTGGGGCGGGGCGTTGGCAAGCTTCCAGTCGCGGCTCGCCTGGCGTGACCATTTCATGCAGAAGCTGGAGGATCAGCCCTCGATCGAGGTCCGCGACCTGCATCCCATAGCGATCACCCGACCGCGCGACAGCGATGCGGCGCGGCTTGCAGCATGGGAGAACGGGGAAACCGGCCTTCCGTTCCTCGACGCCTGCCTGCGCTATCTGCGGGCGACGGGCTGGCTGAACTTCCGGATGCGGGCCATGGTGATGTCGGTGGCGTCCTATCACCTTTGGCTCGACTGGCGGATCACGGGCGCACATCTGGCGCGGATGTTCACCGATTACGAACCCGGCATCCACTGGCCGCAAGTGCAGATGCAGTCCGGGACCACGGGGATCAACACGCCGCGCATCTACAACCCGGTGAAACAGGGCCATGATCAGGACCCGACCGGGGCCTTCACCCGCCGCTGGCTGCCAGAGCTGGCGGCAGTGCCGGATGCCTTTCTGCAAGAGCCGTGGCTTTGGCCCGAGGCACAGCGCCTTCTGGGCCATCGCTACCCCGAGCCGGTGATCGACGTGGCCAGTGCCGCGCGAGAGGCTCGCGACCTGATCTGGCAGGCCCGTCGCAGCGCCGGATTCGGTGACATCGCCAGCGTGATCGCCACGCGCCATGCCAGCCGATCGGTCCGGCGTTCGGGCAAGCCGCGCCCACAGCAGGCGCTGGCCCGAAACCAGCTAAGCCTGCCGTTCTGACAGCACCCAAGCGGCAGCGGCTTGACGCAGGTTCTTGCCCGCCCCTACTGTCCGGGCAGTCAAGAAGGCCGCCCGATGCCCCGCGATCCGCGATACGACATCCTGTTCGAGCCTGTCCGCATCGGCCCGGTCACCGCCCCCAATCGCTTCTACCAGACGCCGCACGCTACAGGTTTCGGCTGGCAGCGCCCGCAATCCGGCGCGGC
>JBKDYO010000006.1:0-174466 GCA_046305855.1 Paracoccaceae bacterium
TGAGGTCGCGCGCGAGATCACCCAGCTTCGGGGCCGCCTTGGCGAGATCGACGCCAACATCGCCCGGTCCCGGTCGCGGATCAGCGAGGTGCAGATGCGCATCCTCGCGATCGACGAAGTCGCCCGGACCGAGGCGCAGAAGGAGCTGGTGGTGGTCGAATCGCGCATCCAGGAACTGACCGACCGCCTCACCGCGGTCGAGGACCGGCTGCAGCGCACCGACATCAAGGCCCCGATCTCCGGGCGCATCAACGAACTTTCGGTCTACACGGTTGGCGGGGTCATCACCCCGGCCGAGGTTCTGGCAACCATCGTTCCGGAAAGCGCCAAGCTTAGCATCGAGGTCCAGCTGCCCCTGACCGCGATCGACCAGATCTACCTTGGCCAGACCGCCCGGGTCCGTTTCTCGGCCTTCAACCACCGGACGACGCCGGAACTGCAGGCAACTGTCAGCTACATCTCGCCCGCGACAAGTTCTGCCGCTCCGGACATGCCGCCGTTCTACAGCGGGAACGTCAAGCTTGCAGATGGCGAGCTGGAAAAGCTTGCAGGGCTAGACCTGATGCCCGGCATGCCGGTTGAAGTCTATCTCACGACGCAAGAGCAGACGGCATTGGCCTACTTCGTGCGACCACTTGTGGACCAGTACGAACGTGCGCTCCGCGAGGAGTGAAAAACACAACAGGAGCTGAAGGTCCCAGAAGTGTTATCGGAACCTTATTGCTCGTTCCGATGCACTGTTTGCCAGCGAACGAGCAATGAAGCAGAGCGAACGCGATAAAGGGCGGGTTTGGCAGTGCCAGCAATCAAGCCCAGTGTCCGCAGTGGGCCGACCGGCACCTAGTATGCCGGTCGGGGCAGGCGTCTACAGGTCGACCCCCTCCGAGAGTGTCAAGGCGTCCTCAAGATCGACGCCGAGGTAGCGCACTGTGCTGTCCATCTTCGTGTGCCCAAGCAGTAGTTGGACAGCGCGCAGGTTCCCTGTCTTCTTGTAGATCTGCGCCACCTTGGTCCGGCGCATTGTATGAGTGCCATACGCGCTCGGCTCGAGACCGAGCGAAGTGACCCAGCCACGAACGATCCGCGCATACTGACGGGTAGACAGGTGCGGGCTGCCGTGGAGCCGGCTTGGCCACAGGAACTCAAGGCCGGTCATCTCGGCATCGCTGACCCACCGTTCGAGGGACAGGCGGGTGGTCTCGGTGATCTCGAACCGGACCGGCTTACCCGTCTTGCTCTGCACGATCGATGCGCGCTCTTTCGCGTGCCCAGCCGCGAAAACATCAGTGACCCGGATGCTCACCAAGTCGCAGCCTCTCAGCTTGCTGTCGACGGCTAGGTTGAACAGCGCGAGGTCGCGCGTGTTGCCTGCCATCTCGAGGCGAACCCTGATGGACCAGACATGTCGGGGCAGCAGGGGTCGTTTCTGACCGATGATGCGGCCCTTGTTCCAGGCGACGCGGTCAGGACGGAGGGCAGGAAGAAGATCAATGGACATGGAAATGCCTCCTGTCCACCGGACCCACCCTTCTTCGGACAAGCCGACCCGAACAGGATACCACACTCAAGGTACCGCGTCGCAGCAAAGGGCGGAAAGCAGTCATTTGCGTTCGTAAAATGAACGTCTGCCTTTGGAGTAAAGGAGGCCTTCCCAAAGTCTGTCACCAAAGGCCTGGCCCTCGTTTTGAAGGGGTCGTGCGGCCTCCGGGACTACTCCCTTACGCCCCACGGCTCAGCCCAGCAGAATGCCAGAACCGGTACAACGATCCACTGCAAGATCGGGGTCAGACCGACGCCGAGTCCCGGCAGGCGGGGCATCGCCTCGCGGTAGGCCCAGCTGTCCCTGACCTCGGTGTTCAGCCATTCCGAGAAGACGGTATAGCTCAGGGCCATAAGGATAGTGGCCACGGCAACGGCACAGAATCGCGCGCGCGGCCAGGCGGATCGGCCGATGAAGGCCAGCGACAGAAGTAGGCTGATGCCTGCGATCATCACGTCACCGACTGTGCAGTGCAGGACGGCATAGGCGCTCTCGCCCCAGGTGCCCTCGACCCAGAGGGTGTACAGCGGCATGTGCCCCAACTCCCACAGGAGGTTGCCCGCCGCCATCGCAATCAGGAAGCGCAGGATGGTCCGCCCTTTTGGAGGCGAGAAGGCGGGCAAGGTCATCGCTTACTTGCTCATCAGGACATCGGTCCAGGTGACGCCCGCGTCGTCCGAGACGACCAGCCTCCCATTTGCCGAGAGTGCAGCCAGACCTAGGGGATCGAGCGATGTGGTAGTGAGGAACAGTAGATAGCCGTCTGGCAGGGCGCCGAACACCGGGGTGATCTCTCCGCCAATGCCGACAGTGGTCAGACCGTGCCCCAAGTCGACCACCCGGACGACGCCATCTGCCCCGGAATCCACGGTCGACACCGGCACGCCCTCGATCACCGGCGTCCAGGTTGCGCCCTTGTCGGGGCTAATGAACAGGCCCGCCTCGGTTGCTGCGTAGAGCAGCGCGACGTCGACCGGGGAGGTGGCGATGTCGATCAGCCTTTCCGGGGCCTGGCCCGATGCTTGCCAGGTCTGCCCGCCATCCGTGCTTCGCTGGATCCGGCCGTCATGACCGATGCCGCAGATCACTGCAGGGTCGGCTCTGCTGACCTCCATGTTGTGGAAGTCGACTGGCCCGTCCAGCCCATCCGAGACATGGGCCTATGTCTGCTCGGCATCTTCGGTCTGGATGATCCCCAGGTTCTCTCCTGTCGCGGGATGGCCACTGGCGAAGGCCGTGCCGGTGCTGCCCGGGACCACCGAGTAACCCATTAAGTCATCCCGCGACTGCCCCAGCCGCGTCGCTGTGTCACTTTCCAGATCAACGGCCCAAAGGCCGTTGTGGGTTGCATGCGTCAGGCTGTCGAAGCCCCCTACGCCGGGGCCGATCCCGTGCACATGGGTAGCTTCCATGAGGTCGGACAGCGGCAAAGTCTCCTGCGCGGCGACGGGCGTGGCAAGGAAGGCGATCAGACCCAGGCGAAGCATGCTTTGTGTCCCTTTCATGCCGACACCGAGAACTCGGTCATCATGCCGGTGGCAAGGTGAGGCATGTGGTGGCAGTGGAGCATCCATCGTGCGGCCTCACCTGCGTCGAGCGCAACGGTGACCATGCTCATCGGCGGCACATGGATCGTGTCGCGCAGGGCACCTGCGATTGCACGGCCGTTCAGGGCGACGACCTGGAAATGATGGCCGTGCAGGTGCATCGGGTGGGCCATCATCGACATGTTGTGGAAGGTCAGCTTTACCCGTTCGCCTGATCGGGCCTCGACTAGTCGGTGGGTGCCCCAGCTTTGGCCGTCGATGGTCCAGAGATAGGGCATCATCGACCCGCCCAGCATCAGACTGTCGCTGCGACCCAATGCGCGGTCGGCCAGTGGAGTCAGCGCGCGGAACCTCGCCTCCTGCTCAAGGTCACTCGAAAACGCCGGATGTGCGGCCTCCGAGGTCGCAGCGATCCGCTCTACCGCCGCACCCTTGCTGGCGAGGATGATCCCCGTCCGCTCTACCGCACCTTCGCGCAGCGCGAGGATCGGGAATGCCCCGCCTTCAGCAGGCAGCTCCAGCTCGATGTCCAGCCGCTGGCCCATTGCGAGGCCGAAGCGCGTGCCCGCGAACGGCTGGATCGGATTTCCATCGGTGGCCACCGCCCGGCCCTGCAGCGCACCGGTATCAATCCAGAACACCGTCGCAGCCGAGCCGTTGATGATGCGGAGCAGCACCTTGCCGCCCTTGTCCACCGCCACGACCTCGGGATCGTCAAGCGTCCGGTCATTGGCGAGATAGGCGTCGAAGTTGAAGTCGTTGAGGTCCATCGCCCCCATCGACATGCCTCCCATCATTCCGCCGTCCATAATGCCGGACATGTCGTGGCCCATCCCGCCCATGTCCATTCCGCCCATGTCATGCGCCATGCCGCTCTTGCCGCCGGTGATCTCGGCCAACACCTCCTCGGCGGGCCGGAAACTGAGGTCGTGGAGCAGGATCACCACCTCCTGCCGGTCGGCAGCCAGGTCCTCGGGCCGCCGCACGATCAGGGGCGCGGCCAGCAGCTCCATCTCCTGCACCGGGATATGCGAATGCATCCAGTGCGTGCCGGGCGTGGCGGCGAAGTCGAAGGACCGCCGTTCCCCCGCAACGAGCGCGGGCTGCGGCATGTCGGGCACGCCGTCCTGAGCGTTGGGAGGGATCTGGCCGTGCCAGTGAATGATAGTGGGACTGTCCAGTTCGTTCACCAGATCGACGCGGAAAGCCTCGCCCGGGTTCAGGACAAGGCCGCTTCGACCCTGGTCATCCAGGATGCCCTTAACGCTGACGGCCCGACCGCCGATGTCCAGGGTGCGGGTTGTGGCGCGCAGGCTGCGCAAGGGCGTTTCGGCCCGCAAGTTGCGCGGAAGAAGAAGGGGGGCGGCAAGGGCCGCGCTGGCGGCGAGAAAGCCGCGACGAGAAAGGGATTGCATGTTCATTGCTCCGAAACTGTTGACGCCAAGAGGCGCTGATCTGAAGGGGAAGAAGGTCAGATCAGGTGTTTCGGCGGGCGTTCCGATGGGTCCGGCAGCCGGGAGTCCAGCAAGCGTACAACAGCACGCGGAGACTGGGCCCCGATCAGGAACGGCTCCAGAACCGGCTCGGCCGGTGCCAGAAGGCCCACGATTGCGCAAAGCTGCTTGCAGCCCTGGCTCGCATGACCAGACACCGGCATCTTATGGTCAGGCCCATGCGCGGCATGGACCGCGTCCTGCGACACCGCCGCGCATGCCGGGTTGGCCTGCGCCGGGCCCAAGGGGGCCAGTAGCAGGGCGAACGCGCAGAGCAGGGCCAGAACTCGCAGCACCGGTCAGTCTTCCTTTCTTGGCGCAGGTTGGCAGCTTCCTTTGGGGGCGGGCATGACCAGGATCAATCCCTCGCGCCCCCGGACTTTTTCTTGTGCGGCGTCAGGCCGGGGCGAACCCCGCCTCGGCCAGCGCCGCGCGGACGGCGGCCTCGGGCAGTCTGGTTTCGACCGCGATGGTGCGGGCGGGAATGTCCGGATTGAGCCGGGCTTCGGCGTCCACCGCCTGGATCGCGGCCGTGACGCCCCGGGCGCAGCCGCCGCAGTTCATGTTGGGGATATGCAGGGATAGCATCGGTTGGTCTCCTTGGGCCGGATCCGTTCCGGCCTTTCTTGTCTGAAGATGAGGCTTCCCACCGTGGGAAGGTCAAGACCCTGGCCAAGATTTTCCGGCACGCGGGATCAGATACTTGCCCGCCTCAGCCGCAGCGCGTTCAGCACGACCGAGAGGGACGAGGCGCTCATCGCGAAAGCCGCGAAGATCGGGCCGATCAGGATGCCGGTGAAGGGATAAAGCAGACCCGCCGCCACCGGCAGGCCCGCCGCGTTGTAGATCAGCGCGAAGAACAGGTTCTGCCGGATGTTGCGCATCGTTGCGCGGGAAAGTTTGCGCGCCCGGACGATGCCGTCGAGGTTGCCTTTCACCAGCGTGAACCCCGCACTTTCGATCGCCACGTCCGCCCCGGTCCCCATCGCGATGCCCACGTCGGCCTGCGCCAGCGCGGGGGCGTCGTTGACCCCGTCCCCTGCCATCGCCACGCGGTGTCCGGCTTCCTGCAACTCGCGGACAATGCGGGCCTTGTCCTGCGGCAACACATCGGCGCGGATCTCGTCGATCCCGAGGCGCGCGGCGACGGCCTGCGCCGTGCGGGCGTTGTCGCCGGTCGCCATGATGATCCGCAGACCCTGATCATGCAGTGCCTTCAGCGCCGCGGGAGTGCTCTCCTTTACCGGGTCGGCCACGCTGACCAAACCCGCCACCGTCCCGTCCAGCACGACGAACATCACCGTCTCGCCCTGGTCGCGGCGGGCGTCGGCCTTGGCGACCAGAGCCTCGCCGCTGAGGCCCATGTCCTGCACCAGCCGCAGGTTGCCAAGCGCGACCGGACGGCCATCGACGACGCCCTTCACGCCCTTGCCGGTGATCGCCTCGAAATCGCTCGCCTCGACCATTGGCACGCCTCGTTCCTCGGCCCCGCGCACGATGGCTTCGGCCAGCGGATGCTCGGACCCGCGCTCCAGCGAGGCGGCGAGGCGGAGAACTTCGGCCTCGTCATGGCCTGGTTCGGGCAGGACCGCGATCAGCCGGGGCTTGCCCTCGGTCAGGGTGCCGGTCTTGTCGACGATCAGCGTGTCGATCTCCTCGAACCGCTCCAGCGCCTCGGCATTCTTGATCAGCACCCCAGCCTGCGCGCCGCGCCCGGTGGCGGTCATGATCGACATCGGCGTCGCCAGCCCAAGCGCGCAGGGGCAGGCGATGATCAGGACAGAGACAGCTGCGACCAAGCCGTAAGAGAGCGACGGTTCCGGCCCCCAGATGGCCCAGGTGAGGAATGCCAGAACCGCCACAGCCATGACTGCGGGCACGAACAATCCCGCGACGTAGTCGGCGTATTTCTGGATCGGCGCACGCGACCTTTGCGCCTTGGCGACCATCTCGACGATCTGGCTGAGCAGCGTATCCTCCCCGACCCGCGTCGCCCGGATCACCAGCGCACCGGTGCCATTGATCGTGGCCCCCGTCACCGGGTCGTCAGAGACTTTCTCGACCGGAACCGGCTCGCCAGAAATCATGCTTTCGTCGACCGAGGATCGCCCCTCGATCACGACCCCGTCGACCGGGACCTTTTCGCCCGGCCGGACCCGCAGATGGTCGCCGACCTGAACCTCTTCCAGCGGCAACTCAACCTCCGACCCGTCGGGCCGGATCACCCGCGCAGTCTTCGCCGCCAAGTCCAGCAGCGCCCGGATGGCGCGGCCCGTTCCCTCCCGCGCCTGCAGCTCCATCACCTGCCCCAAGAGGACCAGGGTGATGATCACCGCCGCTGCCTCGAAATAAAGGCCGACATGGCCATGCTCGTCCCGGAAACCGTCCGGGAAGATATGTGGTGCAAATACGCCCACCACGCTGAACGTCCAGGCGGCAAGCACCCCCATCGCGATCAGGCTGAACATGTTCAGCCGCCAGGTCCGGAAGGATACCCAGCCACGCACCAGGAAGGGCCAGCCACACCACATGACAACCGGGGTTCCAAGCGCCAACTCGATCCACATCGACTGCTTCTCGCCGAAGATCTCGCGGACCCAACCCAGCCCGACCAGAGGCCCCATGCCGAGGACGAGGAGCGGTAGCGTCAGCGCGACCCCCACCCACATCCGGCGGGTGAAATCCACAAGCTCGGGGTTCGGGCCTTCGTCCAGCGCGCCGGTCGCGTCCCTCTCCAGCCCCATGCCGCAGATCGGGCAAGAGCCGGGTTCGGTCTGCCGCACCTCGGGGTGCATCGGGCAGGTGTAGACTACCCCGCGCCAGCCCTCGGGCACCTTGTCGAGGCTGCCCGGCGCCACGGACTTTGCCGTGAGTGCGGGCTCTTCGACCGGAACCAGCGTCATGCCGCATTTCGGGCAGTTCCCCGGTCCGTGCTGTCGCACCTCGGGGTGCATCGGACAGGTGTAGATTCCGTGCGCATGGCTGTGATCGTGGGTCATGGCGACCTCCATCTTGATCTGGGACGTCAACGAACGCGGTCGAAGGCCCGCGTCTTTCGCCGGTCGCGCGTCTTTGGAAGCGGGGCCACGGCGTCGGTGCTGCCCAGCGTCTTCAGGATCGGGCAGTCGGGCCGGTCGTCGCCGTGGCAGTGCGAGGCCAGGTGCAGCAGCGTGTCGGACATGTCCTTCAGCTCTTGCATCTTCTTCTCCAGCGCCGCGACATGGCCCATCGCGATCTCCTTCACGCTGGCGCTGGCCCGGGTGCGGTCGCGCCAAAGGGTCAGGAGATCGTCGATCTGCTTGACCGTGAAGCCGAGGTCGCGGGCCCGACGGACAAAGCGCAGCGTCTGCAGGTCGTTGTCCGAGTAGACCCGGTAGCCCGACATCGCCCGTGTGGCGGGGCGGATCAGGCCGGTTTCCTCATAATAGCGGATCATCTTGGCCGAAATTCCGGTGGCCTTCGCGATATCCCCGATGTTCATGACTCATCTCCCTTCTGGGTGACTACGAGAAGCCTGCGCCTTTCCATCGTTGGAAGGTCAAGCCCGAATTGGAGTTCGGCCTCAAAAGGCGTGATCGGCGGCCAGAAGCCGCCTAAGGCGCGGCAGCTGCTCGGCCGCCGTGCCCCAGATTGCCTTGCCATCGACCACGGAGATCGGCGCGATCCGCAGGCCGGTGCGGCGGCGCGCCTCGTCTGCAATGCGGGGGTTGGTCAGGTCACGCTCGACATAGTGGACGCCCTGGGCCGTCAGCCAGCGCTTGAGCGTGGCGCAGTCGGGGCAGGTGGGCGTGGTGTAGATCTCGACATGGGAGTGGGACATCGGTGCCTCCTTTCAGGACAGGGTTTGCGCGGACAATGCCTCTCCCGGCGCAGGACGCGCCGGGTTAGCAGGGGCAAAGCGCTTCAGTCGCAGCGCGTTGCCGAGGACGAAGACCGAGGACAGCGCCATCGCGCCCGCGGCCAGCATCGGCGACAGAAGCGTGCCGTTCACGGGATACAGCGCCCCCGCCGCGACCGGGATCAGGGCGGCGTTGTAGGCGAAGGCCCAGAACAGGTTCTGCCGGATGTTGCGCAGCGTGGCCCGCGACAGGCCGATGGCCTTCGGCACACCCCCGATGTCACCACCCATCAGCACCACATCCGCGCTTTCGATGGCGACATCAGTGCCGGTTCCGACAGCCAGGCCCACATCCGCCTCGGCCAGCGCCGGGGCGTCGTTGATCCCGTCGCCGACGAAAGCCACCTTGCGGCCCCCCTCGCGCAGCGCCTTCAGCGCGGCCACCTTGCCCTCGGGCAGGACCTCGGCCACAACCTCGTCGATCCCCAATTCCCGTGCGATGGCCTCGGCCGTGCGCCGGTTGTCGCCGGTGATCATCGCGACCTTCAGGCCCAACTTGTGCAGCGCCGCGATGGCCGCAGGGGTCGTCGGCTTGCTCGGATCGGCCACTGCGATCAGGCCGGCGACCTTACCGTCGATGGCGACGTAAAGCGGGGTCCGCGCGCGGCTTGCCAGCACAGCCGCAGTCTGGGCAAAGCCGGCGGTCTTTAGTCCAAGCGAGGTCATGAACCTGTCGGCCCCCACCTCGACCCGCCGGTCGCCCACGCTGGCCCGGATGCCGTAGCCGGGGATTGCCTCGAAGGCATCGGCCTCGGCCAAGATCAGCCCCTCGCTCCGTGCCGCATCGACAATGGCCGTCGCGACCGGATGCTCCGACCCCGCTTCGGCCGCCGCGACCAGCGCCAGCACGTCCGAGCGCGAGAAACCGGGGGCGAGGATGAGGTCCGTGAGCAAGGGCCGCCCTTCGGTCAGCGTGCCCGTCTTGTCCAGCGCAACCACGTCGACCGAGGTCAGGCTTTGCAGCGCCTCGCCGTTGCGAAAGAGGACCCCCAGTTCCGCCGCCCGCCCGGTGCCGACCATGATCGAGGTCGGGGTGGCTAGGCCCATCGCACAGGGGCAGGCGATGATCAGAACGGCGACTGCGTTGATCAGGGCGAAGGTGATCGCCGAGTCGGGACCCCAGATCCACCAGACGCCGAAGGTCAGCGCAGCGGCCAGCATCACGGCGGGCACGAACCAGGCCGTGACCTTGTCGACCAGCGCCTGGATCGGCAGCTTCGCCCCTTGCGCGCTTTGGACCATGCGGATGATCTGCGACAGCATCATGTCCGCCCCGACCTTTTCGGCCCGGTAGGTGAAGCTGCCGGTCTTGTTGATCGTGCCGCCCGTGACCGACGCACCTTCGGACTTCATCACAGGCACCGGCTCGCCAGAGATCATCGCTTCGTCCACGAAAGAGGACCCCGCCAGCACCGTGCCGTCAACCGGCACCCGGTCGCCGGGCCGAACCTGGACGACGTCGCCCGGCTGCACCTCGTCCAGTGCGACATCGACGAACTCCGCCCCGCGCTGGACGCGGGCGGTCTTGGCCTGAAGGCCCATCAACCGGCTGATCGCCTCGGAAGTGCGGCCCTTGGCCTTGGCCTCCAGGAATCGGCCCAGCAGGATCAGCGTGACGATGACTGCCGAGGCCTCGAAATAAACGTTCGCCGTGCCCTGCGGCAGCAGCCCCGGCGCAAAGGTCGCCACGACCGAATAGGCCCAGGCGGCGGTGGAGCCGAGTACGACCAGCGAGTTCATGTCGGGCGCCATCCGCAGCAGTGCCGGAACGCCCTTGCGGTAGAAGCGCAGGCCGGGACCGAACTGCACGATGGTCGCCAGCGCGAAGTAGAGAAGGTAAAGTGGCGTCCGCCCCACGCTCATCGCCAGCCAGTGATGCAGCGCCGGGATCAGGTGGCTGCCCATCTCCAGAAGGAATATCGGCAGGGTCAGTCCGCCCGCGATCAGAAGGTCGCGCTTCAGGCGGCCCTGCTCTTCCTCGCGCGCCGCGGCCTTGTCAGTGGCATCGACCTTCGCCGCCTGCGGCTCATACCCCGCCCCGCGGATCGCGGCCTCGATGGCCTTGGTCATTGTGGCAGAGCCGTCGGCGGCCTGGATTGTCGCGCGTTCGGTCGCCAGGTTGACCGAGGCCGACAGCACGCCCGGCACCGCGGCAATCGCCTTTTCCACCCGCAGCACGCAGGAGGCACAGGTCATGCCCTCGATCCCGACCTCCAGCGTCGCGGCCTCGATATCGTAGCCGGTGCCCCGGACCGCCGCGACGACCGCCTCGCGCACAGGCGCGCCGTCGTAGCGGATCTCGGCCCGTTCTGTTGCCAGGTTGACCGAGGCCGAGGCCACCCCGGGAACCCTGGCGATGGCCTTCTCGACCCGGGCCACGCAAGAGGCGCATGTCATGCCGGTGATGCCAAGGCTGTCCACCGGGGCAAGGGAGGGGATTTCGATGACGTCCTTCATGGTGAGAATCCTTTCGATGCGTGATGCGTCGAATCGGGTTCTGGGGCTTCCAACGATGTCAGGGTCAAGCGCCTTGTCGCGGCACTGTCCAGGAAAGGAAACGGGCCGGGAAATGGTTCCCGGCCCGCTCCGTCTACCCCTTGGACGCGGCTTCAGGCAGCGGTGTAACCCGCCTCGGCCACAGCGGCCTTGATGGCTTCGGGCTTGGCCGAAGTCTCGATCCGCACGCTGCGGGCGGGGACATCGGTCACGACCTCAGCCGCCGGATCGACGGATTTGATCGCGGCGGTCACGCCCCGGGCGCAGCCGCCGCAGGTCATTCCGGGAAGGGTCAGTTCAAGCATTTTCAGGTCCTTTCATCACAGTCGGCAAAGGTGCCGTTGCGCCGAGATGGGGTTTTCCAGTGTTGGAAGGTCAACACCCCCACCCTGAAAAAAACTTCGGACCGGGTGCTTGACCCTGACAGCGTTGGAACCACGACGACAGGGGGGACCGGGCGATTCGCACCGGCTCAACCGCTGTCTTCAAAGGACTGAAACCCATGAAACCCTCACTCGATCCCAAGCGGTGGAAGGCGCTGGCGCTGCTTTGCGCCGCGCAGTTCATCGTGATCCTCGACACCTCCATCATCGGCGTGGCCCTGCCCGCCATTCAGGTTGACCTCGGCTTCACCGACGAAGGTCTGAGCTGGATTTTCAACGCCTATGTCATCGCCTTCGGCGGTCTTCTCCTTCTGGGCGGCAAGCTCGCCGACGTCTTCGGCGCGCGCCGCATCTTCCTGTGGGGCTTCGCCATCCTGACCGGCGCCTCGGCCGTGGCTGGTCTAGCCGGCAGCCAGGAAGTGCTGCTGACGGGCCGCGCCCTGCAAGGCGTCGGCGCGGCCCTGATCGCCCCCGCCGCACTGACCATCCTGATGCGCCTTTTCGGCGGCCAGCCTGCCGAGCTTGGCAAGGCTTTCGGCTTCTGGGGCGCCTCTGCCGCCGCCGGCGGCACCGCAGGCGTCTTCCTGGGCGGCGTCATCACCGAATGGATGAGCTGGTCCTGGACTTTCCTCATCAACCTTCCCTTGGGCCTTGCCGTCCTCGCCGCCGGGCCTTCCGTCCTGCGCGCCATTCCCGGCACCCGAGGCAAGATCGGCCTGATCGACTCCGCCCTCGTGACCGGGTCCATCGTGGCGGCAGTCTATGCCATCGTGACGGGCGAGCATGTGGGCTGGTTCGTCCCGCAGACGCTGGGCCTTCTGGCCTTGGCGGCGGTCCTTCTGGTGGCTTTCCTCTGGCTGCAGACGACTTCGAATAGCCCGCTTCTGCCGCTGCGCATTTTCCGCGCGCCGGGGCTGGCCGCTGGCAACCTGGTGATGGCGCTCCTTGGCGCGGCCTGGATCCCGCTGTGGTTCTTCCTGAACCTTTATCTGCAGACCGTGTTGAACCTGTCGGCCTTCGGCTCGGGCCTCGCGCTTCTGCCGATGACGCTGGTCATCATGGTGATGATGGTCCGCCTGACCGGGCCACTGATCGGCCGCTTCGGAGTGAAGCCAGTTCTGGTGACGGGCCTTCTGGCCCTGGCGCTGTCGCTTGCCCTCTTCGCAGGCCTGCCCGCTGACGGGACCTTCGCGGCGAACGTGCTGCCTCTGTCGCTGTTGGCCGCCGTCGGCATGTCTCTGGCCTATATCCCGGCCACCATGACCGGCATGGGCGGCGCAGCGCCGCAGGACATGGGACTCGCCTCCGGCCTGATCAACACGACCTACCAGGTCGGCTCGGCCCTCGGCCTTGCCGTGATGGTCTCGCTCGCCGCCTCGATGCAGGGCGAACCCGACGCGATGCTCGCGGGCTACCAGACCGCCTTCATCGGTGCGGCCATGGTCGCCGGACTTGCCGCCCTCGCCTCGCTGATCTTCGTGCGCGGTGGGGCCGCCGCTGCCGACGTTCCAGTCGGCTGACAAACGACCTCCGCGCCACTGCCAACCGGGGCGCGGAGATATCCCTCCCAATTCAACAGAGACCCCATCTGGTCGAAAGGACCCTGAAATGCTGACCCATCTCGCCCGCGCCTGGCGCATCTATTCCCACGAAAAAGCCAGGGCCGCGCTCGCCCTGCGTCTCGGCACGCACCTCGCCCGTGACATCGGCATCGACAGCCCGCATACCCCCGATACATCTCACGATCGATCATCCGCCTTGCCCGCAGAACATCCACCCATCATTCTACGTCCTGCAGTTTGACTGGGTCGGGACGGGAAGATGGACAAGCTGTCGGTCATGCAGGCCTTCTGCCGCATTGTCGATCGCGGCAGCTTCGCCCGTGCTGCCGAGGATCTGGGCGTCTCCTCCGCGCTCCTTAGTCGCGAGTTGCGACTTCTGGAAGACAGCCTCGGCACCACGCTGATCACCCGCACCACCCGCAGCATGTCGCTGACCCAGGCGGGCCGGGTCTACTACGACGAGGCGAAGGACATCCTCGACGCCGTCCACCGCGTCGAGGACAGGATCCGGGAAAGCGCCCGGGCGGTCGTCGGCCACCTGCGGATCAATGCGCCCTCGTCCTTCGGGCAGTTGGTCGTCGGCCCCATGCTACCCGCCTTCTTCCGGAAATACCCCGACCTGCGGGTCAGCCTGACGCTGGACGACCGGGTGGTCGACATGGTCGAGGGCGGCTTCGACCTTACCCTGCGCATCCGGTCCAGCCTGAAGGACTCCACGCTTCGGGCCCGCCGGATCGGCGCGGTTCAGGTCGGCATCTTCGCCTCTCCCGCCTATCTGGCCGAACGAGGGTCGCCCACGACGCCTGACGACATCGCCCGGCATGACGTGGTGGGCTACCTTCTGTCGGAACACCTGACGAGTTGGGACCTTCGCGGCCCGGACGGGGCCTGCACCGTCGCCGTCGACCCTTGGGCGCGGGTCAGCAGCAGCTTCCTCCTGCGTGACCTTCTGATCGCAGGTTGCGGGTTGGGCACGCTGCCCGACTTCATCTCCCGCGCGCCCGAAGCCTCTGGCGCCCTCACCCGCGTCCTGCCCAGTTTCGCGCTCCCCCCGCGCGAGATTTGGGCGATCGCGGCGGCCAGCCCATCCAAAGACCTGCGGATCGCCGCCTTCCTCGACCATCTGGAACAGGCGCTGGCCGGGGAACTACCCTCTTCCTCGTAAAGACTGTCTTGCGCCGCAAGCGATGTTTCCCGCGCCCCCCAGCACCGATCCTACCCGCAGAGAAACCCCTGCCAGTGAGGATCAGATGACCCGCATACTCGTGCTTTACTATTCCAGCTACGGCCATGTCCGGACCCTGGCCGATGCCGTGGCCGAAGGTGCCCGGACCGTGCCAGGAACCGCAGTCGACGTCCGTCGCATCCCCGAGACGGTGCCCGAAGATGTCCGCAAGAGCGCCGGCTTCGTCGAGGATGACACCCCCGCCGCCGCGCCCGCCGATCTGGCCGGTTACGACGGCATCCTCTTCGGCACGCCCACTCGCTTCGGCCTGATGGCCGGGCAGATGAAGCAGTTCATCGACCAGGCCGGCGGCCTCTGGATGCGGAACGCGTTGGTCGGCAAGGTGGCCGGGGTCTTCGTCTCCACCGGCTCGCAGCACGGCGGGCACGAGGCGACGATGCTCTCCACCCAGATCGCGCTGCAGCACTTCGGCCTCTTGATCGCGGGGCTGCCCTACAGCTTTGCCGGGCAGACCTCAGGCGACGGCATCATCGGCGGCGCGCCCTATGGTGCGGGGACCATCGCGGGCGCAGACGGCGGGTTCAGCCCCAACGCGACTGAACTTGCCGGCGCCCGGTTCCTTGGCGCCCATGTCTCCGACATTGCCGCCCGCCTGACCGCCGGCACCGCTGCGCGGCTGGCCGCCTGACCGGAAGGGGGGAGAGCATCATGCTGAGATCTATCGCCCGCTCGTGGCAGCAGCGCGCCTTGCAGGCTGAGCTGACCAAACTGGCCAACCGGCTTGGTCCACATCTTGCCCGCGACGTTGGGATCGACGGGGCCTTGGTGCCCCGTGTCCTGCCGACCCTGCGCCCCATCTGACGCAAGTCTCCCATGCCCCGCGCGCTCGACCTTGCCCTGACCGCCATTGCCCCGATCGTCTGGGGCAGCACCTACATCGTCACCACCGAAGCCCTGCCGCCGGGGTATCCGCTGACGGTGGCGGCTCTGCGCGCTCTCCCGGCGGGGCTACTTCTCCTTGCGATCACCCGGGTCTTCCCGCCGCGGGAGTGGCTGGGCCGGGTCCTTGTCCTGGGCGCGCTGAACTTCGCCATCTTCTGGGCCTTCCTGTTCATCGCGGCCTACCGGCTTCCCGGAGGCGCAGCAGCGACGATAGGCGCACTTCAGGCCCTGATGGTCATCGGTTTCTCCCGCTGGCTCCTCGGCACACCCATCGTCGCCATTGCCATCATCGCGGCGGTGCTGGGTGTCGGAGGCGTGGCACTCCTCCTTCTGGGTCCGGCATCGGGCTACGATCTCCTTGGCATCGTGGCGGCGCTGGCAGGCACGGTTTCTATGGCGGCAGGAACCGTCCTCAGTCGGAAGTGGCAACCGCCGGTCGCGATCTTAACCTTTGCCGCATGGCAGTTGACCGCGGGAGGGTTGCTACTGGTCCCGATCGCCCTGCTGATTGAGCCGCCCCTGCCGCCCCTGACGACGACCAACCTAGCTGGTCTGGCTTGGCTTGGTCTCGTGGGCGCTGCGGCGACATACTGGTTCTGGCTGCGTGGCGTCGTGCGCCTTGGACCCGGCGTGACGGCGATGTTAGGGATGCTCAGTCCGGTCTCAGCAGTCGTGTTGGGGTGGATCTGGCTTGACCAGTATCTGACGGCGTCACAACTACTTGGGGCATTGCTTGTAATTTCGGGGATCGGGCTGGGCTATACCTCTCGCCGCTCACAAACCTTGAAGCCGAGCTCTCCCGAGCTAGGCTGAATTGACGGATGGACCCCAAGAAGTGCAGCGAGAGAAGGAGGTGCCGACGGTCCGCTAAGGGCCGATCCCGACGGCTAAAACGTCACTCCGCGCTCGCTGCAAACCTGAGCCAATCGTCTTGAAGCTGCGGCCCATCGTCGATCCCGGGCTGCAGCAAGCAGGACTAAACGCCATGTTGACTCTTTGGCATGCTGCCTAGCAGATAGGTGACCGGTTCGAGTTCCACTTTGAAGATGCGAAGGTGGTCGCGTTCTTCTTCGGCAAAGCTCTGCGTGCGCGCGGCAAGAGGCCGAACGGTGAACCCATTCCAATGAGCGCAGTCTCTGCGGACACCCGCTTTTCGGTGGTGGATGATCGCCTTCTCGTCCCTCTGACCACCACGGACCATGATTCTGGGAAAATAGTCCAAGCTGGCCAATCGCTTGCAATGGCGCTGCACCTCGGTCCGGGCGCGACCCTAGATCACCGGATAATGGCGGTCTTGCACTCGGGCGACTTCCCACGCCCTGTCATCGGGGATGTCATTACCCTTGTAGGCCAAGAACCTCAGCTGAAGCTGGTTGGCGACAAGTGACAAATCCGGTGACAGATCGGAAACCAAGATAGGAGACCGAGAATGTCAGTCGCCAATCACACTGAAAAGTTTGGATTTATTGGCTCCGGCGGTAGGGATCGAACCTACGACCAATTGATTAACAGTCAACTGCTCTACCGCTGAGCTACGCCGGAACACGGGGCGGTCTATAGCAAGGCCGGTATGAGGCGGCAAGGGGCAAATGCTGGAAAATCTGCAGGGCCTCAGATCAGCGAGAAGGTGGAGTCTGGATGCAGCGCGGGTTTGGCCGAAACGCGGTTTCTGGATGCCAGATCAAGGAGATGGGCTAGGACGTTCCTCTCCGCGGCTGGCAAGAGATTGTGCGGAATGTCACGGTAGACCCGCGCGGTCAGGGCCGGGATACCGGACGGGCCGTCCGCCAACGCTGTCAAGAGCTGCGCCTCGCGTGTCTGGCGATGGTTGATCAGGTCCTGCAGGCGCTGCTCGGGTGCGTCGACCGGGTCGCCGTGGCCGGGAAGGAAGCGGCTCCACGTCCTATCCGCCAGACGGTGCAGCGAGGCCATGTAGGCACCCATGTCGCCGTCGGGGGGCGAGACGATCGAGGTCGACCAACCCATGACATGATCGCCCGAAAAGAGCGTTTCGCCAAGCGCAAGGCAGAGGTGACCGCCAAGATGGCCGGGAGTGTGTATCGCATGCAGCGTCCAATCTGGTCCGGATAGGGTCTGGCGGTCCGAAAGCCTCACATCTGGTGCGAAGGATTTGTCGAGGCCTTCCCCGTGATCCGGAAGTCCGGGCGCGAGCCGCGTCATCAGGGCGCTTCGCCCCTCGGTGGCGGAGCCGAAGGCGTGGACAGGGGCGTTGGTCCCGGCGGAAAGGCGAGGAGCAAGGGCGGAATGGTCAAGATGCGCATGGGTCACGACGATGTGGCTGATCCGTTGACCGGCACCGACCGAGGCAAGGATCCCTTCCAGATGTGCAGGGATGTCGGGTCCGGGATCGATCACGACAAGATCGGTTGCACCAACGATCCAGGTGTTGGTGCCTTTGCCAGTCAGGGGCGAGGGGTTCGGGGCAAGAAGGCTGCGGATGGGCGGGTCGGAAGTCATGCACGGCTTTCCAAAGGGGGGCGTGGCGGATAGGCTTTGCAGCGATGTCTGTCGTTCAACGTATCCTTCCCAGGGGCCTTTACGGCCGCGCGGCGCTGATCCTGATCGTGCCGATCCTGGCGATTCAGCTGGTCTTTTCGACGGAGTTCATCCAGCGCTTCTATGAAGACGTGACCGGGCAAATGACGCAAGGGGTGGCGATCGACCTTGCATTTCTTCTGGACGAAATCGAGGCCAGCGCAAACCTTGATGAGGCCAGGACGCGGGTTGTGCCGCTGGCCGAGGCGTTGGAGATCACGCTGATGCTGCCGGCAGGGCCGAACGCGCCGGTCGAGGATCGGATGGTGGCCATCGACCTGTCTGGCGATACTATCATTGCGACCCTGCGCGGCAGGCTTCCGGCCCTGGTGGCGGTCGATCTGACGGCCGAGGACCGGACCGTCAATCTGCGGTTCGACAGCCGTTTTGGTCCGGTGCAGGCCGAGGTAAGCCGTCGCCGCATGTCGGCGACGAACCCGCATCAGCTGATCGTGTTGATGGTGTTCGCTTCGGTACTTCTGACAGTGATCGCGTATTTCTTCCTGCGTCGGCAGCTTCGGCCGATCACCAAGCTGGCTGAAGCGGCGGAGGAATTCGGCAAAGGCCGCGCGGTCCTGTACAAGCCGCGCGGGGCGCAGGAAGTGAGGGCGGCGGGGCGGGCATTTCTTGACATGCGCGCGCGGATCGAGCGGCAGATCGAACAGCGGACGCTGATGCTGTCGGGGGTGAGCCATGACCTGCGCACGCCCCTGACCAGAATGCGGCTGGCGTTGTCGCTGATGCCAGAGGATGCCGATGTTGCGGCCCTGCAGGCCGATGTGACCCAGATGGAGCGGATGGTCGACGAGTTTTTGGCTTTCGTCAGGGGCGACGCAATGGAGGGCTCGGAACCAACCGATGCCGTGGCTCTGGTGCAGGGGTTGGTTGACCGGAGTGGGACAGGCGTGCGTCTGGCCGGGGTCGAGGGGCGGGCTGAACTGGTCGAAATGCGCCCACAGGCCATCTTGCGGGCTGTCGAGAACCTGGTCAGCAACGCGCAGCGCTATGGCGACCGGGTGGAGGTGCGGCTGGTCTTTCAGGAGCGGAGCTTGCGTATCTCGGTCGAAGACAACGGACCCGGCATTCCCGCCAGTCAGCGGGACGAGGCTCTGCGGCCCTTCACCCGGCTGGACGCCTCACGCGATCCGAACCGGGGGGCAGGGGTGGGACTAGGCCTGTCGATTGCGTCGGACATCGCGCTAAGCCACGGCGGCGCGCTGCGGCTGGCGAAAAGCGAAGCCCTAGGGGGGCTGAAGGCGGAACTGGTGATCGCGCGGTAGTTTACTTCGACGCACCGACGACGATGATCCAGTGCAGCTTGTTGTCCGGGGCAGGGCTGACCGCTATTCCGACACCCACTTCGCGCGCCTTGCGCAAGAGGATGTTGTCCTTGTGGTGGGGCGAGTTCATCCACCACTCGACGGCACGGGCGCCGCTGGCAAAGCCGCGGCCAGTGTTTTCGGCTGCGGTGCGGAACCCATAACCGACACGGCGCAGACGGGTCTTCAGCGTACCGCCGTCCGAGGAGGTGTGGCTGATCGACTTCCGCTTGGCATTGTCGCAGGCATGGCCTTGCGCGGCTTTGTCCAACTTGGCCGACAGCACCAGTGCCGGAAGCCCGCGCGCCTTGCGTTCGGCATTCAGGTTGGAGAGGAGTTCCTTTTGCATGGCGGCAGCATTGCCAGGAACCGAACAGGCCTGGGCGGCAGAGCCGAGGCAGAGCAGGGCAGTGGCGGCAACAACCGCAAGCGTCAGGCGCGTAGACATAGCAACTCCCCGTAGATTGGCGCTGTACGGTTATCGCCAAGCAGTTGGGCCGGAATCGGGCAGAATGTGGCGGATATGGTGAAATAGAAGTGAAACGGATTGGGCGCACTCACCTAAAGGGAGAGTGAGCCAATCCTGGCCGAGGGATCGCGGGCTATGCGCGGAAAGTTGACTTCCATTGTGGGGAACAACTGGAGAGGATGCGGCCGGAGCGAGGGAGAGCCATGCTGGACGGGATGATGCGCGGGGTGATCGACGCCCCATTGAACGAAAGCGGGCGCTGGCTGGCCTCGCGCGGGGCGTCGGCAAATGCAGTGACGCTGGTTGGGCTGGGGCTCGGGCTTTTGTCAGCGGGCATGATCACGGCCGGGTGGTCGGGCATCCTGGTGGCGCTGGTGTTGCTGGCAAGCCGGTTGGCCGATGGGCTGGACGGGGCGGTGGCCCGGGCGCGCGGCAAGACAGACTTTGGCGGCTATCTCGACATCGTCTGCGATTTCACCTTTTACGGCGCAATCCCGCTGGCTTTCGTGCTGAACGATCCGGGTGCCAACGGGGTGGCGGGGGCGTTTCTTCTGTTCAGCTTCTACGTCAATGCGGCAACATTCTTGGGTTATGCTGTCCTGGCAGAAAAGCGCGGGCTTGAAACACGCAGCCGGGGGGAGAAGTCGCTCTACTTCACCGCCGGGCTCATGGAGGGGACCGAGACGATCCTCTGCTTTGCGGTTCTTGCGGTCTGGCCCGGCCTTTTTGTGCCCGTGGCCTGGGTGTTCGGAGGTCTCTGCCTCATGACGGCAGCAGCCCGCTTGGCGCTGGCCGCGCGTAGGTTCGGTTAAGCCAAGGCTGCACGCACCCGTCTGGCCCATGCCTGTCAGGCAGTCAATTCCGTAGTCATACCTTGGCAGAAACGGGGGCCGGGTCCAGACGTCCTCCGCGCCGTTTCAAGGCTGCATCACCGCATTGGCATTTCGACAGGGGGTGCCCTTGCAGCCCCCGTGTCACCCCACTAAGACTCTGGCAATACTTTCGACGATATTCCTCGAAAAAGACACGAGAGGCAGGCACCGATGCGCGATCCCGTTGAGCACTACATGAACACGCTTGTCCCCATGGTCGTCGAACAGACGAGCCGCGGGGAACGCGCCTACGACATTTTCAGCCGCTTGCTCAAAGAGCGGATCATCTTCCTAGGCGGCCCTGTCCACGACGGGATGTCGAGCCTGATCTGCGCCCAGCTTCTGTTCCTGGAATCGGAAAACCCGTCCAAGGAAATCTCGATGTACATCAACAGCCCCGGCGGTGTCGTGACCGCTGGCCTGTCGATCTACGACACCATGCAGTACATCCGTCCGAAGATTTCGACGCTGGTGATCGGGCAGGCGGCCTCGATGGGGTCGCTTTTGCTGACCGCAGGCGAAAAGGGCATGCGCTTCAGCCTGCCGAACAGCCGGATCATGGTGCACCAGCCCTCGGGCGGGTATCAGGGCCAGGCGACCGACATCATGATCCACGCGCAAGAGACGCTTAAGCTCAAGCGCCGCCTGAACGAGATCTACGTCAAGCACACTGGCAACACCTACGAAACGGTCGAGGCGGCGCTGGAGCGCGACAACTTCATGTCGGCGGAGGACGCCAAGGCCTGGGGCCTGATCGACCAGATCCTGGAAAGCCGTGGAAAGGCCGACGATACGTCGAAATGACGCCCCTTTTCCAGCCGAGTTTCCGGCTGGGTTTTTCGGATTGTGGTGCCTTGGGCCTTGGCCTAAACTTCGCTCCAGGCACCCACCCTGCAACGCAGGGAATTGGTTGCAAAGCTTAGAGGACTGCGGATGGCGAACAACACCGGCGGCGACAGCAAGAACACTCTCTACTGCTCGTTCTGCGGCAAGAGCCAGCATGAGGTGCGCAAGCTGATCGCGGGGCCCACGGTCTTCATCTGCGATGAATGCGTCGAGCTTTGCATGGACATCATCCGCGAGGAGACGAAGACCACCGGTCTCAAATCCTCGGACGGCGTGCCGACCCCGCGCGAGATCTGCAAGGTGCTGGACGATTACGTGATCGGCCAGATCCACGCCAAGCGCGTGCTGTCGGTTGCGGTCCACAACCACTACAAGCGCCTGAACCATTCCTCGAAGAACGACATTGAGCTGTCGAAGTCGAACATCCTGCTGATCGGCCCCACCGGTTGCGGAAAGACCCTGCTGGCACAGACGCTGGCGCGGATTCTGGATGTGCCCTTCACGATGGCCGATGCAACCACGCTGACCGAGGCGGGGTATGTGGGTGAGGATGTCGAGAACATCATCCTCAAGCTGCTGCAGGCCAGCGAATACAACGTTGAACGGGCACAGCGCGGGATCGTCTACATCGACGAAGTCGACAAGATCACGCGGAAGTCCGACAACCCCTCGATCACCCGCGACGTTAGCGGCGAAGGCGTGCAACAGGCGCTTCTGAAGATCATGGAGGGGACCGTAGCTTCGGTTCCGCCGCAGGGTGGCCGCAAGCATCCCCAGCAGGAATTTCTGCAGGTGGACACGACGAACATCCTCTTCATCTGCGGCGGTGCCTTTGCCGGTCTGGAAAAGATCATCGCGCAGCGGAACAAAGGTTCGGGCATCGGCTTTGGCGCCGACGTGAAGGGCCCGGAAGAGCGCTCGGTGGGCGAGCTGTTCAAGGAACTGGAACCCGAGGATCTGCTCAAGTTCGGTCTGATCCCGGAATTCGTCGGCCGTCTGCCGGTGATTGCCACCTTGACCGATCTGGACGAGGCCGCACTTGTCACCATCCTTACCGAACCGAAGAATGCGCTGGTCAAGCAATACCAGCGACTGTTCGAGATCGAGGGCGTCAAGCTGACCTTCACGCCTGATGCCCTGATCGCCATTGCCAAGCGGGCAATCAAGCGCAAGACCGGCGCACGAGGCCTGCGGTCGATCATGGAAGACATTCTTCTCAACACGATGTTCGAGCTTCCGGGCATGGACGGGGTCGAGGAAGTCGTCGTCAAGGAAGAGGCGGTGAACAACGGGGCCGCGCCGATGTTGGTCTACACCGAGACCAAGAAGAAAGAGCCCGTGAAGGCCTGAACCGGCTGCGCCAAGGTTTGAAACGCGGGCCAGTGGCCCGCTTTTTTCTTGCGCATCGGCAGGGAGTTTCTTGAATTACAACCGGGCGCGGCTTGACCCTAGACCTTCACCTTCCTTTCCGCCATATGAGGGGCAGACCTACGGAGGCCCGCATGTACTTCCTCAAACGCCTGCTGACCTGGTGGAACAGCCAGACCATCGGCACTCAGCTTTTCACCTCGCGCAAGGGCGTGAGGGTCGGTGAGGACGAGGCGGGGAACATCTTCTACCAGACCCGCGATGGCGTTCGGCGCTGGGTCATTTTCAACGGCGAGATGGAGGCGTCCCGCGTCTCGCCCGACTGGCATGGCTGGCTCCATCACACCTGGGACGAGCCGCCGACCAAGGCCCCGCTGAAGCACAAGGCATGGGAAAAGCCGCATCAGGAGAACCTGACCGGTACCGACGCGGCCTATGCGCCGCCCGGATCAATCCGTCGCACCGAACCCGTTGCCCGGCGCGACTACGAGGCCTGGCAGCCCGAGTGATGGCTTACGAGCGCGCCGAGATTGTAGCCGGAGCCGCAGTTCTGGCTGTGGCCCTGGGCTTCACGCTGTACGCTGCGCGCGGGGCAGGTCTTGGGGCCGAGCCGGATAGCTACGCTCTGACAGCAAGCTTCCGGTCGGTTGAAGGGGTCAGCGTCGGCACCGATGTCCGGCTGGCCGGGGTGAAGGTCGGCACCGTGACCGACTTGCAATTGAATCCGGAAACCTTCTTTGCCGATGCCACGATCACCATGCGCAGAGATGTGGCGGTTCCGGTTGATTCCACTGTTCTGATCGCGTCCGAGGGCCTTCTGGGAGGCACGTTTGTCGAGGTCCAGCCCGGCGGTGCGCTTGAAACCCTGGAACCGGGCGGCGAGATCGAGGACACGCAAGGCGCGGTCAGTCTGATCACGCTGTTGATGAAGTTCGCAGGCGGCGGCTCTGACAGCGGTACTGCCACGGACGCGACGAGCCAACCATGAAAGCGCTTCTGATATCCTTGGTGCTGGCCCTGCCGGCGGGTGCGCAGGAGGCCGGGCAGACGACCGGTCAGGAATTCACCGATTCCGATGGGGCAGAGCTGCGTTTCCTCGACAAGCTGACAAGCGAGACGGGGGATGTCGCGCTGTCCCGGGGACAGTCCGCCAAATTCGGGCGCCTTGTCGTGCGGCTGGACAGCTGCCGCTATCCGACGGGCAACCCGGCCTCGGATTCCGAAGCGCATCTGACAATTCTGGAAGAGACGACCGAGGCCGAGCTGTTCAGCGGCTGGATGCTGGCCTCGTCTCCCGCGCTGTCCGCGCTGGACCATCCGCGCTATGACGTCTGGATCCTGTCCTGCGTCTTGCCCGAGGCCCCGGCAGAGGCCGCAGCGCCAGAGGGCGAATAACCTTCTGGCGTGAAGGTCGCGACGGCGTCCACCGCCTTGGCAAGCCTGCGATGATAATCTGCGCGCGGGATCTCGATCGCGCCTAGACTGGCCAGATGCGGCGTCAGAAATTGGGTGTCGAACAGTTGGAACCCGCCCGCCTTCAGCCGGTCCACGGTGTAGGCCAGCGCCACTTTCGAGGCATCTGTCGCGCGCGAAAACATGCTTTCGCCAAAAAAGGCAGCCCCCAGCACCACGCCATAGACCCCGCCGACCAACTTGTCATCCTGCCAGACTTCGACACTGTGGGCGTGGCCTGCGTCGTGCAATGTCTGGTATAGCTGTGCAATGCGGTGGCTGATCCAGGTGTCGGCGCGGTCAGCGCAGCCCGCGACGACCTCGGCAAATGCGGTGTCGACCGTAGCCCGATAGTCGCCTCGGCGTATCCGGCGCGCCAGGGACCGCGAGAGGTGAAAGCCGTCCAGGGGCAGGATTCCCCGACGCCGCGGGTCGATCCAGTGCAGATCGGTATCGGTGCGTCCGTCAGACATCGGAAAGATGCCCATGGCATAGGCGCGCAACAGGATGTCGGGGGTAAGTTCTTCGAAAGAAGAAGTCTCGGGCACTTCCAAAGTCCTTCGAAGACTTTCGCGGAAGGGGCGTCCTTGGCGGACACCCCGATCATCGCGTCAGCTGAACTGCTTTTCCAGCCACTTTTCCAGCCAGTGGATGTTGTATTCGCCGTTCTGGATGTCCGGCTCGGCCAAGAGCATGTGGAACAGCGGGATCGAGGTGTCGATGCCATCGATGATCAACTCGCTCAGCGCCCGCTTCAGCCGAGCCAGCGCTTCGGGCCGGTCGCGGCCGTGGACGATCAGCTTGCCGATCAGGCTGTCGTAATAGGGCGGGATCCGGTAGCCGTCGTAAATCGCCGAATCCATCCGCACGCCAAGGCCGCCCGGGGCGTGGAATTGCGTGATCCGACCGGGGCAGGGCGAAAAGGCCGGGATCTTCTCGGCGTTGATCCGGACCTCGATGCAGTGGCCGTTGATTTCCAGTTCGTCCTGCGTGAACGACAGATCCATGCCAGAGGCGACGCGGATCTGTTCGCGCACGAGGTCCACGCCGAAGATGCCCTCGGTGACCGGGTGTTCGACCTGCAGGCGGGTGTTCATCTCTATGAAGTAGAACTTGCCGTCCTCGTACAGGAACTCGACCGTGCCCGCGCCGATGTACTTCAGCTTTTTCATCGCGTTGGCGCAGATCATGCCGATTTCAGAGCGCAGCTTCGGCGTGATGGCTGGGCCGGGGGCTTCCTCGAACACCTTCTGGTGGCGGCGCTGCAGCGAGCAGTCGCGCTCGCCCAGATGCACCGCACCACCTTTGCCGTCGCCAAAGACCTGGATCTCGATGTGACGGGGCCGCTGGAGATACTTCTCCATGTACACTTCGTCGTTGCCGAAGGCGTTCTTCGCTTCGGACCGCGCGGTGCGGAAGGCGACCTCAAGCTCGGTCGCATTGGTCGCGACTTTCATGCCGCGCCCGCCGCCGCCGGCAGTTGCCTTGATGATCACCGGATAACCGATTTCTTCGGCGACGGTCTTCGCCGTCTCGTAGTCGGGAACCCCGCCGTCCGAGCCTGGGACGACCGGGATGCCAAGCTCTTTCGCGGTGACCTTCGCGGTGATCTTGTCGCCCATGATGCGGATATGTTCCGCCGAGGGGCCGATGAAGGTGATGCCGTGGTCTTCCAGCGCCTGGGCAAAGCTGGCGTTTTCCGACAGGAAACCATAGCCCGGATGCACCGCCTGCGCGCCGGTGATCTCGCAGGCCGAGATGATGGCGGCCTTGGACAGGTAGCTGGCTGAGGAGGGGGCCGGTCCGATGCAGACGCTTTCGTCAGCCATGCGGACGTGCATCGCGTCGGTATCGGCGGTGGAATGGACGGCGACGGATTTGATCCCCATCTCGCGGGCGGCCCGGATCACGCGCAGCGCAATTTCCCCCCGGTTGGCGATCAGGATTTTATCGAACATGGTCAAGACCTTATTCGATAATCATCAAGGGCGCGCCGTATTCGACCGGTGACCCATCCTCGACCAGGATGCGCTTTATGGTGCCTGCGCGCGGGGCGGGGATGTGGTTCATCGTCTTCATCGCCTCGATGATGAGGACCGTCTGGCCTTCGGCAACTTGCGCCCCGATCGTCGCGAAGGGCGTCGCACCCGGCTCGGCCGCAAGATAGACGGTTCCGACCATGGGCGAGGTCACTGCACCAGGATGTTGGGCCGGATCTTCGCTGACGGCAGGCGCTGCGACAGCGGCAGGAGCGGAAGCGGGGGCCGAGGCATGGTACACCGGGGCAGGGGCAGGGGCCGCAGCGACGGTCACTACATTGGCCTGCTTCACGACGCGAACCTCAAGACTGTCGTCCTCGCCATATTCGCGCTTCACCGACAGTTCCGTCAGGTCGTTCTTGTTCAGAAGTTCGGCCAGCGCCGAGATGAATGCCACATCGGTGTCGGTGGTCTGTTTGCTCATCGGGTCCTCTGTTTATCTCTGCCCTGGGCGTTGCGCAGGTGGGCCCTGATTTGGTCGCTCCGGGGCCCCCGGCGTCTGGTATGACCGCGCTTATACGCCACGCAACAAGGGCTGAAAAGCCGCGAAAGCGCGGGAACCGGGAACCCGCTCGGGAAGGACCGGGTGGCCTGAAGAAAAGTGGTCTCGCAGAAAATTTACCGTTTGATAAAAAAACTGACCTGTGCGAGCCTGATCTTGTAACGACAGGGAGCATACGCAGTCAGATGACGCACAGCCCGCTGACGCCCGGCATCGTTCCGGGTCGCCTGCCAGCCGAATCCTACGCCCGGAACTTCGGCGACCATGAAGCTGCACTCGACCGGCACGAGGCCCGGGTCGCTGCGGACCGCTGCTACTTCTGCCACGATGCGCCCTGCATCACGGCCTGTCCGACCTCGATCGACATTCCGCTGTTCATCCGCCAGATCGCGACCGGCACGCCCGAGGCGGCTGCGACGACGATCTGGTCGCAGAACATCCTTGGCGGGATGTGCGCGCGTGTCTGCCCGACCGAAACCCTGTGCGAAGAAGCCTGCGTGCGCGAGGCGGCCGAGGGCAAGCCGGTCGAGATCGGGCGGCTTCAGCGGTTCGCCACGGACACTGCGATGTCCAAGGGGCTGCATCCCTTTACGCGTGGCGCTCCGACCGGCAAACGGGTGGCTGTCGTGGGGGCGGGGCCTGCTGGCCTTGCTTGCGCTCACCGTCTGGCGATGTACGGTCATGCGGTCACGGTCTTCGAACGGCGGCCAAAGGCTGGCGGGCTGAACGAATACGGCATCGCCAGCTACAAGGCGACAAACGACTTTGCGGCCCGCGAGGTCGAATGGCTGCTGCAGATCGGCGGGATTGAAATCCGCACAGGAGTTGAGCTCGGGCGCGATGTGACCCTCGAAGCACTTGCCGCCGACCATGACGCGGTCTTCCTAGGCATCGGGCTTGCGGGCGTGAATGCGCTGAAGGCTGCGGGCGAGGATCTTGCTGGCGTGCGGAATGCCGTCGATTTCATTGCCGAGCTGCGCCAGTCTTCCGACCTTTCGTCGCTGCCAGTGGGTCGCGACGTCGTGGTGATCGGCGGCGGGATGACGGCGGTCGATGCGGCGGTACAGTCAAAGCTTCTGGGGGCCGAGAACGTCACCATCGTCTACCGCCGGGGGCAGGAAAAGATGTCCGCCTCAGGCTATGAGCAGGACCACGCGGCTCAGGCAGGCGTTCGGATCATCCACAATGCGGCACCCGTCCGGGTCATCGGCAACGGCCACGCCGAAGCGGTGGAGTTCGCCTATACCAAGGATGGCCCCTCCGGGCTGGTCCAGACGGCCGAGACCTTCACGCTGAAGGCGGACCAGGTGTTCAAGGCCATTGGCCAGACGCTGACGGGTGCGCCCCAGGGGTTTGCGGTCACTGGTGGCAAATTGGCCGGTCCGTCGGGCAAGGTCTGGGTCGGCGGCGACTGTGCGGCTGGGGGTGAGGATCTGACGGTGACCGCCGTGGCCGAAGGTCGCGACGCCGCCGAGGCGATCCACGCGGCCCTGACGGGCGGATGATGTCCGCGAGGGCCTCTTGCCTTTGGCAGGCACCCGGGCCAGAAGTGGCGCCGGAAAGGGCACCTCTTGGAAGCATTCGCCGAAAGCGTCATTACCTTCATCGAGCAGAACCAGACCTGGTTCCCGGTGATCATGGTGCTGTTTGCCGCAGCCGAGACCACCGCCTTTCTGTCCATTGTCATCCCGTCGACGCCGGTACTTGCGGCCGTCGGCGCGTTGGCCGCGACCGGGGCGCTGTCGTTCTGGTCGCTCTGGATCGGCGCCACCATCGGCGCGCTGATCGGGTCGACCTTCAGCTATTGGCTGGGGTGGCGGTATGGGGCCAGCGTCCTGCAGATGCGACCCCTGCGCGACCATCCCGAATGGGTCGAAAAGGCGCAGACAGCCTTCGACAAATACGGGCCGGTGACCATTCTGATCGGCCACTTCACCACGATCTTCCGCCCGGTGGTGTTCCTGATGGCCGGGATGAGCGGGATGAGTTTTCCCCGCTTTGCCTTCTGGAACACGCTTGGCTGCGTGGCCTGGGCCTTCATCATCCCGAAGCTTGGCCAGTTCGGCGGCGATCTGATCGGCTGGATCTGGTCGCTCTTCTAAGCAACTCTGGGCGCATTGCGCTCTCTGCACCTTACGCATCCCCCTCAGCTTTCGCCAAGGAGGCTTACCATGGCTAATCTCGCGTCCAATTTCATCGGCATCAAATCCCCGAACCCGTTCTGGCTGGCTTCGGCCCCGCCGACCGATAAGAAATACAACGTCGAGCGCGCCTTTGAGGCGGGTTGGGGCGGCGTGGTGTGGAAGACGCTAGGGTCCGAAGGCCCGCCGGTCGTCAACGTGAACGGCCCGCGTTACGGCGCGATCTGGGGGGCGGATCGCCGGCTACTCGGGCTCAACAACATCGAACTGATCACTGACCGCCCGCTGGAGGTGAACCTGCAGGAGATCAAGGAGGTCAAGCGCAAGTGGAAGGATCGCGCGCTCGTGATCTCCCTGATGGTGCCCTGTGACGAGGAGTCTTGGAAAGACATCCTGCACCGGATCGAAGACACCGAGGCGGACGGGGTGGAGC
Source organism: Paracoccaceae bacterium (assembly GCA_046305855.1). Lineage (GTDB taxonomy): Bacteria > Pseudomonadota > Alphaproteobacteria > Rhodobacterales > Rhodobacteraceae > Tabrizicola. The sequence continues at coordinate 29,045 of JBKDYO010000006.1, forward strand.
TCAACTTCGGCTGCCCGCACGGGATGGCGGAACGCGGCATGGGCTCGGCTGTGGGGCAGGTGCCGGAGTACATCGAGATGGTGACCCGCTGGGTCAAGAAGCACAGCCGCATGCCCTGCATCGTCAAGCTGACGCCGAACATCACCAATATCCTTGGGCCCGCCGGTGCGGCCAAAGCAGGCGGGGCGGATGCCGTCAGCCTGATCAACACGATCAACTCGATCACCGCGGTCAACCTCGACGACTTCAGCCCCGAGCCGATGATCGATGGCAAGGGCACGCATGGCGGCTATTGCGGCCCGGCCGTGAAGCCGATTGCGATGAACATGGTGGCCGAAATCGCCCGCTCCGCCGACACGCGCGGTCTGCCGATTTCTGGCATTGGTGGCATCACGACCTGGCGCGACGCGGCCGAGTTCATGGCGCTTGGCGCGGGCAATGTGCAGGTTTGCACCGCCGCGATGACATATGGCTTCAAGATCGTGCAAGAGATGATCTCTGGCCTTTCGCAGTATCTGGACGACAAGCAGATCGGTCTGAACGACCTTGTTGGTCGCGCGGTGCCGAACGTCACCGACTGGCAGTATCTGAACCTGAACTACGTGGCCAAGGCGCATATCAACCAGGATGACTGCATCAAATGCGGGCGCTGCTATGCGGCCTGCGAGGATACCAGCCATCAGGCGATCTCGATGTCGGCGGATCGTGTGTTCGAGGTGATGGATGACGAATGCGTCGCCTGCAACCTGTGCGTCAACGTCTGCCCGGTCGACAACTGCATCACCATGGTGCCGATGGCGAAAGGGGCAGTCGATCCGCGGACGGGCCGCAAGGTCGGGGATTACGCAAACTGGACCACGCATCCGAACAACCCGAGTGTCGCGGCAGAGTGAGTGGCTCGCGTTCAACGTCGAGTGGGGGTCCGGCAAGTGATGCCGCCCCCGCCGACCGCTTTGGCCCAAAAGAGGTCGTCAGGGTAGGCGCGCGCTTTTAAAGCGGCGATGGGCGTCATCTGCAGGGCGACGCTATCGGAAAGGATGAACAGAGGCCCGATGAACGCCGATCAGGACAGCGGCAGAGGGCTGATCCCGGCCGCTATGCTCGCCTTGATATAGGCCTCGCGGGCGGCTTCTGCGGCCTCGGCAGCGCTGGTTTCGACAGTTGTCCGGGCGGTCAGCAGTTGCGAGTCGCTTGCAAAGGGCTTCGAGGGGGTCTGCTGCACGGCCTGCAACAGGACCGGAACGGCGACGGCTGCTGCGGCAGAGGGTACGCCTCCCGCACGGCGCGGCTCGGTCGCTGGCGCCAGCGGCGCCTCGGCTGCTGGGACTGGCGCCCGGATACTGGTGATCATGCTCATCATACGCCTCCTTCCCGGTCGTTCTAGGCGAACCTGACTGGCCGATCTTAACGCAAAAGCAACGTGTGATCAGCCGAAGACTGCCTAGAACTTTAGGGATCGGGCGCAAGCAGCCGGGTGAACAGGGTTTCCAGAAAGCCGCCGGCCTCAACATAAGGGTCATGCCCAGGGCCAAGGACCGCGCGCACCTGCACGTCGAAATCGGCATAATGCTGGGTCAGCGCCCAGATCGAAAAGATCAGATGCACCGGATCGACCCGCGCGATCCGGCCTTCGTCCATCCAGCGGGACAGTACCTGCGCCTTCTCAGTGACCAGCGCGCGCAGATCGCCCTCGATCGCGTCGCGCATCCGGGGTGCGCCTTGCAGGATTTCGACCGCGAAAAGCCGGCTTTCGCGCGGATAGTCGCGGGCAAGATCAAGCTTGCGCCGGACATAGCCCATAATCTCGCGCAGGGGGTCACCGCTTGGGTTCATCGTGCGCAAAGGGTCAAGCCAGGTATCCAGAAGGCCGGTCAGCAAGACCTTGTGCACCGCCTCTTTCGAAGGGAAATAGTACAGGAGGTTCGGCTTCGACAGGCCCGCGACCTCGGCGATCTGGTCCAGGGTCGCCCCGCGAAACCCGTGCAGCGAAAACACCTCAAGGGCTGCATCGAGGATGACCTCGCGGTTCTTCTGCTGGATCCGTGAGCGGGGCTGGGCAGAGGGTGACATGAAAACTCGTGCTTGACCGGAAGAAGTCTTGGATAGCCTGCCGGGAAGCGTCTGGTCAAACCCTTCCCGGTCTGTCGCACGTCGGGGGCCGCTCGGAAATCACCCCGCCATCAGCACCCTGATCCCGCGCACCACCAGCTTGTGATCCTCGACCTGCGGCAGTCCCGAAACGGTCGCCACTGCGACAACGCCGATGCCTTGGACACGGATCGGTACCGCCCCGCCATTGTCGGCAAACTCCTCGGGCGGAAGGCCGTGCCGCGCCAATGTCTCGTCCTTCGCACGATTGCGCTGGCCAACCAGCAGCGTGGGCAGCTGGAACATCAGTGCCGTGTTCGACTTGCGTCGCGCCCAAAGGTCGTTCAGCGGGGCCGATCCGGGCAGGCCTGCATGAAAGAGCGTCCGGTCGCTCGTGCGGATGTCGATCACCACAGGCAAATCCTCGGCCAGCGCCAGATCGACAAGGATCTGCCCCAGCCGCAAGGCAGTTCCTTCGTCGAACCCAGAAAGCTCCAGCCCGGCATACTCGGCCTCGATGTCGGCAGTGTCCATTCCGTCCCCCTAAATCGCCCCGATTCCGCGCAGGACCAGGTCCTTGACGCTGGCCTTTGCCTCTTGCCATTGCTTCTCGCTCAGCGGGCGACCGGCGTTCAATGTCTGAATCTGATGGCCGAAATCCGCATAATGCTGCGTAGTGGCCCACAGGAGGTACAAAAGGTGCCGCGGGTTCACCGGCTTCATCTTGCCCTCGTCGATCCAGCGCTGGATCACCGCGATCCGGCCATTGGTCCAATCCGTCAGCGTGGTTTCCAGATAATCCTGGATCACCGGAGCCCCATGCATCACCTCGGACGCCCAGACCTTCGACCCGTGCGGATGCGTACGGCTGATGTCCATCTTGGCTTCGATATAGGCCCCGATCCCCTCGACCGGGCCCGGTGCATTGTCGAAGCTGGAGGCGGCATCGAGCCAGATTTCGAAGATCTGCTGCACGACGCGGCGGTAAAGGTCTTCCTTGGTCGCGAAATAGTAGTGCAGGTTTGCTTTCGGCAACCCCGCCATGTCGGCGATCAGCTGCATCGTGGCACCGCCGAACCCGGCCTCGGCAAAGACCTTTTCAGCAGCGTCCAGAATGGCGCGTTCGTTCTCGCGCCGGATATCTGTGCGGCGTCCGGGTTTCAGCCGTGAAATCTGGGCGTCGCCGTTCATTGTGCCTTTGATTTTCGTTGACCGGTTGGTCAGGTTGTGCTGCGCTTCACCTTGACCATACGGTCAGGAAACGAGTCGCGGCAAGGGGCAGGATGGCCCTACCGCTACGGGGAGCGTCAGATGCCAGCCACCGGGGACAACCTGCGGATCAATCCTGCGCGCCTCTGGGACAGCCTTGAGGAGATGGCGCTGATCGGCCCCGGCGTGGCGGGGGGCTGCAACCGGCAGACCCTGACCGATGCCGACAGCGAAGGCCGCCATCTGTTCCAGCGCTGGTGCGAGGCCGCGGGGATGTCGATGGGCGTCGACACGATGGGCAACATGTTCGCGACGCGCGCTGGGACGGACCCTGCGGCGCTGCCGGTCTACATGGGCTCGCATCTGGATACCCAGCCCACAGGCGGGAAGTATGACGGGGTGCTGGGAGTTCTGGGCGCGCTGGAGGTGGTTCGCACGCTGAACGACATGGGCGTGAAGACCAGGCACCCGATCGTGGTGACGAACTGGACCAACGAGGAAGGCGCGCGGTTTGCCCCTGCTATGCTCGCCTCGGGCGTCTTCGCGGGCATTCATACCGAGGACTACGCCAAGTCGCGCCGCGACCTCGACGGCAAGGTCTTCGGCGAGGAACTGGCCCGCATCGGCTGGGTCGGGGACGAAAAGGTCGGCGCGCGGAAGATGCACGCGATGCTGGAACTCCACATCGAACAGGGCCCGATCCTGGAGGCCGAGGGGAAAGAGATCGGTGTCGTGACCCACGGCCAGGGCCTCTGGTGGCTGGAGATCACGCTGACGGGCAAGGACGCCCACACCGGCTCCACGCCCATGAACATGCGGGTCAACGCGGGCCTCGGCATGGCGCGGATCACCGAACGCGTCCACCAGATCGCGATGAGCCACCAGCCGAACGCCGTCGGCGCGGTCGGGCAAGTAAAGGTCTTCCCGAACTCGCGCAACGTGATCCCGGGACGCGTCGTGTTCACGGTCGACATCCGGTCCCCCGAACAGGCCAAGCTGGACGCGATGAAGGCGGAAGTCATCCGCGCCGCCCATGCGGTGGCGAAAGAGCTGGGGCTGGGGTGCGAGATCGAGGACGTGGGCCACTTCGACCCCGTCACCTTCGACCCCAGTCTTGTGAAGATCGTCCGGCAAGCGTCGGAAAAGCTGGGCTATTCCCACATGGACATCGTCTCGGGTGCCGGCCACGACGCCTGCTGGATCAACCGCGTCGCCCCCACGGTGATGGTGATGTGCCCCTGCGTGGACGGGCTGTCGCACAACGAGGCGGAGAAGATCAGCCCCGAATGGGCGGCGGCTGGAACGGATGTGCTTCTGCACGCGGTTCTTGAGGTGGCGGAGGTGGTGGGGTGAGTGTGGCCCTGTCCATACTCTTCTTGAATGGGGTCTTTGGTGAGACCTGGCAGGGGTTTCTCTACCCTGATCGTGGCGACCTAACGCGCCATGTTGAATTTGGGGCCTTCGGTTCGCTTGAGAAATGTCGAGCCAGCGCAATGCAAATCATCGGCGCGGCCGGTTGGCCTGACGCCACTTGGGAATGCGGCCTGAATTGCGAGCCTCCCTCAACGGATGGCGGCCTTTGGGTCTGTGAGACGACTTCGGAATAGGGAGCGCATACAATGGCCAGCACCATCATCAAGAACGGCACCATCGTCACAGCCGACCTCACCTACAAGGCGGATGTCCGCATCGAGAACGGGGTGATCACCGAGATCGGGCAGGGCCTGAGGGGCGGGACGGAGCTTGACGCGACCGGCTGCTATGTGATGCCCGGCGGGATCGATCCGCATACGCATCTGGAGATGCCCTTCATGGGCACCTACTCGGCGGATGATTTTGAAAGCGGCACCCGGGCGGCGCTGAGTGGCGGGACGACGATGGTCGTCGACTTCATCCTGCCGGGGCAAGGTCAGGACCTGATGGATGCAGCCAAGGTCTGGTCGAACAAGTCCACCCGCGCGACCTGCGACTATTCCTACCACATGGCCGTCACCTGGTGGGGCGAGAAGGTCTGGCAGGGGATCGAGGACTCGGCCAAGGCCGGGATCACCAGCTTCAAGCACTTCATGGCCTACAAGGGCGCGTTGATGGTGAACGACGACGAGTTGTTCAACAGCTTCCGCAGGGTAGGGGACGTTGGCGGCCTGGCGATGGTCCATGCCGAGAACGGCGATGTTGTGGCCGAACTGACGGCCAAGCTACTGGCCGAGGGCAACACCGGCCCCGAAGGCCACGCCTATTCCCGCCCGCCGCAAGTCGAGGGTGAGGCGACCAACCGCGCCATCATGATTGCCGACATGGCGGGGGTGCCGCTGTACGTCGTCCACGTCTCCTGCGAGGACGCGCATGAGGCGATCCGGCGCGCCCGTCAGCAGGGGAAACGGGTCTGGGGTGAGCCGCTGATCCAGCACCTGACGCTTGATGAGTCCGAATACTTCCACCCCGACTGGGACCACGCCGCCCGCCGTGTCATGTCGCCCCCGTTCCGCAACAAGCAGCACCAGGACAGCCTCTGGGCGGGCCTGATGTCCGGCAGCCTCTCCGTCGTCGCCACCGACCACTGCGCCTTCACCACGGCGCAAAAGCGCTTCGGGGTCGGCAACTTCGCCAAGATCCCGAACGGGACCGGGGGCCTGGAGGACCGGATGCCGATGCTGTGGACCCACGGGGTGGCGACGGGCCGCCTGACGCCAAATGAATTTGTCGCCGTAACCTCAACCAATATCGCGAAAATCCTGAACTGCTACCCGAAGAAAGGCGCCGTTCTGGTAGGGGCGGATGCGGACCTTGTGGTTCTCGACCCGGCGAAGGAAAAGACGATCACGGCGGCCAAGCAGCAATCCGCGATCGACTACAACGTCTTCGAGGGCCACACGGTGAAAGGCCTGCCGCGCTTTACCCTGACCCGTGGCCATGTCGCGATCCACGACGGCGAGGTGCGCACTCAAGAGGGCCACGGCAAGTTCGTCGCCCGCGAAGCGCGGCCTGCGGTGAACCGCGCGCTGACCCAGTGGAAGGACCTGACCGCCCCACGGCCAGTGGAGCGGACGGGCATCCCGGCGACGGGGGTCTAGATGATCACGGCTCGCCGGGCTCGCTTTCCTCATCGTCCCGGGCGGGTGGCGCAAGCGAGATGATCGGGGCAGAGAAATCGATGTCGTCCAGATCCTCGGGCGCGGGGGCGAAGGCGAGGGTCGTCTGCGGGGTCTGCATCGGCATGGCGGTCCTCCTTGTGCGGGCCGATATGGGAAGACAGGGCCGACGCTGCAATACTGGCAGGCTTAGGCTACGGGAATGTGAAGGGACGGGCGGGTGAAGGACAGTTTGGCGGCACAGGCGCCGGTGATCGAAGCCAGGGGGCTGAACCTCGTCTTCCAGACGGCGGACGGGCCGGTGCAGGCGTTGAAGGATGTGAACCTCACGGTCAACCGGGGGGACTTCGTCAGCTTCATCGGGCCAAGTGGCTGCGGAAAAACAACTTTTCTGCGGGCGATCGCTGCGTTGGAGCATCCGACGTCCGGGACGCTGACGGTCAACGGGATGACTCCGGATGAGGCGCGTAGGCGTCGGGCTTATGGCTATGTGTTCCAGGCGGCGGGGCTTTATCCGTGGCGGACGATTGCGGGGAACATCCGCTTGCCGCTTGAAATCATGGGGTTTTCCAAGGCCGAGCAGGACAGCCGGGTGGAGCGGGTGCTGGACCTTGTGGAGCTTTCGGGCTTTGGCAAGAAGTTTCCCTGGCAGCTTTCGGGGGGCATGCAGCAACGGGCCAGCATTGCCCGCGCATTGGCCTTCGACGCGGATATCCTTCTGATGGACGAACCCTTTGGCGCGCTGGATGAAATCGTGCGCGACCGGCTGAACGAAGAGACGCTCAAGCTTTGGGCCCGAACGGACAAGACCATTGGTTTTGTTACGCATTCCATCCCGGAAGCCGTCTATCTGTCCACCAAGATCGTCGTGATGTCCCCGCGACCGGGGCGGATCACGGATGTGATCGACAGCCCTTTGCCGAAGGAACGCCCGCTCGATATCCGTGACAGCCGGGAGTTCATCGAGATCGCGCACCGCGTCCGCGAGGGTCTGAGGGCCGGTCATCATGAAGATTAGGTTAAGCGTCTTCCACGCGTCTTCCATGCGTCTTCCTTCCGTCTCTACGCCGGGTGGCACTTTCGTGGCCGGAGGGACGGCATGACCGCGCTCACCTTCCTTTGGCTGAGTGCTGCAACGGCGGTCTTCGTGGCGGCAAATGCGGTCCTGAAGACCTATGCAGTGAAGGGTGGGGTGCCGGTCCTGATCGGCGCGCTGGCGCTGTTCTGTCTGGGCAACTTCCTGATGGTCCAGGTGATGAAGGCGAACGGCCTTGGCCTTGCCATCGCGCTGTCGGCGATCTTCCAGCTGGTTGCGATTTCCGTGATGGCGATCTTCGTCTTCGGTGAACGGCCGACGGGGTTACAGTTAGCCGGCATGGCCTTGGGCTGCGTCGCGGTTGCTATGATCGCCTGGCCGACGGGGGCCAAGGGATGAACTTGCTTCAGGAAAGATCACTCTCTTGGGTTGTCGTCTTCCTGTCCGGCTTGTTCGGGATTTCCAGTGGCTTCGTTGCTCTGGCCGGTCGCTCGGGCCTCTATCTGCACGGATGCAACGAAATCACTCCGGATGAATGGGCATCCTCGGCGCAATATGGCGATGCTTACTCGACAGCTACTGGGGTGAGTTGGGAAACCTGCGCATTGCTTGTGATTGCATCTCTTTGCGTTTGGAGGCTGCTGCATGACTAGAGCGCTTCCTGTCCTGACAGTCCTCCTTGGCCTCTTCATCCTTTGGTACGCCGCCGCCGTCTGGATGAACTCGACCTGGGTCTATGACCAGGCCGAGCGGGCGGGGACTACGGTCACGTTTGCCGAGATGGTGCCGCAGACGATGACCCAGGACCGACCGCTTCTGCCTCCACCGCATCAGGTTGGGGCGGAGTTGTGGAAAGGGCTGTTCGGGCAGGCGATCACGTCGAAGCGCAGCCTCGTCTACCATGGGTTCGTGACCTTCAAGGGCACGATGATGGGGTTTGGCCTTGGGATCATCACCGGAGTCCTGCTGGCGATGGCGATTGTCCGGTTCCGGGTGATGGACATGTCGGTGATGCCCTGGGCGATCATCAGCCAGACCGTGCCCATCGTGGCGCTGGCGCCGATGATCATCACGCTGTCCAGCCAACTGGGGATGTCCGACCGGGACGTGCCGAAGGCGATCATTGCTGCCTATCTCAGTTTCTTCCCGGTGCTGGTCAGCATGGTCAAGGGCTTGCGGGCGCCAGACCAGATGCAGCTGGATCTTCTCAAGACTTACGGTGCCAGTGAGGGCGCGACCTTCCTGAAGCTGCGCCTGCCCGCCTCCATGCCCTATTTCTTCGCCTCGCTGAAAGTGGCGGTGGCGGCGTCGCTGGTCGGGACCATCGTCGGCGAATTGCCGACCGGGGCGATCGAGGGGCTGGGTGCGCGGATGCTGATCGGGTCGCAGTTCGGCGAGCCGCTGATCATGTGGGCCAGCCTTTTCGCGGCGGCGATCCTTGCGGGTCTTCTGATCGTGGCTGTCGGGATCGTCGAACGCATTGCCCGCAGGCGGATGGGGGTCCCGGCATGACCGCCCTGTTTGTCGCGCTGGCGATATGGCTTGCCCTTTGGGCGGTGAATGTCTGGCTGGCCGGGGGGTCCCTTGCGAAGACCCGGGCGGGCAAGGCGCTGGTGCCGCTGATCTTCGGGGTCGCGGTGTTGGTCATGTGGGAAGGGCTGGTGCGTGGGCTGGATGTGTCCTTCGTCATCCTGCCGCCGCCAAGCCTGATTGCTGCGAAGATCGGCTCTTCGCTGCCAGTTCTTTGGCAGGATGCGTCCCAGACCATCCTGAAGGGCGCGATTCCGGGCTTCGTGATCGGCTGTGGCGCGGGAATCCTGACGGCGATTGCCATCGACCGCTCGCCTTTCCTGCAACGGGGCCTGCTTCCGATCGGCAACTTTGTCGCGGCGCTGCCTATCGTCGGCCTCGCGCCCATTCTGGTGATGTGGTTCGGTTTTGACTGGCAGTCCAAGGCCGCAGTCGTGGTGGCCATGGTGTTTTTCCCCATGCTGGTGAACACGGTGGCGGGGTTGCAGGCGTCGGAGCGGATGCAGCGCGACCTGATGGCGACCTGGGGGGCAAGCTACCTGCAGACGCTGGTCAAGCTGCGGCTGCCGGCAGCGATGCCCTTCATCTTCAACGGGCTGAAAATTGCATCGACTCTGGCCCTGATCGGGGCCATCGTTGCCGAGTTTTTCGGCAGCCCGACCTATGGCATGGGGTTCCGCATCTCGACCGAAGTGGGGCGGCTTGGCCTCGACATGGTCTGGGCCGAGATTGCGGTGGCGGCATTGGCGGGGTCGGCCCTCTACGGGCTGGTTTCGCTGATCGAACGGTGGGTGACCTTCTGGCACCCGTCGCAACGGCATTAACAAAGGCCCGCGAAGCCGGGCCCAACACGGGAGAAGATGATGAAAAAACTGATCACGGCAGCTTTCCTCGCGTCGATGGCCACGGGTGCCAGCGCGCAGGATGTGAAGCTGCAACTGAAGTGGGTCACGCAGGCGCAGTTTGCTGGCTATTACGTCGCACAAGCCAAGGGATTCTATGAGGAAGAGGGGCTGAACGTCACCATCCTGCCGGGCGGACCGGACATCGCGCCCGTCACGCTGCTGCAGAACGGCGAAGTCGACGTGATGGTCGACTGGATGCCCTCGGCGCTGGCCGCACGGGAGAAGGGCGTGCCGGTGGTGAACATCGCGCAGCCCTTTGCATCCTCGGGCATGATGCTGACCTGCCTTGCCGAAACCGGGATCAAGGAGCCGAAGGATTTCGCCGACAAGACCTTGGGCGTCTGGTTCTTCGGCAACGAATATCCGTTCCTGTCCTGGATGTCGCAGCTTGGGCTGCCGACCGACGGCTCGGCAGGCGGTGTGACGGTGCTGAAGCAGGGCTTCAACGTCGATCCGCTCTTGCAGAAGCAGGCGGCCTGCATCTCGACCATGACCTATAACGAATACTGGCAGGTCATCGACGCAGGGATCAAACCCGAGGAACTGGTGACCTTCAAGTACCAGGACATGGGTGTGGCGACGCTGGAAGACGGCCTTTACGTGCTTGAGGACAAGCTGGCCGACCCGGCCTTTGAAGAGACGATGGTCAAGTTTGTCCGCGCCTCGATGAAGGGCTGGAAGGATGCCGAGGCGAACCCGGACGAGGCGGCGATGATCGTGCTGGAGAATGACCAGACCGGCGCGCAAACCGAAGTCCACCAGAAGCGGATGATGGGGGAGATCGCCAAGCTGACCGCTGGGTCCAACGGTGCGCTGGATGTTGCTGCGGCCGAAAAGACCGTGGCCACGCTGATGGCGGGCGGGTCCGACCCGGTGATCACGGCGGCCCCGACGGGCGCCTGGACCTCTGCCATCACCGACAAGGCGCTGGCGAACTGACCGGCTGAAACCGATGCAAGGCGCCGTCCCGACCTCGGGGCGGCGCTTTTGCTTTGCAGCGTTGTAAAGCTTCACAGAGTTTGTAAATCTGGCGGCCGGAGGACCCGATGCCGCTGTCAGCCCTGTCCGGAACCAAGTTGCGAGAACGCCGGATTGCCGGGGGTCTGCGCCAGTCCGAAGTTGCTGTGCGGGCGGGGATTTCCGCGAGCTATCTCAATCTCATCGAACACAACCGCCGCAAGGTGACGCCGGATGTGATGGAACGTCTGGCCGAGGCGCTGGGGATCGACCGGGCGGCGCTAGCTGAAGGCAAGGAGGCCGCGCTGGTCGAGGACCTCCGCGCCGCTGTCGCCCGTGGGGCCACCGAGGTGGCCGAAGTCGAGCGGGTGGAGGATTTCGTCGACCGCTTCCCAGGCTGGGCCGGGCTTCTGGTGGCCCTTGACGCGCGGGCCCTTGCGCTTGAACGCGCGGTCGAAGCGTTGAACGACCGAATGACCCACGACCCGCATCTGTCGGCCTCGCTTCACGAGCTTTTGTCGTCGCTGTCCGCCGTGCGCGCAACAGCGGCGATCCTGGCCGAAACGCCGGATCTGGACCCCGACTGGGCCGCGCGGTTCCACCGCAACCTGCACCAGGACAGCGAAAGGCTGGCGGCTGGGGCCGAGGCGCTGGTCGGGTTTCTGGATGCGGGGCAGGGGATCGAGGAGAAGGGCATCGCCGCCCCGCAGGAAGAAGTTGAGGATTGGCTGCGACGTCGCGGCTGGGTGATCGCGGATGCCGACCTTGCTGAAGGATTGCATACGGAAATCGCGGCGCTAGCCTCGACGGCGGCGCGCAGCCTGGCCCGCGACCTGATCGACCGGACCCGCGCCGATGCTGCGGCCTTGCCCGAGGCGCGCTTTGCCGAGGCCTTGGCGGCATTGGGCCCCGACCCGGTGGCGTTGGCAGAGCGGCTTGCAACCTCGCCCCTGACCGTGATGCGCCGGATTGCGGGGGTTCCCGGTCTGCAGGCGGGACTTGTCGTCTGCGATGCCTCGGGCACTTTGACCTTCCGCAAGCCCGCCACCGGCTTTTCCCTGCCGCGCTTTGGGGCGGCCTGTCCCTTGTGGCCGCTTTACGCTGCCTTGGGACGCCCGATGCAGATTGTCGAGGCGCGGGTGCAGATGGCCGGGCAAAGCGACCGGCGGCACCGGGTCATCGCTTGGGCCGAGACGCGGCATCCTCAAGGATTGCGCGGCCCGGAACTGCGCGAGGCGGCGATGCTGATCCTGCCCGATGACGGCACGGGGCCGGTCCTGCGGATTGGCACGAGCTGCCGGGTCTGCGCGCGCGGCGACTGCCCGGCCCGGCGCGAACCCTCGATCCTTGCGGCGGAGGGCCAGGGCTGAACGACCGGTCTGCCCCACGTTCCAGTCGCCTGACGACCCGGCAATGCTTTGACAGCTGCGGCACTTCTGCCGATAGTGGACGCAGGAGGGCGTCAGACCCTTCGGGGGGAACCATTGGCACCGCATGTCCTTCTGATCGAGGACGAACCGAACATCGCCGAGGCGATCCGTTTCCTGTTGTCGCGCGATGGCCTGCGGGTCAGCCATGCCATCGAGGGTGCAGCGGCCCTGATCCTTGTGCGCCAAGACCGGCCTGACCTCGTGATCCTTGACCACATGCTGCCGGGCATGTCGGGACTGGAAGTGCTGACAGCCCTTCGCTCGGATCCTGATAACCGGGACATGCCGGTGATGATGCTGACCGCGCGCGGCCGCGACCGCGAGATGGCCGAACGCGCCGGGGCCGACAGGTTCATGACCAAGCCTTTTTCGAACGCCGAGATCCTGTCGGAAGTGCGCGCCATGCTGGAGCGCGGGCGGGGGTCGGCGTGAGGCGCCCGAAGCGCGCCCTGTTTCTTGCCCGTGCGCCCTACCGGCGGCGGCGGTTGCGCGATGCGGCCCGGGTTCTGCCGGTTCTGGGGCTGTTCCTGCTGCTCTTGCCGCTGCTTTGGGCACCCGATGCGCGCATGGCGCTTACAGCGAAGGATGTCATCTATTTCTTCGCGGTCTGGGTGGTCCTGATCGGCCTCGCGGCAGCTTTCGCCCCCGGACTGCGCGGGGGCAATAACGGGAACGAGGACGAGGACTGACATGCCGTTCAATCTGCTTGTCCTGTCCTGCCTGCTGTATGTGGCCTTCCTGTTTGCAGTGGCCTTCGTGGTCGAGGGCCGTGCGGCCCGGGGGCGGCTGGGCTGGCTGCGTTCGCCACTGGTCTACACGCTGTCGCTGTCGATCTACTGCACCGCCTGGACCTTTTATGGCGCGGTCGGCTATGCGGCACGATCCGGGCTTGAGTTCCTGACCATCTATTTTGGCCCGACGCTGGTCTTCATCGGCTGGTGGCTTTTGCTGCGCAAGCTGGTGCGGATCGGGCGGCAGCACAATGTCACCTCGATCGCCGACCTGATTTCGTCGCGCTACGGCAAGTCGAACATGCTGGGCGTGATCGTGACGGTGATCATGGTCGTTGCGGCCACCCCCTACATCGCGCTGCAACTTCAATCGGTGGTCCTTGCCTTCGGGGTGTTTGCCGCGGCTGCGCCTGCCGACTCGCGGCCGCTCGATTCCGGCCAGATCGCGGTCTGGGTGGCAGTTGGGCTGGCCGCTTTCACCATTCTTTTCGGCACGCGCAACCTTGACGCGCGCGAACAGCACCACGGCATCGTCACAGCCATCGCTGTCGAGGCAGTGGTCAAGCTGATCGCCCTTTTGGCCGTCGGCAGCTTTGTCGTCTGGGGCGTTGCCGGTGGCGTGTCAGATGTGATCGCGCGGATCGACGCTGCCGATCTGGCTGCGTGGCAAGTGCAGCCCGGGCGCTGGACCGGCCTTATCTTCCTGTCCGCTGCCGCTGTGATCTGCCTGCCGCGCATGTTTCAGGTCATGGTTGTTGAAAACGAGGACGAGGGTCACCTGGCCCGCGCCAGCTGGGCCTTCCCGCTTTACCTGATGGCGATGAGCCTGTTCATCGTACCGATCGCAGTCGTGGGCCTTGACCGGCTGCCTGCGGGGTCCAACCCCGACATGTTCGTCCTGACCCTGCCGCTTGCCGAGGGGCAGGGGGGCCTTGCAATGCTGGCCTTCCTTGGCGGGTTTTCCTCGGCCACCTCGATGGTCATCGTCGAATCCATTGCGCTGGCCACCATGATCTCGAACCACGTCATGATCCCGCTTTGGCTGCGACTTCGCCCCGGTGCGGCTGCCGGGGACGATCTGCGGCAGGTCGTGCTGATGGCCCGGCGGCTGGCCATCACCGTGGTGCTGGCGCTGGGGTATGGCTACTATCAGGTCTCGGGCGGTTCGGGTGCGCTGGCGGCCATCGGGCTGATTGCGTTTCTGGGCGTGGCGCAGGTTCTGCCAGCAATGCTCGGTGGCATCTTCTGGCGCGGAGCCACCCGGACGGGCGCGACCCTTGGGCTGGTCACAGGGCTGGTGGTCTGGGCCTATACCTCGTTCCTTCCCTCGTTCGGACCGGACGCCGTCCTGCCGGCCCGGGTTTTTGCCGAAGGGGCCTTCGGTCTGCCCTGGCTGCGCCCGCAGGGCCTTTTCGGCACACAGGCGATGGACCCGATGATCCACGCGCTGTTCTGGTCTTTGGCATTGAATACGCTGGCCTTCTGTCTTGGCTCGCTCTTGACCTTTCCCGGCCCGGTCGAACGGCTGCAGGGTGCGGCCTTCGTGAATGTCTTCGAAGGTGCCGTCGGCCTGCAACGCTGGGCGCGGGGCCAGGTCGAGCCCGAGGCGCTTTTGGCCATGGCGCAGCGCATCCTGGGAGAGGAGGCCGCACAGGCCCTGTTCCAGACTGCCGCCCGCGCGCAAGGCAAAGAGGGATTTCTGCCGGACCCGACACCGACGTTCCTCGACAGCCTTGAATCGCGGCTGTCGGGCTCGGTGGGTGCCGCAACGGCGCATGCGATGATCAGCCAGTTGGTCGGTCGCGCCACGGTCACGGTCGAGGACCTTATGGCGGTGGCAAGCGAGTCGGCGCAGATCCTAGAATATTCCGCCCAGCTTGAAGCGCGCGAGGCCGAACTGACCCGGACGGCGGGCGCGCTGCGCGAGGCGAACGAGAAGCTGACCCAGCTGTCACTGCAGAAGGATGCCTTCCTGTCCCAGATCAGCCACGAGCTTCGCACCCCAATGACCTCGATCCGGGCGTTTTCGGAGATCCTGACCGAAGGCGATCTGCCTGCCGCCACGGTCGCGCGCTATGGCCAGATCATTCATGACGAGGCCAAGCGGCTGACGCGCCTGCTGGACGATCTTCTGGACCTGTCGGTTCTGGAAAACGGCGCGGTGCAGCTGACCCTTGGACTGGCCAGCCTGCAGGGCATGATCGACACCGCCCTGACGGCGGCGCGCGCGACCCGTCCTGACCGCGACTTCCTGGTGATCCGCGACCTGCCGTCCGAGGCGATCTACCTGCGCACCGATGCCGACCGTCTGACCCAGGTCTTCATCAACCTCATCTCGAACGCCCGGAAGTATTGCGACGCGCAGTATCCAGAGCTGCGCATTGCAGTCCGCCAGCGCGCCGGGCGGGTGACTGTCGATTTCATCGACAACGGCAAGGGCATCCCCAAGGACGCTCAGCGGGTGATCTTCGAGAAGTTTGCCCGGCTCAGCGACGCGAACCGCGCCGGCGGGGCGGGGCTCGGTCTGGCGATCTGCCGCGAGATCATGACCAACCTTGGCGGCTCGGTGGCGTATCTGCCGGGGCAGGGGGGTGCCGCCTTCCGGGTGACAGTGCCATTGCGGCTGGAAGTCCTCGCCGCTTAACCTTTCCTCAAGGATGCGCGCGTTAGGGTGGTCCGACGAGGGACAGGCCGCCATGACCGACGTGATCCGCCGCAAGATCGACCGTGCCCGCCCGGCTTTGGCGGAAGGTGCCCCCGGGGCCGACCGGGGCTGGCGGCTGGCGCTTGCCCGCGCGACACGCGATGCCATGGGGCTTGACCTCGACTTCCGGCGGCTGGCGATTTCCAGGGCCAGTCTTGCCGAGATCCTGGAAATCGTACCGGAACGCGCGCTGTTGGCGCTGCTGGACGGGCCGTCGGGTGGTCTTGGGGTCATCATGCTGGCCCCCGGTGTCACGGCCGCAATGATCGAGATGCAGACGCTTGGCCGGTTGACCGCGCAGGCCCCCGCGCCCCGGAAGCCCAGCCGGATCGACGCCGCGATGGTCGCCGGTGTGATCGACCGTGCGCTTGCCGGTCTGGATGAGACGCTGGCGGAAGAGGCGGACTTTGCCTGGGCCGGGGGCTTCCGCTATGCCTCGTGGCTTGAAGATGCCCGCCCGCTTGGCCTCATGCTGGAGGAAGAGGCGTACCGCGTCCTGTCGGCCGAAGTGGCGCTGGGTCAGGGCGGGCGCGAGGGTCAGGTGATCCTGGTCCTTCCGGCGGAGGGTCGAGGGGATCGACCGGCCCAGCCCTTCGACACGGGGGAAGCCGCTGCCCCGCACTTCGCCCAGGCGCTGCAGGCGCAGGTGATGCAGGCCGATTGCCGCCTGGACGCCGTCGTCGGTCGCCTGACGCTGCCCCTGCGGCAGATCATGGCCCTGACGGTCGGCGAGACGCTGCTGCTTCCATCCGCCGCGTTGGACACGATCACGGTGGAAACCATCGAAGGCCGCCGCGTCGCAGGGGCGCGGCTTGGCCAGCATCGTGGCATGCGCGCGCTGAAACTGTCCGAAGCGGTGGCCTTACCAGTGACGACTGCCACGCGGTCCGGCGTCCATGTCGTGGAAGCCCCGCCACCCGAACTGCGTGCCGCCGGTTAAGGCACGCGCCACCGACAGCTTGCGAACTGGCCACCCGCGCCGAGCGTCGGGCCGAACCGAGGAACGTCAGGTTTTTTGGCTTTGCCGCCTAGCCTTTGGCCAGTGCCGCGATCTGCGGCCGAAGGTGATCAAGCTGATAGCCGAAGCGCGCGGGCAGGCCCACGAGATCGTCCTCGGGAAGCTTTCCAGCCTGGGACAGGGCCCAGACTATTGATGACCGATTGCCACTTGCGCAATAGGCAAAGACCGGACCCGGGGACGCGGCAATCGCCAGCCCTTGTGCCGACACGTTGTCCATGGTCATCGCCCCGCCGATCACCGGGTTTGCGACAAAGGTCAGACCCAGCGCCTCGGCGGCTTTGCGCATCTCGGCCATGTGCAGATGCGGCGGGATCTCGCCATCGGGACGGTTGTCGATGATGGTCACATAGCCTGCCGCCTTGATCGCAGTAAGATCGCCGGGTTCGATCTGCGGGGACACTGCATAGTCCGGGGTGATCGGGCGGATATCCATGGCTGTCTCCACTGTCGTGACGGGCAGGTTCCGGACCTCTGGCCCGAAGTGCCGCGACCATAGCCAGCTTGGCTGAAAAGCGAAAGCGCCGTTGACATGGGTCAAGGTCAGGTCGGCGAAAGTCTTCTAGGATTTGACTCTGGCAAGGAGGACGTGATGCAGGCCAATTTCAAGACCCCGATCGCTGCCCGCAAAATGGCTTTGGAGCAGCGGCTGACCGAGCTTGGGGTGCGACTGGAAGCGATCGAGGAAGAGCTTGATTCGCATCTGAACCCCGACTGGGAAGAGCTTGCCACCGAACGCGAGGGCGATGAAGTTCTGGAAGCGACTGGCAATGCCGGGCTTGCCGAAATCACCCAGATCCGTGCGGCCCTGCAGCGGATCGAGGACGGCACTTATGGCGATTGCGCACGCTGCGGCGAGCCGATCGCGGAGGCCAGGCTTGACCTTCTTCCCTGGACCCCACTTTGCAGGAGCTGCGCACAATGACCTCACGCAAACCCACTGACCTGATCCAGGAAGAGGCCGAACTCATTGCCGCCGGGATCGAGCTTCAGCAGCAAGGGCTTGACCTTCTTCTGGCGGAAATGCGCGCCCTAACCGCGCTGATCCCGGGCGAGGATTCGAGCCTGCCGACAGACGCCGAGGTCGAGGCCGGTTTCGACAATATGCCGGTCTGACGCGCGGGGCAGCGCAGAAGGCTTGTCAGCCAGCCGTGGTTGTTACTTACTTGACCGGATATGCGGTCGAGGGAGCCGGAATGGCCACGGACGGGCTAAGGGTTGATCTGTCCGACGGGGTTCGGGTTCTGACCCTTGCCGATCCTCCGGGCAACGCGCTGACCCCGGTCATTCGTGCGGCGCTGCTGGACGAGATCCGTCGCGCCGCGGGGACTTGTAAGGGGATCGTCATCGCGGCGGATGGTCCTTCGTTTTCCGCCCATCAGCCTCTGGACCCCGATCACGCCCGGCCGACCATTTCGGAGCTGTGCCGCGCGGTGGCCGACAGTCCGGTGCCAGTCGTCGCGGTTCTGCGAGGGCTTGTCACAGGGCCCGGGGCCGAACTTGCGCTTGCCGCAAGGGCAAGGCTTGCCGAGCCGTCAATGCGCATCACCTTCGCCGACGTGACGCTTGGCCTTTGTCCGGACGGCGGGGCCAGCCAGCGCTTGCCGCGCCTGATCGGAGCGAAGGCGGCGTTGAACCTCTTGTTGTCGGGTCGGTCCCTTTCCGCCACGGAAGCGCTGTCACTCGGCCTGATCGACGGGATTGCTGACGTCTCCCCCGTTGCATCTGCCCTGCGGCTGGCGGTCGCGCTGGCCGTGGGCGATCAATTCCCGCGCGCCCCGGCGGATCCTGCGGCCTGGCTGGCCGCTGTTGCCGCGGCCAAGCACGATCAGGACCGACGGCTTCCTGCCGGGCTGCGGATCATCAGCTGTGTCGAGGCGGCCTTGCTTCTGCCGGTCGAAAACGGCCTTGCCTACGAGGCGGTGGCTAGACGCGATCTGGAAGGAACGCCGGAGGCTGCCGGCCTGCGGGCCGCGACCCGCGCAGAACGCAGTGCAGTGAGGGTGCCCCGGGCGCTGACGAAACTCCGCCCCCTGTCCGTGGGCCGGATAGGCCTGGCTGGGAGCGCTCCCGACTTTGCGCGTGTTGCGGTGGCGGCCCTGTCGCGTGACCTTGAAGTTGCTTGGCTGTTTCAGACCGATGCCGAGCGTCAAGCGGGCATTGCGTCTGTCCGCACTTGGATCGAGCAGGGCCAGAGCGCAGGCAAACTGACGCCCGCGCGGGCAAGCGAGATGACTACTCGGCTTATTGTTACAGCCGGGCCGGAAGACTTGGCGAAACTGCCCCTCGTAATTCGAGACAACCCGCCTGATCGGATGACCCGCGACGCTGCCTTGGCGGGATCAGCGCACCTTGTCCTTGGCGGTGTACCCGGAGAAATCGGCCTTGGCCTAGCCCCGCAAGGCCCGGCTTGCGAAGTGACCCTGCCAACCGGCTTACATCCCCTTTCTGGGGCAACAGCACTGGCCGGGCTGCGCCGGATCGGAATGGTGCCGGTGATCGTGGGGCAGCGCCCGATGGTCAGCGCAAGGATGGCCGATGCAGGGCGCACTGCGATCGCCTGGATGATTGCGCGCGGAGTGCCGCGTCGCCTTGTTGCCACGGCACTGGCAGGGTTCGGAATGCGTCTGGCCGAACCCCTCTCGGTGGAGGTTCCGACGATCCTGCGCGCCATGCCGGCGACCGAAGTTCTAGACCGATGGCTTTCCGCGCTGGCAAACGAAGGCGCGCGGCTTTTGGAGGAAGGCCATGCACTTCGGCCATCAGACATCGATTTTCTGATGGTTGGAGGCCTTGGCTTTCCGCGCTGGCAGGGTGGGCCGATGCATCAGGCCGACCGACGCGGGCTGATGGTGCTGCGCGCTGATCTGCGGGCCTGGGCGGAGGATGAGGCCTTGTGGGCCCCGGCGCCGCTGTTCGACCGGCTGATCCGCGAGGGAAAGACATTTGCCGCGCTGGACGGGCAGGGGGAATAGATCCCCGGCGGGGCGCTTCTAGCCCAGTAGGATCCCGGCCACGACCGCGGCAAGTCCAAGGGCCGACAGCCCGACAGCGGCAAGGTTGATCGTGACAACGCGCTGCAATTCGGCCCGCATCGCCGCATCATCAAGTCCCGCCCGTTTCGCCCTTGCGGCCCGCAGGATGCAGTAGACCAGCCCTGCGAGCCCGACCATGGTCAGCGCCGCCCCCGCCCAGATCAACCCTTGCATCGCCATCCCCTTCGAAAGACCCGGCCCGGTGCTAGCCGCTTCTGCCCGCGCCTGCAAGCAACCGCCGGTTCGTGCCGATCCTGCCTTGAACCCCGGGGCTTTCGCAGGGTAGGAACGCCCGACCCCTTCAACCCCGAAAAGGACTGCCATGGCCGACGCAACCGATCCCTATGCCGTCACCGCGGACGAACTCCGCCAGTTCATCGAACGCTACGAGCAGCTGGAGTCCGAAAAGAAGGACGTGACCGAACAGCAGAAGGAGCTCATGGCCGAGGCCAAGGGCCGGGGCTATGACACCAAGGTCATGCGCAAGGTCATCGCGCTGCGGAAACGCAAGCCGGACGAGATTGCCGAGGAAGAGGCTGTGCTGGAGCTGTACAAGTCCGCGCTCGGGATGGCCTGATCAGGCCTCGAGCAGCCTGACCCCCGGCATCTGGGCGATCCGCTCGACATCAGCCAGATAGCCGTGGGTCAGATCTTCGACGACCTCTTCGGTCCAGCCGGGCAGTGCGATTTCGTTGGCAAGCACTTCGGGCCTGCCGAATTTTTCCAGAAAAGCCGTGACGATCCGCCGCCGCTGCGACACTGACTGCGGTGGATGTTCCTCGCAATAGGCGCGGAACCGTTTCAGACCGGCTTCGGTCAGAAGGTTCCCGAGGAGTTCGTCATCGTCCTCAAGCAAGGTGCCCGGCGCGTGGCCTGACACCATCTCCAGAACCTCTGGCCAGATCAGCGGCGTATCCTCGTCACACCAGACCGTCAGCGGCACGTTCGGGTTGGTTTCAAGGATATGGCGCACCGCTTCGGACCAGCGCAGGGCGAAAGGGTCGATGTCTTCCAGGATATCGCCATGGCCCTTCTGCAAGGTCCGCCCGCGCAGGTCGGGCAGGAAAGTCGCCGGGTTGCGGACAGCCAGAAGACACTCGGCCTCGAGGTCGGGCAAGATCTGGGTGAACTCGCGCAGACGGTCGCCGCCGTGACCGTAAAGCCCGTTCGCGACCGCGTAGGCCGGAAAGCCAAGAAACCCGGTCCAGGACAGGATCAGCCGGTTGGCGGTCGCTTCGTCCATAATCTGCTCGAGGATCATCGCCTGGGTATCTTCGGACGCGGCTTCCCCCCTCAGCTGGACGGCCGTGTCGCGCAGAAGCTTGCGGTAACGTGTCGGAGCAGGCACCACGATGCCCTGTTCGGCAAGCCGGGCCCGGTTCTTCAGAAGGCAGCGGACCAGCCGGTCCTCATCGGTGCAATGGGCACCCAGGTGGTAGACAATGCGCATCGGGCCTGACTTTGCGTATCGGGCAACCTTGGCCCGACGGCGCGACTATACGGGCTTTTCTGGACAGTTAAACCGCTTTCCTGTAACCGGTTGACCAAGATGTCCGACCGTTTCACTCAACTTGCGCGCCGCCCGTTTCGATTGCTTCCGGATGCCTGGACGCTGGGCGCGGTGGCCATCGCCGTCGTGGTTCTTGCCCCGATCCTGTCGATTGCCTGGCTGGCGCTGACACCCACCGAAAACATCTGGCCGCATCTGATTTCGACCGTCCTGCCGCGCTATCTTGGCACGACGCTGCTTCTGATGGCCGGGGTGGCGGTCCTGACCTCGGCCATGGGTACAGGTTCGGCTTGGCTGGTCAGCCAGTACCGCTTTCCCGGCCGCGACTGGCTGGCGCATGCGCTTTTGTTTCCCCTAGCGATCCCCGCCTTTGTCGGGGCCTATGCGCTGGTCGATTTCCTGGATTATGCCGGCCCGGTGCAATCGGCCTTGCGTGCGACCTTTGGCTGGACGACGGCCCGCGATTACTGGTTTCCCGAAACCCGGTCGCTGCCGATGGCGATCCTGGTCCTGTCCTTCGCGCTGTATCCCTATGTCTACCTTCTGGCGCGGGCCGCATACCGCGAGCAGTCGGGCCGCGCCTACGAAGTCGCCCAAGCGCTTGGCTGCGGACCCTGGGGCCTGTTCCTGCGCATCGGCTGGCCGTTGGCCCGTCCGGCGATCGCCGCCGGGGTGGCGCTGGCGCTGATGGAGACGGTCGCGGATTACGGCACGGTCCTGCATTTCGGCGTGCAGACCCTGACGACCGGCGTCTTCTCGACCTGGCTCAACGGTGGCAATGCCGGTGGGGCGGCGCAGGTCGCCGGGGTGATCCTGGTCCTGATCCTGATGCTTGTGGGTCTCGAACGGGCAGGGCGGGGCGGGGCAAAATTCCACCGCCTTGGCCGGGCCGCGCAGTCCGTGCAGCCCCAGCCTATCGCGGGGCGAAAGCGCTGGTATGCCACGCTTCTGTGCCTGATCCCGGTTACTGGCGGGTTCATTCTGCCAGTCGCGGTGATGCTGGTCCATTCGGCATCCGCGCCGGAAAGCTGGCTTGCGGCGGGTCTTTTCGACGCGCTGCGGAACACGCTGATCGTGGGGGGGCTTGCGGCGTTTGTCACCGTCGCGGCAGCGATCTTTCTGGTCTACGCCCTTCGCATGAAGGGATCGCGCGCGGCGCAATGGCTGTTGCCGATGACTCTGATCGGCTACGCCGCCCCGGGGGCGGTTCTGGCGCTGGGGCTTCTTCTGCCGCTTGCCGCACTGGACCATCGGCTCGCGGATGCGATCCTGGCGCTGACCGGCTGGGACCCCGGCCTGATGATCACGGGAACGGCCTTTGCCTTGGGCCTTGCCTACATGGTGCGCTTCTTCGGCATCGCGCAAGGCGCGCTCGACGCGGCCTTCGGGCGGGTCGCGCCGTCCCTGTCAATGGCAGCGCGGTCGCTGGGCCGGTCGGCGGGCGGGACACTGAAATCGGTCTACCTGCCCCTGATGCGAGGCTCGGTCCTGACGGCGCTGCTGGTCGTCTTCGTCGATTGCGTCAAGGAACTGCCCGCCACACTTCTGCTGCGCCCGTTCAACTACAACACGCTGTCGACCCGGGTGTTCGAACTGGCGAGCCTCGAACGTCTTTCCGAAGCCGCGCCCGCAGCCCTGCTGGTCATGGCCGTGGGGTTGGCGGCTGTCATCCTTCTTGCGCGAGATCAGCGGGATCAGGACCGCGCGGACTGAGCCCTTGCGCGGCCCGGTCACCGTCTGTATTTGAAGGCACGTGGCCCCTATAGCTCAGCTGGTAGAGCATCTGATTTGTAATCAGAGGGTCGGGAGTTCGAGTCTCTCTGGGGGCACCACAATTTCACAGGCCGACACAAGGTTCTGCTGGTTTTCGGCTGTGCCAGCCGGGGCCGCGCTGACAGGTTATCCGCAGAGGCCGAGCCAGATCTCCGTTTGAAGACGGCCTCGGCTTCTCTGACAGTGCCTCTTAATCCATTCTTCGGCGACCATCGACCGCTTCATGATCTGGTTGTCTTCGCGGCCCGGAAAAGCGGCAGGTGGAGAGGGTGTCGAAATGGGTGCTTGCAGGCGCATGGCTCCACCTTCCTTCCGGCCCCGGTCAGAGAAGCTGATTCGGACAGAGCCCGGCTTCAGGTGATCCGCCGTCGCGCGGTGGCCCTCGTTTCCGACCTTGCTGGCGCAAGGCGTTGCTGCGGCGCAGCGCGCCCCGTACCGGGCGAAACTCTCTCGGAATTAGGCGGTGTGTCGGGCAACGGCGCTGCATGTGCATTGTCACTGGGAGCTGCGCTTGCCTGTCGGTTTTCATTCTCCCTTGCATATAGTATTACTTTTGATATCGTTTCCGAGCCACCTGAGGAGAGTGGCCAAGAGATCCAAAGGGAGGAAAATATGAGTGTTTTCAGGACTCTCGCGCTTGGCGCGGGATTGGCCGGCTTGTTGCTGTCGACAGCCCATGCCGAGGGGCTGCAAGGCAAAGTCATTGGGTTTTCGCAGATCGGATCGGAATCCGGCTGGCGCGCGGCAGAGACCAGCGTGACCAAGGCTGAAGCCGAGGCGCGCGGCATCGACCTGAAGTTTGCCGATGCGCAGCAGAAGCAGGAAAACCAGATCAAGGCGATCCGCGGCTTCATCGCGCAGGGTGTGGATGCGATCCTCGTGGCTCCGGTCGTGGCGACCGGCTGGGAGGAAGTGCTGACCGAAGCGAAAGAGGCGAGCATCCCCGTCGTTCTGCTGGACCGCGGTATCGAGGGGCCGGAAGATCTTTACATGACGTCGGTCGCTTCGGATCAGGTCAAGGAAGGCCGTGTTGCAGGCGAATGGCTTGTGGGCACAGTGGGCGAGAACCAGTGCAACATCGTCGAGCTTCAGGGAACCGTCGGGTCGTCGCCCGCGATCAACCGGAAGCAGGGCTTCGAGGAAGCCATCGCCGGAAAAGCGAACTTCGCAATCATCCGCAGCCAGACTGGCGATTTCACCCGGTCCAAGGGCAAGGAAGTGATGGAAGGCTTCCTGAAAGCCGAGGATGGCGGCAAGGGTATCTGCGCCGTCTATGCCCACAATGACGACATGGCCGTGGGTGCGATCCAGGCGATCAAGGACGCAGGTCTGAAGCCGGGCAGCGACATCCTTGTCGTCTCGATCGACGCGGTGCCGGACATCTTTGCGGCAATGGTCGCGGGCGAGGCGAATGCCACGGTGGAGCTGACCCCGAACATGGCAGGCCCCGCTTTCGATGCGCTGCAGGCCTATTGGGATGCGGGCACCGAGCCGCCGAAGTTCATCATCACGGAATCGAAGCTCTACACCCCAGCCGATGATCCGCAGGGCGAATACGACCGTCGCAAAGGCCTCGGATACTAGGGTTTCCTCCTCGAGGCGCCACCGGGCGGAGCATGTATGGCTCTGCCCGGTGGAATTGATTTATGCGCAGGATCGGCAGAGAGTCATGACGACGGCAGGGAGGGCTTGACCATGTCAGCGAGCGGGGCAGCGCCCGTCCTTGAGGCGCGCAGTATCGTCAAGATATTCGGTCAGCACCGCGCCCTGGATGGGGTGGATTTCGTCGTTCATGCCGGAGAGGTGCATGCGCTTCTGGGCGAGAACGGCGCTGGCAAGTCGACGCTGATCAAGATCCTGACCGGGGCCTATCAGCCGGACGGGGGCGATCTGTTGCTTGACGGGCAGCCCATCCAGCTGCGCGACCCGCTGCAGGGGCAGGGGTACGGGATCGGAACTGTTTACCAGGAGGTCAACCTTCTGCCGAACCGCTCTGTCGCCGAGAACCTGTTCCTTGGGCGACAGCCGACCCGTTTCGGCATGGTCGACCGCAAGACCATCGATGCCAGGGCGGCCGAGCTTCTGGGACGCTACGGACTGGACATCGATGTTCGGGCAGAGCTTTCGGAGTATTCCGTCGCCGTGCGGCAGATCGTTGCCATCGCGCGTGCGGTGGAACTGTCGGGAAAGGTCCTTGTGCTGGACGAGCCCACGGCCAGCCTTGACCGCAACGAGGTGTTGCGCCTGTTCGATGTCGTGCGGGGGCTGAAGGCAAAGGGCCTTGCGATCATCTTCATCACGCATTTCCTGGATCAGGTCTTCGATCTTGCCGACCGGGTGACCATCCTGCGGAACGGAAAGAAGGTGGCGACGGAGCCTTTGTCGGCGCTGAACACCACGGATGTCGTGCGCATGATGCTGGGCAAGGATGTCGCCTATGAGCACCATCCCTCGGCCCTTGCCGGGGCGATGAAGGGGGTGGTCCGGGTGGAGTTCAAGGGACTTGGGCGCAAGGGCATGCCGCCCTTCGACCTTTCGGTCCATGAGGGCGAGGTCGTGGGGGTTGCGGGTCTTCTGGGATCAGGTCGGACCGAGGTCGCCCGCCTGATGTTCGGCGTCGACGGGGCGGAGGGCGGGCAGGTGCTGGTCAATGGCAAGCCTGTCACGATCCGCAATCCCGCCGAAGCGGTGGCGGCTGGTTTCGGTTTCTGCCCGGAAGACCGCAAGACCGATGGCATCTTCGGCGACCTGTCGGTCCGCGAGAACATTATCATCGCCCTGCAAGCCAAGCTTGGTTGGTTCAAAGCCCTCAATCGCGACGATCAGGTCGAGCTTGCGGGCCGGTATGCAGAGGCACTGGACATCCGCGCTGCCGATCATGACATGCCGGTCAAGCTTTTGTCCGGGGGCAACCAGCAGAAGGTCATCCTTGCGCGCTGGCTTGCCATCGACCCGACCTTCCTGATCCTGGACGAACCCACGCGTGGCATCGACGTTGGTGCCCATGCCGAGATCGTCCGCACCATCAACCGATTGCGCGAAGAAGGCCTCGCGTTGTTCGTGATCTCGTCGGAACTGGATGAGGTCGTGGCCTATTCCAACCGCATCGTCGTCATGCGCGACCGCGCGATGGTCGCCGAACTTGACGGAAACGATATCGCCCCTGACGCCATCGTGCAGGCCATCGCTGGCACGCGAGAGACCCACCCATGACCCGCCCAACTGTCGATCTCCGGCCGAATTCGCAGCCGCCCTTCGCCCGGCCCCGGCCGATTGCCGATTTTCTGGCGCGGCCGCAGGTCATCGCACTTGCAGCGGTGCTTTTCGTGAACTGGCTGCTTTTCCCCGGATTCTTCACCATCACTTGGCAGGATGGCCGGTTCTTCGGCAGCCTGATCGACGTGTTGAACCGCGGCGCACCCGTGGCGATCCTGGCTATCGGCATGACGATGGTCATTGCGACCAAGGGCGTGGACCTTTCGGTAGGTGCCGTGATGGCGATCAGCGGGGCGGTCGCGGCGACGCTGGTGACCAACGGGGTTTCTGCCCCCGTGGCTGTCCTTGCCGCCCTTGGTGCAGGGCTGTTGTGCGGGCTGTGGAATGGCATTCTTGTGACCATCCTGGAGATCCAGCCCATCATCGCGACGCTTGTCCTGATGGTCGCTGGACGGGGGCTGGCACAGCTGATCACCGAAGGCACGATCGTGACCTTTTCAGATCCCGTGCTGATCTACATCGGAACGGGATCTTTCCTCGGCCTGCCGATGCCCGTGGTGATCGCCTTTGTCCTGATGCTTGTCGCCACGCTGATCGTCCGCCGCACGGCCTTGGGGCTGCTGATCGAGGCAGTGGGCGTCAACCGTTCGGCCGCGCGGTTCGCGGGGCTTTCGGCAGGGGCCTTTCTTCTGGCCGTCTATGCCTTCGCGGGCTTTTGCGCCGCCGTCTCGGGCCTGATCGTCGCGGGCGACATCCGGGGGGCGGATGCCAACAATGCGGGTCTCTGGCTGGAGCTTGATGCGATCCTTGCCGTCGTGATCGGGGGCACGTCCCTTCTGGGGGGGCGTTTCTCGATCCCGATGGCGGTCCTGGGCGCGATCATCATTCAGGCCATGAACACCGGCATCCTGATTTCGGGCTTCAGCCCCGAGTTCAATCTGGTGGTCAAGGCCGCCGTCATCGTCGCGATCCTGATCCTTCAATCGCCCTATTCGGCCGTCCTGGTCCGCCGCCTGCCCGGAGTGAAGAAATGAACCGCAGCCTGCGGCCCCTCGTCGCCACGACCCTGATCTTCCTGTTTGCCTACCTGCTTGCCGTCTCGCAGCAACCCGCCATGCTGTCGACCCGGGTTCTGGGCAACTTCCTGACCGACAATGCCTTCCTTGGCATCGCGGCGGTTGGCATGACCTTCGTCATCCTGTCGGGCGGGATCGACCTTTCGGTGGGTGCCGTGATCGGCTTTACCACCGTGCTGATCGCAGTGCTGATCATGTGGCTGGACCTGCATCCGCTTGTGGCCTTCGTGATCGCCCTTGTCGTGTCGACCTGTTTCGGAGCGGTTATGGGGGCTGCGATCCATTACCTTCGCGTGCCCAGTTTCATCGTCACCCTAGCGGGCATGTTCCTTGCACGCGGCGGGGCCTCGGTCCTGTCACCGGATTCCATTGGGATCGACCACGCCTTCTATGGGGCCATTCAGAAAAGCTACATCCTTCTGCCGGGCGGGGGCCGCCTGACGGTGGTCGGGATCATCATGCTGGTGGTCTTTGCCGCCGCGATTCTTCTGGCCCACCGCACCCGGTTCGGGTCCAATGTCTATGCCTTGGGCGGGTCCGAGACCTCGGCTGCGTTGATGGGTGTTCCGGTCGCGCGGACAACCATCGGAATCTACGCGCTTTCCGGCTTTCTGGCGGGCCTGTCCGGCGTGGTCTTTTCGCTTTACACCTCGGCCGGGTATTCGCTGAACGCGCTGGGTGTTGAACTGGATGCCATCGCCGCCGTCGTCATTGGCGGAACGCTTCTGACCGGGGGCTACGGCTTTGTCGCGGGGACCTTCATCGGCGTCATGTTGCAAGGATTGGTGCAAACCTACATCGTCTTTGACGGCACGCTTTCCAGTTGGTGGACCAAGATTGTCGTCGGCGCGCTTTTGTTTATGTTCATCGTGCTGCAGCGGCTGGTCTTTCGCGCTGCGCCCCGACGAACATAAGCCCTTGGACCTGATGCAATGAGCGAACCCGGGAGCCTGATCCGAACGCTCTCCGGTCGTGTTGCGGCGCGGAACTTCCATTCCTACGTCATCAACGAGGTTGGCCGGGCGATCGTTGCGGGTGAGATGCCAATCGGCTCGAACCTGCCGGGCGATGCCGAAATGATGGGACGGTTCGGCGTGTCGCGCACTGTTCTGCGTGAGGCGCTCAAGACGCTCGAGGCGAAGGGTCTGGTCGAAGCGCGTGCAAAAGTCGGAACGCGCGTGCTGCCGCAGTCCCGATGGAACCTGTTCGACCGACAGGTGCTAAGCTGGAAACTGGAAAGCGGACCTTCGCCTGACTTCCTTGCCTCTGTCCGTGCGGTTCGAACGGGCCTGGAGATCCTGGCCGCCCGCGAGGCTGCCAAGCACCGGGATGCCGAGCATGTTCGGTTGCTAAACTACTGGCTGAACCAGCGGTCGCTGATGACCAACCAGCCGGAGCCTTTCGCCCTCGCCGAGTTCGAGATCCACCGGGTCGTCGCGGAAGCATCGGGCAATCCGTTCCTCCGCGCCGCGTCGGCAATCGTGGAGTTCGGCGTGGTGCATGACGTGCTTGGGAAACTTGACGAACATCGGCAACCTCCGCCCGATGGCCTGGCGCGTGCGCTATCCGGTTCCTACGAGACGCTTGTTCGCGCGATCGACCAAGGCGATCCCGAACGAGCCGCAAGTGCCATGATGCACTTGGTCGGACCCTGACGCGGCGCACAATCGGCTTTCAGCGCGGCTCAACCCGTGAGCGGGCGGGGTGCTGTCAGACAAATGCGAACCAGTTTCCGTTACCCCAGCCCCACCTTCCGGCTAGGCAGCGAGAAGGCCGCGCCACTCGGCGAGAGCGGCGGCGCGGGTCTGCTTGTAGGTGTTGCGATCTTGGAGATGGCGCTCCGTCGGAAAGTGGTTGTGGACCGAGGCATGGACAGAAGCGAACTTCTGTAACGTATGCATGCGCCGGAACCGCAACATGGCCCGCTCTCGTCGTCGGAACGGCAGGTGCGAGTTCTCGGCTCGGTTGTTGAGCCAGCGTCCCATCTCGCGGTCATCGCCGCGGCCCAGGTCTTTCAGAGCGGCACCGTAGGACCGAAGCCGGTCCGTCACGATGGTATCGGGCCGACCATGCCGCTTCATCGATTTCTTGAGGAATTTCAGCGCTGCCTTGCGATCCCGCGACTTGGTGACGATGCTTTCCAGCACTTCGCCCTCGTGATCGACGGCGCGCCAAAGGTAGTGCGTTAGCCCGTTGATCTTCACGTAGACCTCATCCAGGTGCCACTGCCATTGCCGGCAAGCGCGCATCGCCTCGACACGCCTTCCCCTGATCTCGGCGGCGAAAATCGGGCCGAACCTGTTCCACCAGTAACGCACCGTCTCGTGACTCATCTCGATACCGCGCTCGTGCAGAAGATCCTCGACATTGCGAAGCGAGAGCGGGAAGCGTATGTAGTACGTCACTGCCAAGCGAAATCTCAGGGCTCGTCTTGAAGAAGCGGAAGGGTGAGCGTTTGGACATGCGGAAGGCTAGCCAGGCGCACTGATCCCCTCAAGCCAGTTTCCTCTGACAAGGCCTCTTGAGCCACTTCACTTGGTCGAACTTCAGCTAACCGAACTCCCTGTGGCACCGATGGTAAGTGAACTACATTACGCCGATCGAGCGCACCGCCTCAGAAATCGGCTGGCGCCGAGAAATCAGAATTTCGACCTGGCTGAGTTTCGTGACGATCTCCTCGGGCTTGTGCTTCTTCTGCAGCATTCCTTCATCCTCCAAGTGGCTCGAAAGCCATACCTAATGGAGGACGACTTTTCAGGGAGCAGGCCACCAGTGAAACCCAAGCTCCTCTGACAACACCGTCCCCGTCGCTTGAGCGCCTCGATATAAGGCAAACAATTCAATGTCTTGTCGGTCGGAGTGCTCGTTCTGCTCAAAGCTTGACACAATGCTTAGTCGACTTGATGCTAGGAGCATAAGACGAATCACTTTCTAAACGATTGAATAGGGAGCAGATAAATGGCAATAAAGCCAATGAAGATTGTTAATATCCCTTCTGGAATCAACAAAGGTCTCTCATCGCCGAGTAACACGACAATGTTGTCAATTCTAGGTATGCCTCGCAATACCATTGACAGTAAATGTCGTGGCGCGACAAATGAGCCGATGAAATCTCTTGTCGTTACTGAGAATGTTGGGCCTTTCAAGGTGACTGGGATTAAGCCTGCCGTTTCGTCGCTTGCGAAGGTCTTGGCAAAAGTCAAGACAGACTTCCCTGAAGTTTACAATATCATGGGAAGTTCAGGGATGCTCTGCGTACGGCTTATCGGGAAAAGCACCAAGATCTCCAATCATGCATGGGGCTGCGCATTAGATATCAACCTTTCGGGAGCATTGGACGGAATAGGCGTTGGAGGCGGCACCAAAAAGTTGGACGGAAAGACTCTCGCTGGGCTTGCGGCTATTGCCCCACTCTTCAACGCTGAGGGCTGGTATTGGGGCGTCGGTTTCAGTAGCTTTGAGGACGGAATGCATTTCGAGATCGCTGATGAAACTATCCGCAAGTGGAAAGAAGATGGAACCTTGGGAGCAGTAGTTTCCGAGCATTCGACTGCACCGGCATCTTTGACGAGGGGCGATAGAGGTGCTTCGGTACGTAACCTACAGAAGTCGCTAGCGAAAGCAGGATATGATATTATTGCTGATGGGGAGTTTGGCCCAATTACGCATGGGATTGTGATCGACTTCCAGACCAAGAATGGCCTTGTTCCTGATGGGGTGGTCGGTCCCAAAACATTGGCAAAGTTGCCGAAACCTTAAGACGGCAATCTACGGGGGCTTTTTCAGAAGAATGCTCGGATAGTGCCTTACAGCGCCCGCCTGTCACGGTGGTTGGAGAAAACTCCATACTTGCTTGGCTATAGCCAATCAGCCTGAAGCAACCGCCCTTGAAATTCCTGACGGTCCGGTTACCAGACCAATTTCTTCTGACAACACCCTCGACTCGCTTACCTGTGATCTCGACGGCGAACATCGGGCGAAACCTGTTCTACCAGTACCGCACGGTCGCACGGCTGAAGTCGATGCCACGTTCGAGCCGGCGGTTCTCCACGTTGCGCAGCGACAGGGCAAGCAGATATCTAGCATCACCGGCAGGCGGACAGTATCAGGACTGGTCTTGAAGTAGCGAAAAGGACTGCGTTTGGTAGTGCGAGGAATCTGACCAGGCGCCCCGCTCGCCGCAAGCGAAGTTCTTCCGACAACACCCTGCAGGCAGAAAACGCCGTCGCCAGACACATCGACGAGTTCAATAGCGCTGTCAGGCGGCATACATCGCTCGGCTTCCAGAGTCCCATCGCCTTCGAGCGAAAAGCCCGATAAATGAGCTAAACGCTCTCCAAAGAATTAGGGCAAGTCCACTCTGACAAATCACTTACTTCAGACACCACCACCTTTAGCAGGAACAAAAGCACCGACGAGGACGCACCATGTTTTGTCCACTCACACCAAACGGTAGATGAAGCCAAGATTCTGCGATAAGCTTCCGTCAGACCTTAGTCATGGAGGGCATTGTGACCTCATGTATTCTACCCGGTCAGGAAATTCATTCCCGGAGCGCTGAAGTCACTCCTGTCGAGCTGCGCGGCGCTATTCAGGTCATCCAGACTTACGAGACCTTGGTGTCCTCGTCCCGGGAAGGTGGCGATCAGGACCGCACTCTGGTCAAGGATATTGACGAAACCGATATCGTCGAAATCCAGCTTCGGAACGGGCTGAAGCTTTGGCAGTCGGTGGCTGACGCCCGTCAGGATTTCGCAACAGCCGATCGGTCTGAGGCTGACCAATCGCTTCTGATCCCGCGCGTGTTGCCGATCAGAGGCACACAAAGCCGCGCGGGCGGAGATTATGCGGTTCACGCCGTCAGAATTCTGAAAGCCGCCTTCACCGGCAAAGCGGGTGAGATGTCCGCCGTGGCCGTGGCGCAGCACATCGAAAAGGCGATCAAACCGGGCCTTTATCGTTGTGAGCGGTCTGTGGTCGACGGTCTCGGAAGCCTTGTGCTGGTTGCGCAGGACCTGAATACCATTCCAGTCGACAAGCCGTTCCTGGTCCTGATTCATGGCACCTTCTCTTCGACACAGGGCAGCTTTGCAGACCTTGCCGGGCCACCTTACCCTGGCATGCCGGATGAGGGCGTCAGGGCCGGTGACGATCTTTGGACAGCGCTTGAGAAGGCCTTCCCGGGCGGAATTCTTGCGCTGGAGCACAAGTCGGTAACGGTAGACCCGATCACCAACGCCCTTGATCTTGTGACAGCTTTGCCCAAGGGCGCGCGGGTTACGCTTCTATCCCACTCCCGTGGTGGACTGGTCGCCGAACTTGTGGCTCGGGCCTCGAGGTTGCGAAAAGCGGGAGAGGGCGCCTTTGATGAGACGGATCGCAAGATCCTGACGTCGGCGAACAGAGACACAAAGGCCCTGGACAAACTGACCAGCCTGATCGCGACGAGGGATCTCAGGGTCGAACGTCTGATCCGGGTCGCCGGGCCGCTTCGGGGAACGCCACTGGCCTCGGAACGGCTTGATCGTGTTCTGTCCATCGCGCTGAACACGTTCGAGCTGCTTCCGCCTCTGAAAGCCTCGGTTGCCTACAGTTTGCTGAAGTCCTTCCTGCTGGCCTTTGTGAAGACGAAGGCGAACCCGGAAGAGCTGCCGGGGCTGGAGGCTATGATGCCGACCTCGCCGCTAGTGAAGATGGTCAATCGGATCGATGTCCGCTTTGGCGGCGATCTGCATGTGATTGCCGGTGATAATGACGGCAGCGGACTCTTGCAGCGGCTGCGCAATCTGGCGGTGGACCTGTTCTTTCAGGACGACAACGACTTCGTGGTGAACTTTGCGTCGATGAATCGCGGCTCTGCCGCGCGGAAGGCCCCGACCGTTACGCCGGTCGTTTCCGCGAACATCACCCATTTCAACTATTTTCGGACTGAAATGGTCCGCAGCGCCATCATCTCGGCTGCAAGATCCGAACCAGCGCGCGTGGACGCCGAGGCCCTTGCCAAAGGCCTGCCCTTTGAGCCTGTGCCCGACGAGCTTGATCTACCCCGGTCCCGCGCCGCGTCAAAACTGCCGGTCTGTATCCTGTTGCCCGGGATCATGGGATCGCACCTGCGCCACAACGACCAATGGATCTGGCTGAATCCGGTGCGCGTTGCGGCGGGAGAGCTTTCTCGCCTGAAGATGCCGGGCAGCGGAGTCAAGCCGGGCAAGATGATGGACCGTTACTACGGTGATCTTGCCAGGTATCTAAGCCAGACCCACGACGTCATCCTGTTCCCCTATGACTGGCGTGAATCGGTTCTGCTGACCGGTTCCGCCGCTCTGGCCGCAACGGTCAAGTCGGTGCTTGCAACGACAGATCAACCGATCCGGTTCATGGCGCATTCGATGGGTGGACTGGTGGTCCGGGCGTTCATTGACACCCATCCCGCACTTTGGTCCGAGGTCACGCAACGCCGGGGCAGCAGATTTGTCATGCTTGGCACGCCAAACGGCGGAGCCTTTTCGATGGTCCACACGCTGTTTGGCCGGGCCAAGTCCATTCAGCAGCTTGAAACGCTGGACATCGCAAACTCGATGAAGGAACTACTTGGCATCGTCACCAGCATGCCGGGCCCGGCCCAGTTGCTGCCGTCGGACGCACAGGGACACTATCTGAAAAGACAGACCTGGGTTGATTTGCACAGTCTTGATACCGGAAATTGGGTCGTTCCGCCTGAAGAAACCCTTCGTTTAGCTCGGTCTGCACATGATCGTTTCGCCCAACAGACACTTGACCCCAAGCATGCCCTTTATGTCGCGGGCATGGGCAAAGAGCTCACGATAAGCAGTCTGAAAGTCGACACTTCTGCCCCACCGAAAGACCGGGTGAAGTTCTTTGGCACGCGCGCAGGCGATGGCACAGTAACCTGGGCAACTGGCATCCCGGCAGGCATCGATACCTATTACATGAATGCCGTTCACGGTGACCTTGCCCGCACCAGATCGGCGTTTCCCGCTTTGCTTGATCTGTTGGAGCGGGGGGAATCGTCGGCGTTGAGCAAAACGCCCCCGACCGTTTCCCGCGGCGCTGCAACTGGGCCGGAGGTTGTGCCGGATGTGGCGCTGGATATCTATCCGGACGGGACGGACGTTCTTGACAGCTTCATCGGCGCAAGCACTGGCGAGGCGGTGGATGATTTGGCACCCGTCCATCGGACATCGGTCACGCTTGTGCATGGTGACCTCAGCTTTGCCCGGCATCCCGTGCTGGTTGGGCACTACCTGGGCGATCCGATCAACGGCGGCGAAGCGGCGCTGGACCGTTCGCTGGACGGACATCTAAGCCATGTGCGCGACATGGGCCTTTACCCGGGCGCAATCGAGACCTGCGAGGTCGTCCTGCGGCTGGACCGCAATCCGGGCGGTGCCGTCATTGCGGGTCTTGGTCGCTTTGGCGATCTGACACCTGGGCAGCTTCGCGCGACGATCAACCGGGCGATCCTGCGCTACGTAATCGCGCTTCAACGGATGGCTATGGATGATGGCAAGAGCCTTGCCGATATCAATCCGATTGCACTAACGACCCTGCTGGTTGGCCACAAGGGCGCAAACATGAACGTCCGCCAGTCCGTGGATGCCATTCTTGAGGCGGTGGCAGAAGCCAACCAGGTGCTGAAAGAGACGCCCATTGCGCATCTTGAATTCGTGGAGCTTTACGAGGACACTACCTTCAAGGCCGCCAGCGCGCTGCACAGAGCCAGCCTGCACGGTCAGGCGGCAGGCAGCTTCCATTTTGACCGCAAGATCCGGACTGGACACGGCGCACGGCTTCGCATGGACTACGGCACCGAAGCCGACAGCTGGCAGCGGATCACCGTGTCCCGTTCGGACGACCAGACCCTGAACTACACAGTGATCAGCGATGGTGCGAAAGCGGCGTTCAAGAAGACCGCCTTTCAGGTCGAGGTGATCAATACATTGCTGAAGGAAAGTCGCGTGGGAACCGCAACCCAGCGCAACCTTGGCAAGCTTCTGTTTGAACTGCTGATCCCGATCGACCTGAAGGACTTTGCCAAGAATGATCAGAAGATTCAGCTGCTTGTGGACGAGACGACGGCCCACATTCCGTGGGAACTGATGGAAGATGACGTCGGCACGTTCTCGAATGGGCTTTACCAGTCCGTCGAGGTGACCGAGTTCAAACCGCTGGTGATCCGCGCTCCGATCATCAGGCGGCTTGTCGACCAAGGCACGTCTGTTCCGCGCGCCCAGGTCATGGAAGCCCTGGTCGTGGGCGATCCCAAGACTAGTCTGCCGCCCCTGGAGGGTGCCCGGAAAGAAGCTCAACTGGTTGCAGATATCCTTGAACGGCGCGCGCCATACAAGGTTCACGCCCTGATCCAGCCGGAAAGCGGGATCTCCGTGCTGGAAGCCGCACTTTTGCGGCCATCAAAGATCATGCATTTCGCGACGCACGGTTTCTACGACGACAGCAAACCGACAAGTCGGGCTGGGCTCGTCCTGTCCGATGGCATACACCTTACCTCTGCCGAAATCGAGCAGATGCGGTACGTGCCGGAGTTCGTCTTTCTAAACTGCTGCCATGTCGGCCGGGTCGAGGTGAACACGGGGCTCATAGCCGCCAGCCTGTCCCAAGCGCTGATCAGGAAGGGCGTGCGCGCGGTCATCGCGGCGGGATGGGCTGTGGACGACGCGGCCGCCCATCACTTTGCGCAGGAATTCTACGACAGTTTCCTGAACGGCAATAGCTTTGGCGACGCTGTCTACAACGCGCGGCTTGCAGTGTTCCGCCGCTATTCCGATAAGAACACCTGGGGCGCTTACCAATGCTACGGCGATCCCGACTACCGCCTTGACGAGCAGGCCGAGGGCGCGCGCGCCCCCGGGCAACGGGCGCACTATTACTCTGCCGATCACGCCTGGAAAGCCGCCGTCAACATTGCCACCGATGTGCGCAACACCAAGCGGCACCGAAACGACATGGTGGCCGAGCTTGATGCAATCGCGCAGTGCGCAGGTCCCGATTGGGACAAGAACGCCCGCTGGTGCGAGGCGATGGGCCGCGCCTATGCCAGGCTGGATGTGTTGGCGCCAGCAACCGACTTTCTGGAGCGTGCTATCCGCAATTCCAGATCTCGGGCCAGCATCCATTGCATCGAACTGCTGGAGGAACTGACGGTCCGCGCTGCCGCGGAAGACTGGGCCAAAGCCGAAGCGGCAGTTCGCAGTGCAAATGACGAAAATGTAGCGACCAAAACGCAGTTGGCGGACGTCAGCAGGAAGACCCTTCAATCGACGGCTGCGGCTGCACTGCAGACGCTCAGGTCACTGGACAGCGTGATCGGAGGGGGAGGTTCCCCTGCGACGACGGTTCGCCGCGAAGTGTTGAAGGGGACGGTCCTGAAACGTCTGGTCCTTGCCAGTCGGGCTACCAGGGATCGCAAAGCGGCACTCAAGCGGATGGTCGGACAGTACAGATCCGCGTCGGAACTGGCCGCCGCGCAAGGTCCGGCCAGCAAACTGAAACCGCATCCGACCTTCAACTGGTTTTCGGGTCAGGTTGCCTTGGGCGAATTGGACATCGATGGCCAACCTATTGAAACCTGGTTCAAGCGGCTTGAGGAAGAGAACGCTGTTCTTGAAAGTGCGTCGCCAAGCTTCTGGACCGCTGTCCTGCCCGCCGAGATCGACATCTTGCGTGGACTTGTTGCCGACCGAGCGGATCGGACAGAGATCTTCAATCGGTTCGAGCGCACGTTCCGCGCTGCCTGGAACCGAGGCGGGGCCTATAGTCAGGCCCGTTCGATCCGCGAGCACCTGCATTTCCTGTCGACATCCCTTGAACAAGAACAACCAGACAAGGTCGCCTGGATCGAGCGCGCGCTTTTGGTGATCGAGGACGTGACCGGATTCACCGAGGCCGATCTGAATGCATGACTTTGTGCAAATCACGCCCGGCTTCGCGGGGAGGGTCTGATGATCGATTGGCAGACGCTGTTCGACGGGCTTAAGGGTCAAGCCCCTGACCAGTTCAGCCGAGATTACTTTGAGGCCAACAAGGACATGGTCGTCTCAACCTTGCAGGGCAACTCGCCCCATGGCGGTGCCCAGCAACGGCATGGGCTTTGCGTTGTGTTCAATCTTTCCGCCCTCAACGTGATCCGATTTCTTCTTTCGCAGCGGCGCGGACCCGGGTTCGGGACTTATCTCAACCGGCACAGCGCGCAGAGACCCGTGGGGCGTCCCCATGCAGGCCCGTCCATCCGTGACCGGATCGATGCAGCGCTTTCTGCCATCAGCACGACACTGAACCTTGTGCCACTTGGCCCGATCGACGCGCATTACGGCGCGATGGAGCTGAACGGCACAGGCATCCGGTACTTCGGCGATATCTGTCTGGTGCTGCGCGCGGACAATGTAGATCCGAAGACTTTGATCCTGCTGCGCAACAGCTATGATCTGAACGTCACGCCTGTCTCGCGGCGGTTTGGCGGATTGAACAGGACAGCGCAAGACGATCTGGCACAGACGATTCTGAAAGACGAATGGGCCGGAGAGTGGCTTGCCCATGGTCACTTCATCGCCGGGAAGAAGATCATGGATGCGGCACCTGAAACGACCCGGCGAATGACGACGGCCCAGATCTCGCAAGGCGTCCTGGACGACGAAGACTATGTTGAGGTTGTCCGGGCGGGCTCGTTCACGTCGCACGCGCTTCTGGAAATCCGCCAGACGGCCGAAGATGCCGCCGCCGAGGCGCTGATTGGGGATCGGTCCCGGATTGGTCATACCCCCAGTGCCGCCCACGCCCTCTGGCGCCACCGTCGCCGTGCTGTGGCCAGACTGGCCCAGGAGCACGCATTGCCAATCCGCGTCGTCACCACGTCGGGCCGGACACGATGATGGAACAGCAGTGGTACATCGACGCGCTTGATGATCGCTCGGGCCTGGCTTTCGCAAGTTATCGCATGTCCGACCTGATCGGCGCAGCGAAAGACTGGCCGGACCTGTCAGCGATGGCTTGGTTCATCGCGGCACCTGATTTCCAGCCCGAGCCGGTCAGCAGCCGTGCAATCGGGTTTGCGGCGGCCCAGCGTGGCTTGCAACTAGGTCTGTCGTTGAACGGAGAGACCGAAGTTTCGTTTCCGTCGCTGGAGGCCTTGGCGGACTATGTCCGGCGGCTGTTCATTTCGGGTGGCGGCGGGGACGGCGCAGCAGGGGTCGACCCGGCCCTTGGCGGACCGCCAGAAGGTGGCGGTGAACCTGAGGGCGAGTTCGAGGGCGAGTTCGAAATGGCGAGTTCATCGAGTCGGACCTACGGACGCCCGTTGAGTATGTTCGCCGAAGAACTGACTCAGAAATCCAGGCAGTTGGGGCCCACTGAGACGGCGATTGCGCTGCATCCCCTTCAAGGGCTGTCAGTGTCAGGTCCCTACAGCGACATCGCTCCGTGGAGGGTCGCCGTGCCGCTGATCGCCCGAGAGATCGATCGGCGCGGCAGGCAGATAGCCATGTTTGATCACGGCGCCCTTCTGTCTCTGGCTCGATCGGAACAGGCGCTTCTGGCCATTGCAGGTGCTTTTGGAGTTTCTGACTTTGTAGACCGGCGGTTCAGTCGAACATGGCCTTGGCATGAGATGAACGAGGCTGACATCCTCGATCTGCTGGCCCTTTTGCCGATTTCGCGCCGCCTTGGCCATCCTGCCTCGCCTCGTGAAGACTGGCAAAGCGTGAAGGATCTGTTCTACAGCGTCCTCGGCAATCCCGGGCTACTTATCCTTCCCCCCCATCGGCCGCAGCTAACGGCGATATTCTTGTTCGCCGCCGCAGCAATGGTCCGGACCGGTCTGCGACTAGACTTCTTCCCGCCCGACCATTTTGCAATGCAGCGCGTGACCCATGCCTTCATGGAGCAGGTATTCGACTGGTTGCGTCCTCAGTTGCCAAAGTACGCTCTCTCCGTTGGCCTAGAGCAGACAATCGTTGCGTCAAGCCGCCCTGGATGAAACTGAGATAGAGACAGATTGTACTGTCAGACGAATGCGAACCAGTCTCCGTTAGCCCAGCCCCACGTATCGATCAGACAGCAAGAAGGCCGCGCCACTCGGCAAGAGCGGCGGCGCGGGTCTGCTTGTAGGTGTTGCGATCTTGGAGGTGGCGCTCCGTCGGGAAGAGGTTGTGGACCGAGGCATGGACTGAGGCGAACTTCTGCAACGTTCGCATGCGCCGGAACCGCAACATGGCCCGCTCTCGTCGTCGGAACGGCAGGTGTGAGTTCTCGGGTCGGTTGTTGAGCCAGCGTCCCATCTCGCGGTCATCGCCGCGGCCCAGGTCTTTGAGAGCGGCACCGTAAGACCTCAACCGATCCGTTACTATCGTCTCCGGACGACCATGCCGCTTCATCGATTTCTTCAAGAATTTAAGGGCTGCCTTGCGATCTCGAGACTTGGTCACGGTGCTTTCTAACACCTCGCCTTCATGATCGACAGCGCGCCAGAGATAGTGCGTCACCCCGTTGATCTTCACGTAGACCTCGTCCAGGTGCCACCGCCATTGTCGGCAAGCGCGCATCGCTTCAAGCCTTCGGCCGCGGATCTCGGCGGCGAACATCGGGCCGAACCTGTTCCACCAGTACCGCACCGTCTCGTGACTCATCTCGATGCCGCGCTCGTGCAGAAGATCCTCGACGTTTCGGAGCGAGAGCGGGAACCGTATGTAGAGCATCACCGCCAGGTTGATGATCTCGGGGCTGGTCTTGAAGTACCGAAAAGGAGAGCGTTTGGTCATGCGAAGAGGTTAGCCAGGCGCCGCGATCGTCTCAAACGAAGTTCTTCTGACAACACCGTCCGAACTTTACTGCCTAGCCTGCAAGGCTGCGCGCATCCCGCTTGGAAAGCTGGTGGATTGCATCCCGCAAACGGCCACGACCGCGCGTCTGATGGGCCTGTGCGAGGTCTGCGGCGGCACTTGCAACCGTATGATCAGCCGGTCGAAGACCGCGCAGTTCTGCGAAATCTTCGACGTGGCAATGAAGGACGGAAAGACAGCCTAAGGGATACGTCCAATCCCCTCTGAAACTGTCACTTCGAAAGGGTAACAAGATGGCAAGGAAGATAAGTGAAGAAAATGAGCGGATCAAACGCCGTTACCTGCAGTTCTTGGGCGAGGCCAAGCGCAGGGACCCGGCCACGGTGGACAAGGCGGCCGATGCCATTGTGCGCTTCGAACGCGGCACCGGATTAAGGCCCTTCAAACGCTTCCACATCGACCAGGCGATGAAGTTCAAGACCCAGCTTTCCGAGGCCAAGAACGAACGGACGGGAAAGCCTCTGTCAAAAGCGACCATCGATAGCACTCTCCGCACAGTGAAGGCCTTTGTCCTGTGGCTTGCTGGGCAGGACGGCTACAAGTCGCGCATTTCCTACAGCGATGCCGAATACTTCAACCTCAATGCCAAGGATTCTCGGGTTGCCCATGAAGAGCGGGAAACACCCTTCCCAACGATGGAGCAATGCCGTCACGCCTTCGCCCTGATGCCCAGCGCCACTCCGCTGCATTGCCGCGACAAAGCGCTATTCGCCTTCTTGATGATCACCGCCGCGCGGGATGGTGCGATTGCGTCCTTGCGCCTAAAGCACATCGACCTTGTGCAGGGTTGCGTCTATCAGGACGCCCGCGACGTGAAGACTAAGGCCGCTAAGACCTTCACTACCTTTTTCCTGCCCGTCGATCCCGTCTATCGTGAAGCCTTCGTCGACTGGGTGACCTTCCTGCGCCAAGACCTGCTGTTCGGCAACGACGACGCTCTGTTCCCGAAACAGGACATCGGCCACGTCAACCGGTCCTTTGCCGTCACCGGCTTTGCCCGCCAACCTTACGCCAGCGCATCCGCGATCCGCGAGGCGATCAAGTCCGCCTTCGTCGCCGCTGGCCTGCCTGCCTTTGGCCCGCACTCGTTCCGCAAGACCCTTGTCAAATGGGGCGACGGCTATTTCACTTCGCGCGAAGCCTTCAAGGCCTTCTCGCAGAACATCGGCCACGACAGCGAAATCACCACAGTCGGCTCTTACCTCAAGGTGTCGCAGGAACGGCAGGCAGAACTGATGAGGCGCAGGGGCTGATCCGCATGGCTCTTCCTTCACAACGCATGGTTGCCTAAGGTCGCCCCATAGCAAGGGGCACCGTATGTCGATCATCGCCGAGTTCGTTTCCAAAGTTCAGGACGCTCACAAGACCGGGATTGCCCGCGAACACGCCTACCGTCCCGCCCTGCATGATCTTCTCAAGGCGTTAGGCGATGACCTGACCCCGGTGAATGACGCGGCGAAGTCCGAGGTCGGGGCACCCGACTTCATTATCCTGAAGGGCGAAATCCCCATCGGGCACCTTGAGGCCAAGGATATCAACCTGGACATTCGCAGGCTCAAGGACGCCAACAAAAACCAGCAAGACCGCTACAAAGCAGGCCTGTCCAACCTGATCTACACCAACTGCCTGGACTGGGATTTCTACCGCAACGGCCAGCTCTTCGCGTCTGTCACCATCGGCGACTTCCTGTTGGGCATACAGCCCCGCCCAGCTGACTATGACACCCTAGAAAACCTTCTGCGCGATTTTGTCGCCCAGCGCCCGCAATCCATCACCACCCCCCGCGACTTGGCCGAGCGAATGGCGGGCAAGGCGGTCCTGATCAAGGACGTCCTTTTCCAGACTCTACGCCTCGACAAGGACCTGCAAACCGACCTTGCGGGACAGTTCAAGGCGTTCAAAAAACACCTGATCCACGATATCACCCCGGAAGACTTCGCCGATATCTACGCCGAAACCATCGCCTACGGCATGTTCGCCGCCCGCCTGCATGACACCTCGCTGGACACGTTCAGCCGGTTCGAGGCGCTGGAACTTCTGCCGAAATCCAACCCCTTCCTGCGCGACCTTTTCGGCTTCATTGCAGGCACCACTCTGGACGACCGCATCGCCTGGGTGATCGACGACCTCGCCCGCGTCTTTCAGGCTGCGAACGTCAAGAAGCTGATGGAGGCGTTCGGCAAGCTCACCGGCCAGCAAGACCCGTTCCTGCACTTCTACGAAACCTTCCTTGCCGCCTATAACCCCGCCAAGCGCAAGGCGCGCGGGGTCTGGTATACGCCCGAACCCGTGGTCAACTTCATCGTGCGCGCGGTGGATGAGGTGCTGCAGACCGAATTCGGCCTGCCCGATGGCCTGGCCGACACCTCGAAGGTCACCATCGACTGGGACACCGGCCAGACCGACGCCAAGGGCAAGGCGGTGACGATCCGCAAGGACGTCCACCGCGTCCAGATCCTGGACCCCGCCACCGGCACCGGCACCTTTCTGGCCGAGGTGATCAAGCAGATCGCCCCCAAGGTGAAGGACGTGGCCGAAGGCATGTGGTCCCCCTACATCGAGCGTGACCTGATCCCCCGCCTGCACGGGTTTGAGCTTTTGATGGCCTCCTACGCCATGTGCCACATGAAGCTGGACATGATCCTGACCGAGCTTGGCTACAAACCCACCGGAACCCCGCCGCGCCTGGGGGTCTACCTGACCAACTCGCTTGAGGAAGGCGAGCGCGACGTCCGCGACCTTTTCATGGCGCAATGGCTGACCCGTGAGGCGCGCGAGGCCAACACGATCAAACGCCAGACGCCGATCATGTGCGTGATCGGGAACCCGCCGTATTCGGGCGAAAGCGCGAACAAGGGCGATTGGATCATGGGGCTGATGGAGGCCTACAAGAAAGAGCCGGGCGGCAAGGAAAAGCTGAAAGAACGCAACCCGAAATGGATCAATGACGACTACGTCAAGTTCATCCGTTTTGCCGAACACCTGATCCAAAAGACCGGTGAGGGGGTTTTGGGCTTCATCACCAACCACGGCTATCTGGACAACCCGACATTCCGGGGGATGCGCTGGCATTTGCTGAACACGTTCGACAAGATTTATGTGCTGGACTTGCACGGGAACGCGAAGAAGAAGGAAGTCACGCCAGAGGGCAAAGCGGACAAGAATGTGTTTGATATTCAGCAGGGTGTTGCGATTATCATTGGCGTAAAGAAGAAGGCAGGGAAGGAAAAGAAACCGGCGCAGATTTTCCACACAGATATCTGGGGTGGACGAGAAGAGAAATATTCAAGACTCTGGAAAGCGCAGCTTGATCAGGTCGACTTTGGAACACTGGACGTTCACCAGAAGTATCAGATGTTCTATCCGGTTAATCATCAATTGCTTGACGCATACGACGCTGGCTTCTCTGTTGGTCGGTTTTTCGTGGCAAACCAAATTGGCATAACGACCTCTCGCGACCATCTTGCCGTAGCCTTCAATGCGCGCGAACTATCTGAGAACCTTGACTTCTTTACTGATCCACGACGAAGCGATGAGGAAGTGAGAAGGCGGTTCTTCAGTGGAACTGAGGCGCAAAAAGGGCGTCTGCCCGGAGATACGGCCTCATGGTCACTCGAATTAGCTAGAAGTGCATTGCGTTCCGAGAATGTAGCCGAACTGATCAAACCGCTATCTTATCGACCCTTCGATCTTCGAAGCATCGTCTACACGCCCATTATGATTGAGCGTGAACGCGGGGAAATTTTTGGCCACGTTTTAGACCGGCAGAACCTATGCCTTTCTTTCAACAGGAAAATCGATGAGCAAAGGCCGTTTAGCGATACCTTTGTTTTTGAACACGCCACCCAGCTTCATGCCTTGAGTATCAAGGAGTCGAACTACATCGCGCCGATTTACCTGTTTGACCCAGTGGATCAATCCCGGCGCATCAACTTCGACCCCAAGCTCTACGCCCGCCTGCAGGCCCTCGCCCAGCACCCCACCCACGGCACCCCGGATGAGGTTGCGGTCTTCGACTACATCTATGGCGTGCTGCACTGCCCGGCCTACCGCGCCACCTATGCCGAGTTCCTCAAGATCGACTTCCCCCGCATCCCCTGGCCCGCCAGCCCGGAGGAGTTCTGGGATGTCG
Organism: Paracoccaceae bacterium; assembly: GCA_046305855.1. Taxonomy (GTDB): domain Bacteria; phylum Pseudomonadota; class Alphaproteobacteria; order Rhodobacterales; family Rhodobacteraceae; genus Tabrizicola. The sequence continues at coordinate 73,359 of JBKDYO010000006.1, forward strand.
CCACCAAAGGCACCCAACTGCGCAAGCTGCACCTGATGGACCCCGCCACCATCGGCCCCACCCCTTACCCCTTCAAGGGTGAGGGCAATGGTGTGGTAGACAAGCCCCGCTTCGAAGACGGCAAGGTGTGGATCAACGCCACCCAGTATTTCGACACCGCCCCTGCGGTCAGCTGGACCTTCTACATCGGCGGCTACCAACCCGCCCAGAAATGGCTGAAAGACCGCAAGGGCCGGGCTCTGAACCTCGGCGATGTGAAGCACTACCGGAACATCCTGAAAATCCTGTCCGAAACCGACAGGATCATGCAAACGATCGCTATGACGCTGGAGGGCAACTGATGCGAAGCCTGCTAATGGTGGCCGTAGTCCTCGCAAGCGGCCCGGCATCGGGACAGACCTTCGAATGCCGGATGGGGCAGAACGCCGCCTGCCTGGACTGGGGCGAGACGGTTTGCACAAGCCAAGGCATGTGCGTCAGCAAGGATGCCGCCTGCTTCGATTCCCACCAATGCGACCACAAGGGCTTTGCTTGCAAGTCGGACGTCGATCAATGCGTTGAAGCGCATGACAAGATTGCGCGGGACTACAACACGCTTCTCGCAGAATACGAAACCTTGCGGCAGGCTGGCGAGGAACTGGCAACGTCGCACGATAGATTGGAGCGGGAACTTGAGGAGCTGAAGGGTTGCCTAGCCTCAGTTTCAACTGTCGAAGACGCAGAGAACTGTGACTTCTAGGCACTAGCAACCGTTTTTGGGATGTTGGGCTCTTTGATGGGTAGTCCTCAAAGGCGCCTATATTTCCCTTTAATTTCAATGGGTAATGGCGGACAGTGAGGGATTCGAACCCTCGAGACGGTTCCCCGCCTACACACTTTCCAGGCGTGCGCCTTCGACCACTCGGCCAACTGTCCGTCCGGGGCTGATACTCCGGCTTTGGCGGTGCGTTCAAGGGGCTTTCTGGACAAACCGCTGTTTTCCCGGGGCGGATAAGGTCGCCCGTGACAGCCAGTCCACAACGGCGGCAGGGCAGGGCGTCAGGCCAGCGTGATCGAGACGCGGCGGTTCTGGCGGCCCTTCTTTTCGATCTTGCCTATCTCGACGCGGCCGATCTCGCGGGTCCGGCGGACATGCGTGCCGCCGCAGGGTTGCAGGTCGATCTGCGCGTCCCCGTCGGCGATCCGGACAAGACGGACCCGGCCCTGGCCCATCGGTGGGCGGACGGACATCGTCTTCACGAGGCCCGGATTGGCCAGAAGTTCGTCATCGGTGATCCACTGGTCGCTGACGACCAGGTCACGCTGGATCAGGCTGTTCAGCGCTTCTTCCAGCGTGGCCACGTCGCCGGGCGGTTCCGGCATGTCGAAGTCCAGTCGACCCTTGTCGGCCGAGATCTGACCGCCGGTCACCGGCAGCGGGATCACCACGGACAGAAGGTGCAGCGCAGTGTGGACGCGCATGTGGCGCAGGCGACGGCCCCAGTCGATCAGCTGGCGGGCAGGGGCGCCGATCGGGGGCATCGGGGTCGGCTCGGCCGGGATCAGCGCGATGCCGCCTTCGACCTTCAGCGCCGTCGCGATCGGCATCCGCGTGCCGCCCCAGTCAAGGACACCGCTGTCGCCGGGCTGGCCGCCCCCGGTGGCGTAAAAGATCGACCGGTCGACAATCACCCCGCCTTCGGGCGTGTGGCCGATGATCCGGCAATCGGCGGTTGTGAGGTAGGCATCATCGCGAAAGAGAAGCTCGGTCATCGGTCGGCCCCTTTTGCTTCGGGTGCGGTCGCCGGGCTTGCGGTTTTCCGGCGGGTTGCGGGGGCCGCAGCGGCCTTGTCACGGTCGACCAGATCGGCAAGGGCCAGCACGGTCTCGGCGGTCTTGAGCGGGTCAGGTTCGACAGCCGGGGCAGGGGGCGGCACAATGGCAATGCCCTCGGCGCCAAGGCGTTCGAGAATCCGGTGGTTCATGTCGCTGCGGACCTGCAGCCCGAAGTTGACGTCGCGCAGGATCACCCGGATCTCGAAATTCAGCTGGGTTGCTGTGTAGCCCATCAGGACGATGATCGGCGGCGGGTTCAGGATCGCCATCGGCTGTTCTTCGGCGATTTCCTTCAGGACCTGCTCGACCCGCCGCGTATCCGAACCCATGGCCACCGAAACCGGCACGATGATTCGGCCCGACAGGTTGAACCGCGTCCAGTTGGTGACACGGCCCGTGATCAGATCGGCGTTCGGCACGATCACGTCGTTGCGGTCGAAGGTCTCGATCCGGGTCGAGCGGACCGAGATCGCCCGCACCTTGCCCTGCACGCCGCCGACCTCGATCCAGTCGCCTTCGCTGACCGGGCGCTCCACCAGAAGGATGATGCCCGAGACGAAGTTCGAGACGATGGTCTGGAGGCCGAAACCGATGCCGACCGACAGGGCACCGGCAACGATGGCAAGGCCCGAAAGGTCGATCCCGGCGGCGTTGATCGCGATGAGGGCGGCGAGGAAGATGCCGACATATCCGACACCCGCCACCAGCGCGGTCTGCCCGCCCTGGTCCATCCGGGTCTTCGGCAGGATCGAAGTCCGCAAGGCGCCCTGGAACAGTCGCGTCAGCATGTAGCCGATCACGAAAACAATCGCGAAGATCATGAAATCGGTGGGCGAGATCTTCGTGCTGCCAAGCTGGAAGCCTTCGGTGAAGCGCGTCCAGAGCTCGGTCAGGTCGGAAAACCGTGCGCCCCAGATCAGCGCCAGCACGGGCAGCGCGGCGATGGAAAGGCCAAAGCCCGCGAGAACTGGCACCAGCGAATCCCGCGCGGTACCTTCCTGCTTGGTGATGAGCGCCCAGGCATCGGCGATCAGGCGCTGCAGGATGAAGAGGAACGCCACCAGCGCGAAGGACATCATCGCCGGATAGATGACCGCTTCGGCCGCCTGGACATAGCCGAAGCCCGCGAGCACTGGGCCGATCAGGCCAAGCACGCCCAGCGCCCGGGCCATAAGCTGGATGAGCCGCAGCGAATAGGCACCGGTCTTTTCGGTGGTTTCCTTCGTCATGCGAAGCGTCCGGCCTAGACGCATCAGCACCAACCCGCCGGTCAAAAGGATCGGGAAGGTCATCACTGACGTCGTGGCGTCCGAATAGGCCTGTGCATCCATCGCGGCGCTGCGCAGCATGTCGGCGGCGATCACCAGCCCCATCATGACCGACAGGAACCGCCCTTCCGCCCGGCGCTCGGGAGGCAGCGGCAATACGGCCCCGTCGCCCTGCGTCCGCGGGAAAGCCCGGGCGCCAAGCCAGGCCGCGGCAAAGACGACGAAACCGGCGAACGGCAAGGCCACCGCGATCATCGCGCCCACCTCGCCCAGCATCCTGCTGGCGAGCAGCGCCCAGGACAGGGCGACAACGCCCAAGGTCGACAGCACGATCCCGCCCATCGAGGCGAGAAGTGCCCAGAAATGCCTGCCCCGGACCGAGGCACCCTCTTGCAGCCGTTCAGCGAAGCGTTCGATCCAGTGCCGGACATAGATCACCAGCGCTGCGGCGATCAGGACCAATGCCAGGATCAGGGGAAGGTTGTCGAAAAGCTCGCCCCGCGCTTCGGGGTCTTCCCAGGCCTCCACCGTCTCGTCCCAGAGCCGCTGGACCGTGTCGGCGAGACCGATGGCGGCTTCCGGCCAGTTGCCCGGGTTCAGCGGCGAGGGCCAGAGCTGCAACAGCTGATCGGCCTGCCGTTCGCGCAGCGTGCGGTCGATCTCGGCGATCAGCCCGTCCGCGCGGCGATAGGCCTCTTCTGCCGCAATGCCGGGTGCCTGAAGGCGGACCAGCTGGCTTGCCAGTTCCTGCCGCCGGGACGAGATTTCCTCGGCCTCGGTCGCGCCTTCGACGGGCACGGGGCCAAGCGCCTCGATCTGCTGGCGCAACGTCGCGATGCGGGCCGAGTTCGCACTTTGCGCATTCAAGAGGGCCGCGCGCCACTTTGCCAGTTGCGCCCGGATTTCCTCGATCCGGTCGGTCGAGGTATTGCGGTTCCCAATTTCAGCTTCGGCGCGTTCGGCCATGCGTTCCCAAAGCGCATAGTCAAGCTCGGCCCCGTCTGCCGCCGGTTCGACAACCGTGGGCGCGTTTTCCCCTGTCTGGTCCTGCGCCGGGACCGGCCCGGCGAGAACCGCCAGCACCAGACCCAGCGAAAGGAGAAGCCGCTTCATGCGTCTTCGTAGACCGTCGGGATCGCCCGGCCCGCGTGATCCAGCCAATCCGGGACCGGCAGGCCTTTTTCGCGCAGGAAGGTCGGGTTGTAGACCTTGGACTGATAGCGGCTGCCATAGTCGCACAGGATCGTGACGATGGTCTTGCCCGGCCCCATCTCACGCGCCATCCGGATCGCACCCGCGATGTTGATGCCGGTCGAGCCACCCATGCACAGGCCCTCGTCGGTCAGAAGGTCGAAGATGATCGGCAGCGCCTCGGCATCTGGGATGCGGTAGCTGAAATCGGGGGTGAAGCCTTCCAGGTTCGCCGTGATCCGGCCCTGGCCGATGCCTTCGGTGATCGAGGTTCCGGGGCTTTCCAGCTTGCCGGTCGTGTAGAACGCATGCAGCGCGGCCCCTTCGGGGTCGGCAAGGCCGATCTTCACGCCCTTCGGCTGCAAGGCCATTCCGACCCCCGCCAATGTCCCGCCCGAGCCCACGGCACAGATGAAGCCGTCAACCTTGCCGCCAGTCTGGTCCCAGATTTCCGGCCCCGTCGTCTCGATATGAGCCTGGCGGTTGGCCACGTTATCGAACTGGTTGGCCCAGATCGCCCCGTTGGGTTCGGACTTTGCCAGGGCCTCGGCCAGACGACCGGAATAGCGGACGTAGTTGTTCGGGTTGCGGTAGGGCGCTGCGGGCACCTGCACCAGCTCCGCCCCGGCAAGCCGCAGCATGTCCTTCTTTTCCTGGCTTTGCGTCTCGGGGATCACGATGACGGTCCGGAACCCCATCGAAGCCCCGACCAGAGCAAGACCGATGCCGGTGTTTCCCGCCGTGCCTTCGACAATCGTCCCGCCCGGCTTCAGAAGGCCCTTCGCGATGGCATCCTTGATGATGTAAAGCGCGGCCCGGTCCTTGACCGACTGGCCGGGGTTCATGAACTCGGCCTTGCCCAGGATCGTGCAGCCGGTGATTTCGGAGGCCTTCTTCAACTTCAGAAGCGGCGTGTTCCCGATGGTGTCGGCGAGGTCCTGGTGAATGCGCATGGGGACGGTCCTTCCTTGATGCCACTGGTTTATGTGCGTCCACCGGCAAACTCAAGCCGCGAGGACAGGACAGCCGTTGCAGTGGCGGTTTGGCGGACGTGGTGGGGTCAGCGGCGAACCGCTAGGTACTCCGCACGATAAAGTCGGGAGTGATCCCGGAGGCGAGAATGTAAGGGGCAGTGTCGCGCCCGGCAAAGAGGCCGTGGTCGGTGACGAGCACGGTTTGGCATCCCGCAGCGGCCCCACCGAGCACATCCGTGTGCAGCGTGTCCCCTACCATGGCCAGCCGCGCGGCGGGCAGGCCGGTCCGCGCAATGCCCTCGGCAAAGGCGTCAGGGAAGGGCTTGCCGAACCAGTGAACCTCGGTCTTGACGGCATCCAGAAGGTCATGCCCGAACAGCCCCGGTTCCAGCGTCAGGCCATCTTCGCGGGGCGCCACGATATCGGGGTTGGCGATGACCAGCGGACGGGGGTTTCTGGACAGGCTGGTCACCAGCCGTTCCTGCAGGTCGGGCGACCAGCGGGAGGTGGACAGAAACAGGATGCCGTCTGCCGCATCCAACGCGTCCGGGTCTGCCACGGCATCCAGCAGCCGGGCCGGAATATCGGTGAACCCGTCCCCTGCCGCAGCAATCGCAGCCCAGGTCGCCCCCGGTGCGATCCGGTTCAGCCGCGCGACCGCCACGTCACGCGAGGCAACGACCTCATCCGCGGTGAAATCGAAGCCAAGGCGGTGATACTTGGCCAGGAGTTGCGGGCGCGTGTAGCTGGCGGCATTGGTCAGCACCACCAACCGCTTTCCCCGCGCGCGCAACGAGGCCATCCGCGCCACCGCGCCCGGAATCGCCGTTTCACCGACGTTCAGGACGCCAAAGGCATCCAGCAGGAAGCCGTCGACATGATCGGCGACCTCTTCCAGCGAGGGTAGGACCACCGAACGCTGCGGGTACTGTGCGGCGGGCAACCGCATGCGAACAGCTTCATACCGCGCGAAGGCGGCTTCGGCATCGGACAGCATCCCGCCGGCGCCGGTCGCACTAAAGACCGTGTCAGACACTGGTGAACCCGCCTTCCACCATCAGAAGCGCTCCGTTGACCATGGCCGAGGCATCCGAGGCCAAGTAGAGCGCCGCATCCGCCACTTCGACCGGTTCGGCAAAACGGCGGGCGGGGGTGGCGTTGCGGAAGGGGTCGCCCTTTTCGGGCTTCCCCCAGACCTTCTTTCCCATCGGCGTCATCACAACGGTCGGGCAGATCGCATTCACCTGCACATTGTACCGCGCCCATTCGGCGCACAGCGATTTCGTCAGCGCGTTCAGACCGCCCTTTGACGACGCATAGGCCGCATGGTCATCCAGCGCGATCACGCCGGTCTGGCTGGAGATCATGATGACCTTGCCCCAGCCTTGCGCGATCATCGCGGGGGCCAAGGTACGCGCGGTCAGAAAGGGCGCGCGCAGGTTCACGGCCATCATCTGATCCCAGGCCTCGGTCGAGAAGTCCACCGCGGGGGCCACATTGGCGATTCCTGCCGAATTGACCAGAATGTCGATCGTGCCCCATTCCTTCAGCGCCTGCTCACAGGCGGCGACGGGTTCCGTCGGGCTTTCCATCTCCGCCACCAGCGTCAGGCAGCGGCGGCCATGGCCGCGCACGGCATCGGCGGTGGCCGCAAGATCGGCCTGATCGCGGCCAAGGGCGACGATATCGGCCCCGGCTTCGGCAAAGACGGCGGCGATTTCGGCGCCAATCCCCTTTGACGCCCCGGTGATCAGCGCCTTGCGCCCTGCAAGGGAAAAGCGGTCTTGCCAACCCATGGGCTACTCCAGATTGGTATGGCGTGCGCGCATGGCGTCGGGGGCAACGCCCAGATGATCGCGCAAGGCCAGAATCAACAGCTCGAACGCCAGATACTGCGCGCCCTCGAACAGCGATCCCATCGGCAGGATCGAGGTTGCACCGCCCTGATCATTCGCCATGGTCTGGGCCGGGATGTGGAACACCAGATCCGCCGCCTTCGGGGCCGATCCCTCGGGCTGCGCGGTGACGCAAGCCACCCGCGCGCCCGAACTGCGTGCAACGCCAATCAGGCCGTTGACGGTGGAAAACCCGCCGGGGCCAGCGCTGACGATCAAAAGGTCACCGGGGCCGACGGGCGGGCAGGACATGTCACCCACCACATGCGCTTCAAGGCCCATATGGTAAAGCCGCATGGCAAGGGCCCGCATCATCAGGCCCTCACGACCGACGCCGTAGCACACGACACGGGCGGCCCCGGCAATTTCAGTCACCATCGCCAGCATGCGGCCTTCGTCGATTGCCGCCACGGCGCCCGCTATTTCTTGCGCTGCGCGGGCGGCCTGATCGGCAAGCGTCATGTTCCCACCTGTCTTGTACCATCCGGGGCGATTGCGGCCAGAGCAGCTTGCTCCAGAAGCCCGCATTCGTCGAGGAGGTCCAGCACGGTATAGCGGCTGCGCAAGAAGCGGGCCTTCAGGATCGACTGATAGAGATAGCGGTCGTCCACGCCGATATCGGCCCCCCGGAAGGGTGCTCCGGCGCGCGCGAGATGGGCGGCCATGTGATCGGCCGTCCACAGCCGCGCGCGCAGACGGGCGGCAATCTGGGGCCAGGCGTCGCGCAGGTGGGTCAGGCGCTTGGTCAGGGCAGCCCCCTCGACATGCTTCAGGCGTGTTTCGATGATGGCGCGGTCGGCAATTTCGCCCGGCCCGAAGAGGCGGCGGATCTCGGCCTCTTTCGCAGCCAGAGTCACGCCTGTCATCTGAGCCGGGTCCAGCGACAGATGATCGCGCGCCAGAAACCAGTCATACATCCGCAGCGTGGCCATCGTGCCCACGGCCACACAGGCCCCGTGGCTGACGCGCTCGCCGTGGAAATGCAGGTCGTCCATTTCCCACAGATGCGCAATCTGGTGATCAGCGCCCGATGCGGGGCGGGACGAGCCATGCGCTTCCATCGCCAGGCCAACCAGCGTCAGGCCCAGAAACAGCCCCTCGATGGCCGCAGGGTCACCCGCCGCGATCCGGTCAGGCTGCGAGAGCCAGCCCTCCAGCCCGTCCTGCACCATGGGCCAGGCGACATCGTCGATGGATTCGATCCCAAGCGCATCGGCAATAATCCAGTCGCCGCCAGCGGGTACCTTGCCCGCAAGGTCACCGTAGCCCCAGCCGGTCATCTCGGGCGGGGCGGCGGCGATCACGTCCAGATCGGCCAGCAGCACCTTGGCCGGGCGGCAAGGGATCGTCTTCTTGAACCCCTTTTCAGAAAGGGGTGCGCCAGCCGAGGTGTAGCCGTCCATGCTCGCGGCCGTGGCCACGCACATGTAGGCAATGCCCGCGGTGAAGGCCGCGTACTTGACCACGTCATTCATCACGCCCGACCCAATGGCGATCGGCGTCTCGCCGGGGCGCAATTCGGCCCGCAAGGCATTCGCCAGATCCACCGTCGGCTTGGGGCGCGGGCGGGCAGGGATCACATGCCGCCTGCAGGCGATCCCGGCTAAGGTCAGGGCAGCCTCGACCTGCGGACCCGCGGCCTCCCAGCCGCGGTCATCGGCCATGAGCACGGCTGGCCCGCTGAAATGGCGGAGGTAGAGCGTCCCAGCTTCGACCAGCACGCCGCGTCCGATCCGCACTTCGGCCACATTGGCGGAACGCGCAACAGCCTGCTGGATCAGCGCGTCCCCTGTCATGCCGCCACCCCGCCCGATGCCAGGGTCCGGCCGTCTGCCGCGAAATGGTGCTGGCGCGCGGCTGGAAGGTCCAGACCGACCGACGCCCCGTGATCGAGTGTCGTATCCCCTTCCGCGCGCACTACGAGGGTCTGGCCCCCTTCCAGCCGCACGTAAAGATAGGCGTCGCCCCCCAGAGTCTCGCAGATCGAGACGGTGGCGGACAGCTGGCCCTGACCCGCCCGGCGCAAGACGACATGTTCCGGCCTGATCCCTAGCTTGACTGAGCCAGCCGGAGCCGCCCCCAGCGCAACGCCTTCGACAATCGCCTGTCCGTCCTGCACCTGTACAGACAGGAAGTTCATCGCCGGTGCGCCGATGAAGCCCGCCACGAATTCGGTGGCCGGGCGGTTGTACAACTCCATCGGCGCGCCGACTTGTTCGATCCGACCTGCGTTCAGCACGACGATCTTGTCGGCCATTGTCATGGCTTCGACCTGGTCGTGGGTCACGTAGACCATCGTGGCCTTCAGGTCGCGGTGAAGGGCTTCCAGCTCGACCCGCATCTGCACGCGCAGCTTGGCGTCCAGGTTCGAAAGCGGTTCGTCGAAGAGGAACACTTTCGGTTCCTTGACGATGGCCCGACCAATGGCGACACGCTGCCGCTGGCCGCCCGAAAGATGGGCGGGCTTGCGGTCAAGATAGGGTTCCAGCTGCAGGATGCGCGCGGCCTCGGCAATGCGGCGCTTGCGGTCAGCTTCGGGGAAGTTGTTGACCTTCATGCCAAAGTCCATGTTCTCGCGCACGGTCATGTGTGGATAAAGGGCATATGACTGAAAGACCATGGCCACGTCGCGCTCACTGGGGGCGGCACGTGTGACATCGCGGTCGCCGATATGGATCGCGCCTTCGGAAATCTCCTCTAGCCCCGCGATGGACCGCAGAAGCGTGGACTTGCCGCAGCCGGAGGGTCCGACGAAAACCGCAAACTCGCCATCCGCGATGGTCAACGACACCGCGTGCAAAGCCTGCGCAGCCCCGTAGAACTTGTTCACGCCGGTCAGCCTGACCTCGGCCATGCTTGACCCTCCCCATTCGACCCGCAGCCGAAAAGACGGCGGCGGCATGTTGATTTTTCCGGTTGACTCGCGCCGGGTTCGATACATTTATATGTGCAGCGTTACAAATGGAAGTCAACTCTGCAACGCTGAACCCTGTGGGAGGAAAACATGAAACTCAAGTCTCATGTCAGCGCCATTGCGCTGACTGCCGCCTCATTGGCGGGAATGTCCGGGGCGGCATCCGCCTGGACGCTGGAAGAAGCCGCCAAGCCCTATGCCGGGACCGAGATCGAAGTGCTGTTCCTTGACCGCCCCGGCTACAACGCCGCGATCAAGATGCTGCCCGAGTTCGAGGCCGCGACCGGGATCAAGGTGAACTACACGACCGTGCCGTATGAAAACGCGCTTGGCGAGCAAGTGCGCGATTTCGTGGCGGGCGGCGATCTGGACGTGGCGCTGATCGACCTGGTCTGGATCGGCAACTTCGCCGAAAACGGCTGGCTGGTGCCGTCCGAGACCTTCATCAACAACGCAGACCTGGCGGACCCGGCGCTCGACATGGCCGACTTCTTTCCGCTTGTTCTGGATGCCTTCGGCTCGTGGAACGGCGTGAACTATGGCCTGCCTTTCGACAACTATTCGGGCCTGCTGTTCTACAACAAATGCACGCTGGAAGCCGCTGGTTTCGACAAGCCGCCGGCCACCTGGCAAGAGGTTATGGACACCTACGGGCCAGCGCTGACCAAGGACGGCAAGTACGCCTATGCCTTGCAGTCCAAGCGCAACGAGACCCAGTCGGCGGACAGCTTTGCCCGCTTCCTCTGGCCCTTTGGCGGGTCATTCCTGAACGCCGAGTTCAAGTCGAATCTTCTGTCGGCGGAAAGCCAGGCGGGTCTTCAGTTCCGTCAGGACCTGATGAAGTTCATGCCCGAAGGCATCGTCGCCTATGACCATGCCGAAACCGTCAACGCCTTCGCACAGGGCGACGTGGCGATGATCACCGAATGGTCGGCCTTCTATTCGACCGTCGTCAGCCCCGAGACCTCGAAAGTCGCGGACTGCGTTGAAATCGCTCCGGAACCGACTGGACCCGCGGGCCGCAAGCCTGCTCTGGGCGGCTTCTCTCTGGCCGTGGCAGCACAGGCGGATGAGGCTGAACAGGCCGCTGGCTGGCTGTTCATCCAGTGGGTGACCTCGGCCGCCAAGGCTGGTCAGTATCTGGAGATGGGTGGCGTCCCGGCCCGCAAGTCGGCTTACGCTGACCCGGCGCTGGCCGCGACCTACAAGTTCATCCCCGCACTGGTCGAAAGCTGGCAGGAAGGCGTGCCGGAGTTCCGTCCGCGCTTTGCCGAATGGCCCGCGATCACCGAGATCGTGCAGGAATGGGGCACCAAGATCATGCTGGGTGAAGTCAGCATCGAAGAGGGCTCCAAGAACATCGGCGAGAAGATGGAAGCCGTTCTGGCCGAAGCCGGCTACTACGACGGCAAGAAACCTCTGGCACAATAATCACTCCTCCCGGAGAGTGGACCGCGAGGTCCAAGGAAAGGCCCCCGCCCATGGTGGGGGCCTGACTGCCAAAGGCTGAAAGAAGGTTCTGGATGACAACCCGCGTATCCCGGCGCACCCTTGCCGCATTCCTTGGCCCCGCGGTCGCGGCACTCGCCATCGTCGGCATTGCGCCACTGCTTTATGCGGTCTGGAAGAGCCTGCACTATTTCAATCTGACCAAGATCGCCCAAACCCGTTTTGTGGGGCTGGAAAACTACTCGGCTGTCCTGACCGATCCGGTGTTCTGGCAGGCGATGGGGCGCACGGCGCTGCTTTTTGGGATCGCTGTTCCCGTCCAGATCGCCCTTGGCCTGACGATCGCGCTGGTGCTGCACCGTCCCGGCCTGACCTTCTGGAAAACGCTGACCCGGCTGTCGCTGGTGCTGCCGATGGCCACGACCTATGCGGTGGTGGGTCTTCTGGCGCAGGTGATGCTGAACCAGAAATACGGTGTCATCAACCAGATGCTGGGCTGGATCGGCATCGACGCAATCAATTTTATCGGCGACCCAACAAATGCATTCATTGCCGTTGTCCTGTGGGACATCTGGCAATGGACGCCCTTCGTGGCCCTCGTCCTCTTGGCGGGTCTCTCCACCGTCCCGCCCGAGATCGAGGAGGCCGCGAAGCTGGAGACGAAGTCCAACTGGACCGTCCTGCGCCATGTGCAGCTGCCCTTCCTGATCCCGTCGCTGGTCGCCGTCCTGATCCTGCGCACCGCCGATACGCTGAAGCTCTTCGACATGCCCTTCACCATGACACGGGGCGGGCCGGGGTCGGCCACGGAATTCATCGCCGTCCTGATCGAACGGGTGGGCAACCGGCAGTTCGACATCGGCATGGCCGCCGCGCAGTCGATCATCATGCTGGCCATCACCATTGTTCTGGCGCGGCTCTATATCCGCCTCTTCTACCGCGAGGTCCGCTGACATGGCCGCCCCGATCCAACGCCGCAGCCTCTGGGGTGAAGGCCTGCTCCTCCTTCTCATCGGGTTGTTCTGCGTCTTTCCCTTCTACTGGATGGTCACCACCAGCCTGAAGACCCAGGTCGTCGCTCTCGAATCCCCGCCGGTCTGGTGGTTCACGCCAACGCTTGCCAACTACTGGGAGGTCCTTTTCGTCGACAAGGTCGGCCCGGCCTTGATCAACTCGATCATCGTCGCGGTCTGCACCACGGCCCTTGCGGTTGGCCTTGGAACCCCGGCCGCCTATGCGCTGGCAAGGTTCGAGTTTCGCGGCAAGACGGACCTCTGGTTCTGGTTCATCACCAACCGCTTTGTCAGCCCGGTCGTCCTTGCTTTCCCGGTGTTCCTGATCAGCCGCGAGCTCGGGTTGCGCGACACCCACCTTGCGCTGATCCTGATGTATCTGACCTTCACTCTGCCCATCGTGATCTGGATCTGCACTGACCAGTTCCGGTCGATCCCGCGCGAGCTGGACGAAGCCGCGATGCTGGAAGGTGCCAGCCAGTGGCGCATCTTCCGCTCGATCTGCCTGCCGCTGGCCATGCCGGGGGTCGCCGTCAGCTCGATCCTGTCGTTCATCTTCTCGTGGAACGAGCTTCTCTTCGCCTACATCCTGGCACCCAAGGCCGCCAAGACCGCCCCCGCCATGGCTGTGACCTTCATGGAGGGTTACGACGTGCCCTACGGAAAAATCATGGCCACATCGACCCTGATCGTCGTTCCAGTCTTGATCTTTGCGCTTCTGGCGTCAAAGCACCTGGTCCGGGGCCTGACAATGGGCGCCGTAAAGTAGGGCTGTCATGGCGCGCGCACCGAAACTTCCGCAGATCGACACCGAAGAGCGGTTTCTGGCGCAAGTTGCCTGGGCGTATCATGTCGAAGGTCTGACTCAGGAAAAGGTCGCCGAAAAGCTGGGCGCCACACGGCTGCGGGTCAACAAGGCCCTGTCCGAGGCGCGGGCGAGGGGCCTCGTCCGGATCACCTTCAACACGGCTTTTGCCGCTTGCGCCGAGCTTGAGGCCGCATTGCGCGCCCGCTTCAACCTGCGCCAGGCCTATGTCGCCCCCGCGCCAATGGAGGCGCGCGATGTGCAGATGATCGTTGGCGCGGCTTTGGGCAACCTTTTGTCCGAAGTCTTGGCCGACCCGGGCGTGCGGCTTTTCGGCATGTCCTGGGGCGGCACCTTGAACATCGCGACACGCTTTGTCGCAGCGATGGAACGTCCCGACCTTGAGGTCATCAGCGTCATGGGGGGCCTCACGCGCGGATCGGACCTGAACAGTTTCGAGATCACCACCCGGCTGGCCGATCTGCTGGGCGCGCAACATAGCTACTTCACGGCGCCGCTCTATGCAGGCAGCCGTGAAAGCCGCGATACGATCATGCAACTCGACGTCTTCCGCGAGGTCCTGGAAAAGCTGCGCGGCGTTGATGCTCTGGCCATGGCTGCAGGCGATATTTCGAAGAATTCGCTCTTGATGCGCGATGGCCTGCCGGGCGACGTGACGATGGAAGAACTTCGCGCGCTAGGGGCTGTAGGCGATGCGCTTGGCGTGGTGATTGATGCCGAGGGCCAGCCCATCGCCCACCCCATCAACGAGCGTGTCATCGGCATTGGCCTTGATGATCTGGCCGCCATTCCGAACGTGATCCTTGCAGCCGGCGGGCCGCAGAAGGTTCCGGTGGTGCGCGCGGTGCTGAAGCGCGGCGTGGTCAAGACGCTGGTGACGGACGAAGCCACCGCCCGCGCCCTGCTGGAGCGCGGCTAATGGCGCTGCATATCGGCATCGACCTTGGGACCTCGGGCATCAAGGCCGTGCTGATCGAGGACCTTTCGCGCGTCGTGGCCGTCGCGGCCGAGCCCATCGCCGTCAGCCGCCCGCAAATCGGGTGGAGCGAGCAGGACGCCGATCTTTGGGTGTCGACCGTCTTTGCCTGTCTCGACAGGCTTGCAGCCAAGGCCCCGCGCGACATGGCGGCCGTACGCGGCATCGGCCTCTCTGGCCAGATGCTTGCGGCCCTGATCCTGGATGCCACCCTTCGCCCGCTGCGGCCTGCGATGCTATGGAACGACCAGCGCTCGCTTGCCGAATGTGCCGAATTGCTGGCGGCTGTTCCCGATATTGGTCAGCGTACCAATGGCACCCCCGACCCGGGCATCACGGCCCCAAAGCTGATGTGGCTGCGCAAGCACGAACCCGCGCTGATGGACCGCGCCCGGATGCTGATGTTGACCAAGGACTATGTCCGGCTGGCCCTGACTGGCGAGGTTGCGACCGAACCCTCGGATGCGGGCGGAACGCAGCTTTTGGACGTGGCAACCGGCCGCTGGGACCCGGCGCTCTGCGCCGCGGCAGGGTGGGACGCGGCACATCTTCCCCCGGTCCTGGACAGTTGGGCCGAAGCCGGGCGGCTGAAACCCGACCTTCTGGCCCGCTGGGGCATGGCCGGGCCGGTCGCGGTTGCGGCGGGCGCTGGCGACAACATGGGCTCGACACTGGGCGCAGGCGGCGCGCGCCCCGGCGATGCCGTTCTGACCGTTGGCACCTCGGGCGTCGCCTGCATTGTCGATGCGGCCTTCCACCCCGGCCCGGATCGCGCGATCCTGACCTCGGCGCATGTCGTGCCCGATGTCTATCTCTCGATGGGCGTGGTCATGTCGGCCACGGCGAGCCTGGATTGGGTAAGCCAGATGACGGGCCGGTCGGTGCCCGATCTCGACGCCGCCGCTGCGGCCTTTGTCGGGGCTGAGGGACCGGCTGCCGCGCCCGTCTTCCTGCCCTGCCTCACGGGTATCCGCACGCCGCTGAACCGACCGGACCTGACGGGCCGGATCACGGGGCTGCATCCCGGCGTCACCCCGGCCATGCTGGCCTATGCGACGATGGAGGGGGTGGCTTTCCAGTTCGCCGACTGCGTCGCCGCGCAAGTTGCGGTTGGGGCAAGGCCCGAACGCTTTACCGTGGTCGGTGGGGGCACGCGCAGCGCAGTGTGGTTGCGCCTTCTGGCCACGGCGCTTGACCGTCCCCTCAATCTGATCGCCGACGCCGATATGGCCGGTCCCCGAGGTGCCGCACGTCTTGCGGCTGTCGCCGCAGGTGCACCCGTTTCCATCCTGCAGGAAAGCGTCGCTGCGACCCAGGCTGTCCTTCCAGACGCTTCTCTTGCTGCCCCCCTGATCCAACGCCGCGAGGTGTCGCGAGCGATGGTACTCGAAGCATAGGTTGGCGCGAGAACATCCCGCCACCTGGCCAGAGGCGGCACCACACCTCCAGGCAGGCCAGTTGTTTGAGCTACGCCCCGATCCCTTGACAGATTTCCGGCTGATGTAAGCTGGTGCCAGCACCTGCTGACCGGTTTCGAGGTGGGTGAAGGAGACTACGGCGGGTGGTTGTCCGCCACGGGCGGCGTGGGGTCGCTGGTGGTTGTAGAAGGTGATCCAGCGTCCGATGCCGACCGAGACCTGTGACCCGGTCTCACAAGCGTACAGACAGATTCATTCATGCCTCACGGACCGCCACAGGCGCTCGATGAAGATGGTATGAAGGCGGCGTCCAGTGATATCCGGGGCCGACCCGTTTCGGACGGCCGGTCCAGACGACGGACGTGAATTGTGACCCTTGGTCGGTGTTCATAATCTCGGGCGGGCCGAACGTGGGAATGGCCTCGTTCTGCAAGTGACATGTCATCCGGCGGACGCCGCAGAACGGAGCTTCCCGGACCTGCTTGTCGATCAACAGCTTGAGGTCGAGGTTCATCGCCGTTTCGCCCTGCGGCGCGCAGAAGACGACGACCGCAAGATCGTCAGCCGGAACCGGATACAAAGATTGCAGGGCGGATGATCTCAGGGCTCGTCTTGAAACAGCGGAACGAGGAGCGTCTTGCTATTCGGCCAAGCTATCGGACCGGCCAGTCATGCGGCGCGATGTTCTTTTGGCAACACCGGTGGCAGGCCTACGGGGTCTGTCGGCTGCGGCGGGAGTTGCTGGCTGACAGGAACCGCGGCTAATCACCTTGAATGCGCCGTGCCATGGGCACGGGCGTTTCCATGGCGCGCAGGTACATGGCCCGATAGAATGGCAGCCGGTCATCCATTTGCCCAGCCGCCGCCTCCACTGCGCGGCGCTTGGCGCCCAGGCACTCGGCCGCCTCGGCCAAAAGCGCGGCGCGATCCAGATTGCAGACGCGACCTTCCCTGGCTACAACGCGACCTGCAACCATCGTCAACCTGACCGACGATCCGGTTTCACAGTGCACCAACTGACGCGGGGCATTGTTCATCGGCAGGTAGGCAAGGGCAGACAGGTCGATCAGGTTCAGGTCTGCCGGAGCCCCAACCTCCAGCCGACCGAGTCCTGGAACCCGCATCGCGATGCCCCCACCCGTTGTCGCAGCGGACAGGATTTCCACCGCTTGCGGCCAGCGTAACCAATCGGGGTCGGTCAGCGAATGGATCATCCCGGCGGTTTTCATCACCTGCCACATGTTCACCGCGTCATCGGCAATCGCCTCATCCACCCCCAGGCAGATGTTCACGCCCCGGTCCTTCAGCGCACGGAAGGGCATGATCCCGGACCCCAGCCGGAGGTTGCTGTTCGGATTGTGCGCCACGCTGGCGCCCGAAGCGGCGATCAGGTCCATGTCGACCTCATCGATCCAGATCGCGTGGATGATGTTCATCCGGGCGGACAAAAGCCCCAGATCGGCGGTATAGCGCACCAGCGAGCGGCCCCCCAGCCGCTCCTGCCCGAAAACCCGCTGTAGGCGCGTCTCCAGCATATGCGCATAGAAGGGCAGGTCATGCGCGCGGCTGATCTCGTCCAACTCGGCGAAATACTCCGGCGTCACCCGCTGTGGGGCCGAGATCGACATCGCGGCCTGCAACCGCCCCTCTGCCGAGCCATGCCAGCGCTGGATCAGGTGGCGGTTCAGCGCGGTCATTTCGGGATGCCCGACCCGCGGGGGCAGTGCAAGGTCCGCTTTCAGTGCGGGCGGCAGTTGGTCAGCGAGGAACGGCAATTTGTCGAGTTCCGGCACCACCGGCTGGTCGATCGCCAACCGCGCACGGATGCCGCTGTCGGCATAGGCCTGCATCACGGCGTCGATGATGTCTGGTTCAGGTTCCGGGACGAAAAAGCAGTCGTCCTGAACGGCGGTCGTCCCGCCCTCCAGCATCTCGATGCAGCCGAGCATGGTGCGCAAGTAAGCCTCACGCGGGGTGGGGCGCAGGACGTCAAGCTCCGGGCATTCGTAAAGCATGAAGATTTCCAGCGGCATGCCCGGCAGGCGGCCCTTCATGTGGTTGACCGAGGAATGGAAATGCCCGTTCACCAGCCCCGGCATCAGCAGGTCGCCCTTGCCGTCGATCACCCGCTCACCGGGTGCCGGCACAAGATCCCCGACCCCGGCGATCCGCCCACCCAAGACACGCAGGCAGGTCGCCGGGCCAAGCCCTTCGGGCGCCGCCTGATCCAGCAGGCGGACGTTGGTGAAAAGACAATCCAAGTCGTCCTCCCTGATCCCGCCCTAGCTGCGGGATGACGCGTGATAGAAGGGTTCTCGTTTCGGCTCGCCCTGCAGATAGCTTGCGTAGAACTTCTCCACTTCGGGGAAGATCTCGTGCCGCAGCCAGCGCCGCTTGGCCTCGCTGTCGGTGCGGGGCTTGGCGAAGACCTCGGCGATTTGGGCCAGCACTGCCTTGTGGTCGATCCGCGTAAAGGTCCCGTCGCGGAAGATCACCTCGCCATCGACCAGCACGGCATGCACGTCCTTGGCCTTGGCCCGCGCGATCATCGCATCCAATGGCGGGATGTCCGGGTCCTGATAGGGATAGGTCGCGCTGCCATAGTCCAGCACCACAGCGTCGAAGCGGCGGCCGGGATCGAGCCGCCCGATCTCGGCCCCAAAGGCGGTCGTCAGGGCGCCGTGCTCGGACGCCATTCGCAGGACCTGCGTCGGCGTCGGCACATCCGAGTGCACCATCCCCGGGACCCGGTGGACGGTCAGGGCCATCCGCATCTCCTGCAGCATGTCGCGGTCTTCGTTGATCCCGGCCTCGTCCATCCCCATGCCCACGGTGATCCCGCGCTTTTGCAGCTCCATCAGTGGCAGGACACCCGACCGCAGCCGGAAGTTGGACGAACAGTTGTGGCAGACACAGGTGCCAGTGCCTGCGCAGATTTCAATTTCTTCCTCCGTCATCCAGACGCCGTGGCCAAGGGTAAGCTTTGGCCCCAGAAGCCCCAGCTTTTCCAGATGCTTGACCGCCGTCGTTCCGGTCCGGCGGCGGGCGTATTCCTTCTGGTAGGCGGTCTCCAACAGGTGCATGTGCATCGGAATGCCCCCGCTATCCGAGCGTTCTTTCATCGCCAGAAGACCATCGTCCGTCATCCAGTGCAGGTTCGCCGGGGCCATCTGGATCCGGGCCCGCGGATTGGTGTTCGCGGCAGTCAGCGCGTCGAACAGCGACATGTATTCCGGGAAGGCCATCTTCTGCCGTGCGAAGTTTTCGGCCATCGGCCCGGCCAGATGCGGTGGCAGGCGGGCGACGAAATCTTCGTCGGCTTCATATACAAACCGGTTCTGTTCGCGCACCGCATAGCAGTAGGAGACGCGCATCCCCACTGCCCGGTAGCCCTCCAGCACACCCGAGGCCGAGGCGAAGACTTCCTCATAGGTCCCCGGCGCCCAGCCCTGGATGTGCTGGACGGTGGTGACCCCGGTCGAGATCATCTCGAAGGCCGAATACAGCGTGTCCAGCATCGGATCGATGTCGCGCATCGTCAGGCGCGCGGCGAACCACAGCTCCAGCGCAAAGTCGGGTGCCCCGTGCTGCAGGGGCGTGACGCCCAGATGGTGGTGGCTGTTGACCAGCCCCGGCATCATCAGGTGATTGCCGTAATGCACCTCCTTGGCCCCCGGATAGGCCGCGCGGATGGTGGCGGCGGGCCCCACGGCCAGCACCACGCCATCCTCATGCGCCAATGCCGCATCCTCGATGATTGCAGGCTCTGTGGCCGTCAAAGCGCCAGTGACGATCCAGCGGGCGGAAGCAAGTTCGACGGTCATAGGAGTTCCTGTTCCTGAAAGGCCTTGGTCACCTCTTCCGCCAGCAGCGCTTCGCAGCGGCGGGCGAGGTCGATCATTTCGGGGCTGCGCAGATCGCGCGGGCGGGGGGCGTCGATGGCGATCTCGGCCTTGATCTGCCCGGGGCGCGCGGTGAAGACGACGATGCGGTCGGCCAGCGCCAAGGCTTCGTCGATCGAATGGGTGACCAGCAGGACCGAAGCCCCCGAGGCCCGCCAGATGGTCAGAAGATGTTCCTGCATCCGGGCGCGGGTCTGGATGTCCAGCGCGGCAAAGGGTTCGTCCATCAACAGGACCTTCGGGTCCATCGCCAAAGCCCGCGCCAGCGCCGCGCGTTGCCGCATGCCGCCCGAAAGCTCATCCGGTCGTTTGTCACCCGCGCCGCCAAGGCCGACCATGCGCAGAAGCTTGTCCACCTTCTCGGCCCTGAGGCCCGGCAGACCGCCCTTGATGCTTAGCCCGAAGCCTACGTTGTCGCGGACTGACAGCCAGGGGAACAGTGCCGCCTCCTGAAAGATCAGGCTCCGCTCGGGCGAGGGTTTGGTGACCGGCAACCCGTCGAAAGTGACAGTCCCCGAAGTCGCCTCCTCCAAGCCCGCAACGATGTAGAGAAGCGAGCTTTTCCCGCAGCCGGACGGCCCCAGCAACACGACAAACTCCCCCACCGCCACGTCCAGCGTCAGGTTGGTGACGGCAGGCACCGGGGAAGGCCCGTCCGGGTTCCAGACCTTGGAGACATTGGTGATCGACAGTCCCAGCATGTCACAGAGCCCCTATGTTGGACGGACCGATCCACCACAGGACCTTCCGCTGGACCTGGCGCAGCGCCTGGTCGAAGAGAAAGCCCGTCAGGCCGATCAGCGTCATGGTGAAGAAGACAAGGCTCGCGTTGAAGGTGTTGCGCGCCATCATGGTGACCTGACCAAGGCCCGATCCGACGCCCACCGCCTCGGCGATCAGCACCACCATCCAGGCGCCAAACAGGTTCATCCGCAGGGTCACGAACAGGCCGGGCAGGATCGCAGGCAGGATCACGCGCAAGAAAATCTGCCGCTTCGAGGCTCCCATCACACGCGCCAGCTGGATGTAATGCTTCGGCACCCCATCAATTTGCGCCAGCGTGGCCAGCACCATCACGAAGAAGATCGAGATGAACACCAGGAAGATCGCCGGCGGATTGCCGATGCCAAAGACGAAGATCGCGACCGGCAGCCAGGCGACCGGAGAAATCGGCGCCAGCATGGTGATCAAGGGCAGGGTCAGCTTGCCGAAGATGTTGAAGTAGCGGATTGCGATGCCGACGATGACCGAGGCGACAAAGCCGATGGTCAGGCCCAGAAGCACTCGGAACGACGACCAGCCGATGACGCCGAGGACTGACCAGATCGACCCGCCTTCGGACAGCGCCCCGATCCGCTCGCCGTTGGGGTCGAAGAAGCGGAACTGTTCGGTCAGGTTGGCCAAAAAAATATGCGGTGGCGGAAGGAGCAAGGGATTTGCCCATCCCCGCCACCATGCGATTTCCCAGAAGGCGACGAACAGCCCGATGGACAGGGCAGCCCAGCCGATGGATTTGGCCAAGGCGGCCCAGCGGCTTGCAAGACCGGTCTTGCGTCCGCGCAAAGCTGCGCTGGCAGGCAGGCTGTTGTCGCTCATCTGCGGGTCCCTCCTTTACGCCGACTTCAGCTTCAGCCCGGCAAAAAGGTCGGCGTTCTCGGCGATCACGGCCTCCAGCAGTGTCCAGTCCACAGCCTCGTCGGGCATGATGTTCTTGACGTAGCCCATCGCCTGCATGGATGCCGAGCGGTCCTTGAAGAAGGCAGTGTTCAGCCGCTGGTCGACCATGATCGGCTGGCGGGATTGAGCCAGCGTCAGGGCCTCGATGTCGGTCTTGTAGTAGGTGCCGACCGTCTGGTTCAGAGCGGCGGCGACGTCGGCTTCGGCCTGGGATTGCGCGGTCATCATCGCCTTGATCAATGCCTTGACGGCATCGGGGTTGCTTTCGATCAGCGGTGTGCCCGCGGCAAGGACGCAGTCGGAATAGCTGGCCCCGTAAAGATCGATCCCGTCGGTCAGCACCGAAGACCCGGCCCGTTCGGTCAGGCATTGGGTCGCATAGGGTTCGATATGGCAGACCGCGTCGATGGCACCGTTGATGAAGGCGGCGGCAAGCTCGGGCGAAGTGTTGAAGTATTTCACCTCGACGTCCTGGAACGAGAGACCCGCCTTGACGAGGTAGTCATAGGGCAGCACTTCCAGCGTGTCCGCCTGGAATGTCCCGATCGACTTGCCCTTCAGGTCCTCGGCCTTGGTGATGCCTTCGGCGGCGACCAGCACGCAGCCCTGCACGCCCGCACCGGCGACGATCTTCACCGGGGCGCCCTGATCGACCAGCGTCAGGAAATTGGAATAGGGGATGACCGAGACGTCGACGATCCCGGCACCGAAGAGCGTGACCACATCGGTCGTGGTCGGGGCCACGACGAATTCCAGGTTCACGCCATCCGCTTCGGCGAGTTTGCGTTCCTTGGCCAGGAAGATGCCCAGGTTGCACAGGCCCGAGCCGTGGGTGGCCTTCAGCGTTGTCGGGTCGGCCGCAAAGGCCCCGCCCGCACCCATCAGCTGCACCGCGCCTGACGGCAATGCAACGGCAGCCAGCGCGCCGAAACCCGTTTTCAGAAACCCGCGGCGCGAAGCTTCCATGATTTTTTCATGCGTATTTCCACATCTGTCGCACATGTTTTCGACCTCTCTGTTGCGTCACAAGGTCAGGTCGAGGGTGCAAGCGCGCCAAGCAGCTGAACCGTCGACCTAAGTCGCGAGTGACGAGTTCGGCACGCCAACCTTGAGAAGAGGGTGATCAAAAGGGTGTTTCCACCCTCCCTGCGCTGAAGCCAAGCTGAGCGGCTGAGGCGATTCGTTAACAGAGGTTTCTGGCGCCTTGGCCCGTTTGCGGCCGCAAAACGCTGCGCCGCAGCGTTGTTCTGCTCACGCCAGTTCACGGTCGATACTAAATTGTGCAGAAAGCAAAGATCGCTACCGGAACTTCGCGGTTTTCTGAAAGATGCCGCCCCATCCGCGCAGCGCAGAGGGATCAACCCCTGTCAGATGCATGGCATAAGCGGCGGTCACCGTCACCGAGTCCAAGACCGGGATCGAAAGCTCAGCTTCCAGCGCGTCTGCCACCTTTGCCCCGCGAAAATTGGTGCAGATGATGGCGATGGCCTCGGGCTTTGCGCGGGCAACGTCGCGCACTAGACCGGCCACGACATCGGGGCCATAGCTTGCAAAGGAATGGTTGCCCTTGTCTGACAGATGCGCCTCGGCCACCACGGTGATGCCGCGTGTCGCAAAGTTGTCGACGATGCGCGACTGAATCTCTGGCAGATGCGGGGACACCACGCCGATCCGTCGCAGACCGGTGCCGCGGAAGAAGGCATCGAACGCCAGACTAGTTGACGTTGCGGGGACCCCGGTCCGGCCGGTGATCGCCGCACACAGGCCGTGATCCGTCTCGAGCCCAAGCCAAGAGGCCGAGGTGCCGTTCCAGACGATCAGGTCCGGCTCGGTTTCCGCCAATCGCTCGGCCGCCTCAAGGATCGGCGCGATGTCGAACTGTCCGCGCGAGGCGGGCGAAAGGGAAATCTCGACCACCCGGAAACGGGCATAGTGCACGGATGCCGCCTCTCCCAAGGCTTGAAACATGGCCGAGGTATAGGGTTCCAGCACCGTGTTCGATGACGGGACGAGCATACCCACCCGGATCGGCTTTTGCGTCATGCGTCAGTCTTCCCTTGCAATGCGGCGCGCCAGGGCGGGCGAAAGTCCGGTGGACGGCTTGGCAAGGGGTCGTGCCAGCCGGGTTGCCGGGCGGGGGCCCAGCCCAGCCAAGGCAAAGGCCTGCCGGGCGGCGGCGGTGATCGGGTCGACAAGGATCGCGGGCACATCCTCCGCCAGGTCCTGCGCCAACCCGGCCAAAGGTGCGCCACCGAAGATGATCACCTCGGCCCCCTGGTCCGCCGCTTTCCTTGCCAGATCACGCAGAGTTTCGCGCAGGGTCTGCGCCACTCCAGACACCTGAACGGCAGGATCACCCGGAGTAATCACGCCAAGGCAGCGCCCGCCAAGCCCGAGTGCGGCGACGCTGGCCAGATACCAGGGCGTCATTGCCGGGGTGAAGGTTACGATGGCAAAGCGACCGCCCAACTGCACCGCAGTCAGGATGGCGGCCTCGGCCATGCCGACCACGGGAAAGTCAAAGAGCTCACGCGCCGCGGCAAGGCCGGGGTCCCCGAAGGCCGCGATGATGGCGGCATCCACCGGCGGGGCTTCGGCAAGCATCTCAAGGCAGATGGCCCCCGCAATCTGGGCTTCGGCCAGCGACGAGATATAGGGAAAACCGCGCGGCGCGGTGCGGGCAATCAGCTCGGTTCCCGGCGGCAGGGCCGCTGATGCCAGTGCGGCCATGCTGTCGGTCATTGCCTGCGTCATGTTGGGGTTGGCCAGCAGAAGACGCATCAGGCCTGCCTCGCCAGAATCGGTGCCAGATCCTGCGCCAATGCCAGCAACGCCGCATCCGCGCCGGGTGCAGCCATGATCTGCAGTCCCAACGGCAGGCCGTTGCGGGTATATCCGCAGGGTAAGCTGATCGCGGGCGACCCGGCATGATTGGCTTGGGGGGTGAACGCCGCATGATCGCGCGGTGTGGCAGGCAGCCCACCGATGAACCTTGGTGCCAGATCTTCAACGGGCCAGGCGGGACAGGGGGTGGTGGGCGTCAGCACAAAAGGATGCTGTGCAAGAAACCCTCGCAGGGTTTCGCCCATTCGGTGGCTGGCCTGATGGGCCTGAGCCACCTCAACCCCGGTCAAGGCAGAACCGCGCGTGATCTGATCGGCAATGCCTTCGCCAAACTGCGTCGGGTCCCGCCGGAATGCGTCCCCGTAGAGCGCGGCCAGACCCGCCCATTGCAGCGGGGCCACATCCGCACGCCCTGACCCCGCTGGCCAAGCCGGTTCCGCGATGTCCACCGCATAGCCCGCCCGGCGCAGGCGGTCGACCGCGCTGTCCGTCACCTGCACCACATCGGCATCCAGTGGCTGGTTCAACCCAAAGCGGGGGGCGTAGGCCAGACCGGGACGGCTGCCTTGACCGACTGCCGACAGTCCCGAAAGGGCCTGCATCGCAAGGACGATATCCTGCATGCTGCGGGCAATCGGACAGATCACAGAGATGCCCCAGACCGGTTCAGCAAAGCCCGGACCGTAGGGGACAACATCCTGACTGGGCTTGAACCCGATAACGCCGACATGCGCCGGGGGCCTGCGCGTCGACCCGCCCGCATCGGTGCCGAGTGCCAGCGGCGCAAACCCTGCCGCCACTGCAGCCGATGGCCCGCCCGACGACCCCCCGGGCGTCAACGTCGGATCAATCGGATTGCGCGTCATGCCATACAGGGGGGTATTCGTCACGCCCATGCAGGCAAACTCGGACGTAGCGCCGATGCCAAGAATGATCGCCCCTGCCGCCCGCAACCTGGCAACTGCGACGGCATCCTGTGGTGCCACGAAATCAGCAAACAACTGCGCGCCTTGCGTGATGGTCATCCCGGCAACCCAGAGATTGTCCTTGATCACCACGGGCACGCCAGCAAGCGGCAAAGCCTCGCCTGCCTCCAGCCGACACTGAACCTGGTCGGCCTCAGCCGCGGCCTGCGGGTTCAGCCGGATGATCGCGTTCAGTCCGGGATTGTCACGCGCTATCCGATCAAGACTTCTTGCCAAGGCATCGCCAGCCTTGATCTCCCCGCTTGCAACCATTTGGGCGATGGAGAAAGCGTTTTCTGGAAAGTCCCTCATGATCTTGACGTGCCGCGACCAACAGGCCCGGTAGCTTCTGACACCAGGGCGCGGGAGATCCTGAAAAGCCGAAACACGCTTTCACTCCTGTGGTCAGCCAAGGTCCGTCGGAAATGCAATTCCGGCCACCAAACCGTATTCGGACGATCGAGCAGCGGGATTAGGAAAGTGCGAAGCGTCAGACGTACGGACCACAGGTTGTCCAATTACAGGCCGCCGACTTGTTCATCTGCCTGTTCTGTAGTCATCGAGTGAACGCCCGTTGCAGGATTTGCCTGCTGCAAGTGTGCTGTCAGACGAGTACGTGCCAGACTCCGCTACCCAAGCCGCGGTTTCGGTACAGAAAGCGGGGATGCCGAGCCAGTCGGCGAGGCCGGCAGGAATCCTAGTGTGGATTGCCGGTCAAACTCGGCTTGAAGCGGTAGCGCTGCAGCAATCCTTCATGTTCTCCACGCCCCATTTGCCACCCCTTCGTGTCTGGCGGACAGTGCAGCGACCTACGGGGAGCCATTTGGGGAACCCCACACAAAGGTGATAAATACTCGATTGAATCAATTTTATATGGCGGAAGCGGTGGGATTCGAACCCACGGTGGAGTTCCCCCCACGCTGGTTTTCAAGACCAGAGCCTTAAACCACTCGGCCACACTTCCTTGCGTTCCGGACGCACCGGACGCGATCCGGACCGCATAGCCGCCGCCAAGCGATTCTGAAAGACCATCTAATATGGGGTTGAATCCACAGTCCTGAGGCGATTTCCGCGCATCGTGAAGGGGCTCCCGCGCCTCTGCCCTTCCCACCGCTTGCGCAAGGCAGTATGCTAACTACCAAAGGCAGGCGTTGCCTGTGGGGAAAAGGGCAGAAAGCCCGGGCGAAGGGGCCCGCTTCACGGGATAGATAATGGGTCAAGCGCGGCGTACAGACTGTGCGGTTCTGAGGGCGGAAGATGGCAAGAGCGGGCATCCGGGAAATTCTTTTCGGTCTGGCGGCAGCGGGTCTGCTGACGGGCTGTGTCGACAGTGGCGGTGGCGCCGGAGCCGGGGACGGGGCAGGCTTTGCCGCAGCTCCGGCCAAGAAGAAATCAGGCGCTCAGGATGTCGAGGCGCCCGAGGTCTTCGAGGCGACCGACAGCGCGCTCTGGGACGGGCGCCCCTCGCTGGGCGGCATCTGGGTCGCCGCACCCGAAGTGACGAACCCCGAACGCGCGATCATGTTCAACCCGGCGACCGGCAAGTCGGTGACCGGCGCGCTGTTCAAGCGTGAACGCGAAAACCCCGGTCCACGGCTGCAATTGTCGTCGGACGCCGCCGAGGCGCTCGGGATTCTTGCCGGCCAGCCGACCGAGATCCGGGTGACCGCGCTGCGCAAGGTCGAAGTGGAAGAAGCCGCGCCTGCCGAAGAGGCTGAAGCTCCGGCCACGGCCGAGGGTCAGGAGGCCGAACCGGCCAAAGAGGGCGAGGCTGCCGCGATCGCCTCGGCAGCGCTTGCCGCCGTAGAGGCCGATGCCCCGAAGCCGTCCGAACCGGAAACGGCGGAAACCGACCCCGCAGCCGCGGCAGACCCCGCAGCGGCCGCAGTTGCCGGGGCCGCGGCGATTGCCGCCGACGGGACGGCTGCCGTGGTCGACGAAGCCCCGAAGCGCAAGACCTGGAAGGAACGCCGCGCCGAGGCGAAGGCCGCGCGTGAAGCGAAGAAGAAAGCCGCCGCCGAAGCCAAGGCTGCCGCGTCGGCCGCTGAAGCTGAAGCTGCCTTGGCAGAAGGCGAGGCTCCGATTGCCACGGCCGAAAGTGCTGCAGTCGCTCCGATCGAATCCGCGCCCCTCGATGCGCGCAAACCCGAGGTGGTGGCAGACACCGCTGCAGCCAAACCCGCGCAGAAGGTTGTCGGTGAGACGCCAGCGCCTGCCGCCGATGCTGCCCCCGCAGCCGAGGCCGCACCTTCCGTGGCCAGCGGTCCGGCCCGTCCGATCCAGGTTGCTTCGTTCTCGAAAGAGGACAATGCCAAGCGCGCCGCCGAGGCGCTGGCAAAGATCGGCATCACTGCTACGCCGCAGAAGTCGGAGAAGGATGGCAAGGCAGTCTGGGGCGTCGTTGTGCAGGGCGATGAGGCAACGCTTAAGAAGATCCAGGACGCCGGCTTTGCTGACGCCTATTTCCTGAAGTGACACTGGGACATCCGTGATGCTCGATCGACTTCGCCCCGCGCTGATCTTCCTTGCTTTGGCGTTGGCCGCACTCCCGGCACGTGCCTTCGAGACCGCCGCCTCGGCAGCCTGGGTCTATGACATGACCACCGGCACGGTCCTGATGGACAAGAATGCCGACCAGCCCGTGCCCCCGGCCTCGATGTCCAAGCTGATGACCATCCTGATGCTGTTCGAGGCGCTGAAAGATGGCCGCGTCACGATGGAGACCGAGTTCGCAGTCTCGTCCCGCGCCAAAGGGATGGGCGGGTCGACCATGTTCCTGCAGGAAACCGACCGGCCAACGGCCAGGGACCTGATCCATGGCATGATCGTCAATTCCGGCAATGATGCCTGCGTCGTCGTCGCCGAAGGGCTGGCGGGCACGGAAGAGGCCTTTGCCGCCCAGATGACCGAACGCGGCAAGGCCCTGGGGATGACGGCATCGACCTTCATGAATTCCAGCGGCTGGCCGGATCCCGGGCACCGGATGTCGATGCGCGACCTTGGCATTCTGGCCCAGCACCTGATCGAGGATTTCCCGGACTACTACCCGATCTTTGCCGAGACCGAGTTCAACTTCATGGACCGCGCGCCGGACAACCGGTTCAACCGCAACCCGCTTCTCAAGCTTGGGATCGGGGCGGACGGGCTGAAGACCGGGCACACGGCCGAAGCGGGCTACGGGCTTGTCGGTTCGGCCAAGCAGGGCGACCGGCGGATCATTTTCTCGATCACCGGCCTAGGGTCGGAACAGGCCCGCGCCGAAGAGGCCGAGCGGATCGTCGGCTGGGCCTTCCGGCAGTTTTCGGAAAAGACCGTGGCGAAGTCCGGCATCCGCGTTGCCGAAGCCGAGGTGCATCTTGGGGCCGCAGACACCGTCGGGCTGGTCCCTGCCGAGGATGTGCGGCTGCTGGTCCCGGCGCTGGTGCAGGACAGTCTGACCGCGGAAGTCGTCTACAACGGCCCGCTGATCGCCCCGGTGGTCAAGGGCTCCGAAGTGGCGGAAATGATCATCCATGCCCCGGACCTGCCAGACCGCCGCGTGCCTCTTGTGGCCGAGGCCGACGTTGGCAAGGCAGGGTTCCTCAAGCGCCTGACTTCGGCGGCCGAGGCGCTGTACGGACGCTATCTCGGGGCTCCGGCCAGCTGAATGGCCGGGCTGTTCGTTTCGCTGGAAGGCATTGACGGGTCAGGCAAATCCACGCAAGGCCGCCGTCTGGCCGAAGCCTTGCGCCAGGCAGGCCATGTGGTGACCCTGACCCGCGAACCCGGCGGCAGTCCGGGGGCCGAGGAAATCCGGCGTCTGGTCCTTGAAGGCGCTGTCGACCGCTGGTCGCCGGAAACCGAGATCCTGCTCTTTACCGCCGCCCGCCGCGATCATCTGGAAAAGACCATCCGCCCGGCGCTGGCCCGGGGCGAGATCGTGATCACCGACCGCTTCGCCGATTCCACGCGGATATTCCAGGGCATCACCCGCGGCGATCTGACCGACATGGTTGACCGCCTGCACGCTCTGATGATCGGGGTCGAACCCGACGTGACGCTGCTCTTTGACCTCGACCCCGCCGTGGGGCTCGCCCGTGCCAATGCCCGCGCCGGAACCGAACTGCGGTTCGAGGACATGGGCCTTGGCTTTCAGGAAAAGGCCCGTGCGGGGTTTCTGGCGCTGGCTGCTCGGCACCCCCGTTTCCATGTGATTGACGCTGATGGCGATGCTGCAACCGTTGCCGACCGGGTGCTGGCCGTTCTGGCCCCGCATCTGCCGCGCCGCTGATCCCGCGCGACCGACGGTTTGCCCAAAAATTAGGCGGATGGCTAGCTCGCGGGCGCTGTTCCTGCGGAAAGGCTTTTCCCGCCGCACCGGCTCTGCTCTAGTCGGGCCATGGCGTGAAGGGGAAGCGCGTGGCCCAATTCAACGAGATGTTTCAGGGGACCGAGGTCCGCGTTCCCTATTCGCGGCTGCAGGACTGGATCGCCACCATGCCGCAGGAGCTGCGCAGCCTGAAACAGGCCGAGGCCGAAGCGCTGTTCCGTCGCATCGGCATCACCTTCGCCGTCTATGGCGAAGGCGGCGACCCTGACCGCCTTATCCCGTTCGACATGTTCCCGCGCGTGTTTTCCGGCGCGGAATGGGCGCGGCTCGAACGTGGCATCAAGCAGCGCACCCGGGCATTGAACGCCTTTCTGGTCGATGTCTACGGGCGCGGCGAGATCATCCGCGCGGGCCGCATCCCGGCGCGGCTCGTCTACCAGAACGAGGCTTATGAGAAAGCCGTCGCGGGTTTCGTGCCGCCAAAGGGCGTCTATTCCCATATCGTCGGCGTCGACATCGTCCGCACCGGCCCGGATGAGTTTTATGTGCTCGAGGACAACTGCCGGACCCCGTCGGGCGTCAGCTACATGCTGGAAAGCCGCGAGATCATGATGCGGATGTTCCCCGACCTCTTCCGCGAAAACCGGATCGAACCGGTCGACACCTATTCCGAAAAGCTGCGCCGCACGCTGGCCAGCGTGGCGCCCGCCAAATGCAAGGGCGAGCCGACCGTGGTGATCCTGACCCCCGGCCATTTCAACAGCGCCTACTACGAACATTCGCTGCTGGCCGACCTGATGGGGGTCGAACTCGTCGAAGGCCAGGATCTCTTTGTGGACGGCGAATACGTCTACATGCGCACGACCGAAGGTCCGCAGCGGGTGGATGTGATCTATCGCCGGATCGACGACGCCTACCTTGATCCGCTCTGCTTCCGCCCCGATTCCATGCTGGGGATTCCGGGCCTGATGGATGTCTACCGATCGGGTGGCGTGTCGATCTGCTCGGCGCCCGGGGCAGGGGTGGCCGACGACAAGGCGGTCTACACCTATGTCCCCGACATGGTGCGCTTCTACCTCGGCGAAGAGCCGATCCTGCAGAACGTCCCCACGTGGCAATGCGGGCGCGCCGATGACCTGAAGCACGTCCTGGCAAACCTGCCGGACCTGGTGGTGAAAGAGGTCCACGGCTCGGGCGGCTACGGGATGCTGGTCGGTCCGAAATGCACCAAGGCCGAGATCGAGGCCTTCCGTGCAAAGATCGTCGAGGACCCCGGCAACTACATCGCCCAGCCGACACTGGCCCTCTCCACCGTGCCGACCTTCGTTGAAGAGGGTGTCGCCCCCCGCCATGTCGACCTTAGGCCCTATTGCCTCGTGGGCGAAAGGATCGAACTTGTCCCCGGCGGCCTGACCCGCGTCGCGCTGAAGGAGGGTTCGCTGGTCGTGAACTCGTCGCAGGGTGGCGGGGTCAAGGATACCTGGGTGCTGGCGGAGTGACAGGATGCTAAGCCGCACTGCCGACAACCTCTACTGGATTGCCCGCTACATGGAACGGGCCGAGACCGTCGCCCGTCTTCTCGAGGTTGGCAGCCGGATCAGCCTACTGCCCTCCGCGCAAGGCTATCGTAGCGAATGGGACAGCCTGTTGCAGGCCACCGGCATGGCGCATTCCTTCGCCGAAAAGCATGGCGAGCCGGTGCAACGCGCCATCGAAAGCTTCCTGTTCTTCGACCGCGACAACCCGTCTTCCATCGCCAGCTGCATCACCGCAGCGCGTGAAAATGGCCGGATCGTGCGCACCGCGCTGACCACACAGGTCTGGGATGCGCTGAACACCGCCTTCCAGGAACTGCGCGGCCTTGAACGCGCGAAACGCTCTTCCCTCGATCTGTCGCGGCTCACCGACTGGACCATGCGCCACGCGGCGATGCTGCGGGGGGCGATCGACGCGACACTCTTGCGCGACGACGGGTTCAACTTCCTGAACATCGGCTACTATCTGGAACGCGGCGACAACACGGCCCGCCTGATGGACGTCAAATATTACGTCCTGTTGCCCCGGGTCGATTTCGTGGGGTCCGGCCTCGACAACTACCAATGGACCACGCTTCTGCGCGCCATGGGCGCGCAGCGGGCGTTCCACTGGGCCTATGGTGGCGATGTGACTGCCATGAAGATCGCCGACTTCCTGATCCGTAACCCGCAATCGCCCCGGTCGCTGGCGACCTGCACCGCAGGTCTGCTGAACCACCTTGGCCGCGTCGCCAAGGCCTATGGACGCGAAACCGAGGCGCAGGAAAAGGCCCGTAGGTTGGCCGCGGGGATCGAAGCCGCCACGGTCGAGGCGATCTTCGACGAGGGCCTGCACGAGTTCCTGACCCGCTACATCACCGAGGCCGCAAACCTGGCCACCGCGATCCATGACGCCTACCTCAGCGGAGAGATGCGCTGATGCGCCTGACTGTCGATCACCTGACCCGCTATCTCTACGACATCCCGGTGCGGTCGGTGGTGCAAAGCCACCGGCTGCATCCGTCGATCTTTGCCGGGCAAAAGGTCATCGACTGGGACGTGAGCGTCACCGGCGGGGTCAAGGGCGCGCGTCACCGTGACGGGGCAGGGGACGAGGTTCAGGGTTGGACCATCGCAGGCCCGGTCACCGAAGTCGCCGTCCAGGTGCGGGGCACGGTCGAGACGATGGATCTCGCCGGCGTTTTGCGCGGTCATCGCGAAACGGTCGCCCCGGACTGCTATCTGCGTGACACGGCTCCGACCCAGATCGACCCTGCACTGGCTGCCCTCAGCAATAGCGCCTCCGGCCCTGACGCGCTGTCCCTCGCCCATGCGCTATCGGCAGTCGTCTCGGACGCCATCGCCTACCGCCCGGGTGTCACGCATGCCCATACCACGGCGGCCGAGGCTTTGGCGCTTGGCGAGGGCGTCTGTCAGGACCACGCGCATGCAATGATCGCCTGCGCCAGGGCTCGCGGCCTGCCTGCGCGCTATGTGTCGGGCTATCTCTTTGCAACCGAGGACGGCACGATGCACGAAGCCGCCCATGCTTGGGCCGAGGTCCATGTGGCGGGCCTTGGTTGGGTCGGCTTCGACCCGGCGAACCGCTGCTGCCCGGACGAGCGCTACATCAGGCTCGGCTCGGGCTTTGACGCGCAGGACGCAGCGCCCATCCGGGGCATCTCGCGTGGTGGTGCGACCGAGGCGATGGATGTGACAGTTGCGATCCTCCAATCGGCCCAATAGGCTGCGGACCGGAACGGGGGAAAGACGATGACCTATTGCGTGGGCCTACTTCTGAACGAAGGCATGGTGCTTTTGTCGGACACGCGCACCAATGCCGGTCTCGACAATATTTCCACCTATCGCAAGATGTTCACCTTCGAGGAACCGGGCGAGCGGGTCATCGTCATCATGACCGCTGGAAGCCTGTCGGTATCGCAAACCACGCTCGCCCAGTTGCGCGAAGCGATCGAGGACCCCGAAGCGACGCCGGACACCTCGATCATGCTGGCCCCGACTATGCTGAAGGTCGCCGAGATCGTCGGTGACCGTTTGGCGAAGGTGCGAGAGGAGATCGACCACAAGCTTTCCGCCGCACAAGGCGCAAGTGCCAGCATGATCGTCGCAGGCCAGCGCAAGGGCGGGGCGATGCGCTTGTTCCTGATCTACCCGGAGGGCAATTTCATCGAGGCGACCGAGGACGCGCCCTTTCTGCAGATCGGCGAGCACAAGTACGGCAAGCCCATTCTCGACCGGGTGGTAAAGCCGTCGACCAGCCTTTCGGACGCGCAGAAGGCAGTGCTTCTGTCGATGGATTCGACGCTGCGCTCGAACCTCTCGGTGGGGATGCCGCTGGACCTCGCGGTGATCGAACGCGACGCCTGCAAAGTCTCGCAACGCCGCCGGATCGAGGCAGGCGACCCCGCCTTCCGCGCGATGTCCGAAGCCTGGTCGAACGCC
The DNA here is from genome assembly GCA_046305855.1 of Paracoccaceae bacterium. Classification (GTDB taxonomy): domain Bacteria; phylum Pseudomonadota; class Alphaproteobacteria; order Rhodobacterales; family Rhodobacteraceae; genus Tabrizicola. The sequence continues at coordinate 106,772 of JBKDYO010000006.1, forward strand.
CTGCGAGACGGGTTCGCGAAGATAATGATCTGAGGCGGTTACAGCGCCTGTCCGGCGGCCCAGCCGCTCGACCAGGCCCACTGGAAATTGTAGCCGCCCAGCCAGCCGGTCACATCGACAACCTCGCCGATGAAGTACAGCCCCAGCACGCCCTTGGCCTCCATCGTCCGTCCATCCAGCGCGCGGGTGTCGACCCCGCCCAACGTGACCTCTGCCGTGCGATAGCCCTCTGACCCCACCGGGACCAGCCGCCAGCCGTTGATGCCGCCCGCGATCCGGTCCAGCGCCGCGCCCGACAACTCGGCCATCACTTCCGTCACCCCGGCGGCTTCCTCCAGATGGCGCGCCAGCCGTTCCGGCACCCAGCGCCCCAGCACCGTGCGCAGTGCCGACTTGCCCTGAGCCGCCTTTGCGGCCCGCAGACCAGCTGCCACATCCTGCCCCGGTGCCAAGTTGACCACTACGGGGTCACCTTCGCGCCAGTATGACGACACCTGCAGGATTGCCGGTCCGGACAGCCCCCGGTGAGTGAACAGGACCGCTTCGTCAAAGCCGGTCCGGCCTGCCGTCACCCGTGCGTCGACTGCGACCCCGGCCAAGGGGCGCATCCACACCAGTTCCTGCTCGGCAAAGGTCAGCGGCACCAGCGCGGGCCGGGTCTCGACCAGAGGCAGGTCAAAGCGTTCGGCCAGTTGATAGCCAAAGCCCGTCGCCCCCATCTTGGGAATCGACTTGCCGCCGGTCGCCACCACCACGGCCTTCGTCCGCTGCGGTCCCCGCGCAGTCTCGACTGCAAATCCCGTCCCCTCACGCCGCACATCACCAATAGCGCAGTCCAGCCAGAGGGTGACCCCGGCCCTTTCCATGTCGCGCACCAGCATCGCCACGACTTGCGTCGCCGAACCGTCGCAGAAGAGCTGCCCCAGCGTCTTCTCGTGCCAAGCGATTCCGGCCGCGTCGATCCGGGCGATAAAGTCCCATTGCGTGAAGCGTTTCAGGGCCGACAGCGCAAAGCGCGGGTTTTGCGACAGAAACCGGTCGGGCGCGATGCCAAGGTTGGTGAAGTTGCACCGCCCGCCACCCGAAATGCGGATCTTCTCGCCGGGGGACTTGGCATGGTCGATGACCAGTACCCGGCGCCCGCGCCGCCCGGCCTCGATGGCGGCCATCATGCCGGCGGCCCCGGCCCCAAGAATGATTGCATCCCACACCATGCCCCGTCCTAGCTGCAGGGGCTGCGACCGACAAGACGCCATTCGCCGTGGAAATTTTCGCCATCAGGGCCTTGCACGCCCTTGGGCCCTTCGCTAAACACCGCCGCACGGTTGGGGCGTCGCCAAGTGGTAAGGCATCGGTTTTTGGTACCGACATACCTAGGTTCGAATCCTAGCGCCCCAGCCAACCTTCTCTCACAGCGCAGACGACCGAGCGCTTAGGTGCGCCAGCTCTGAGACTGAGTGCCACACCCAGCCTCGTGACGATTTTTCGACGAAAAATCGGGGCCTTGTGCACAAGGTCGCGTCAGATCCGGATCGGCTGAGTTTTGGCCAGTCGGTCGAACTGCATCAGGCTGTCGATCAGGGCCGGCATCTGGTCCAGCGGGATCATGTTCGGTCCATCCGAAGGGGCCGAGTCCGGGGCTTCATGCGTTTCGATGAAGACCCCGGCGATCCCCAGCGACACGGCGGCACGGGCCATGACCGGCGCAAACTCGCGCTGCCCGCCCGAGCTTGACCCCTGGCCGCCCGGCTGCTGCACCGAATGGGTCGCGTCCATGATCACCGGCCAGCCGGTCTGTGCCAGGATCGGCAGCGACCGCATGTCGGCGACCAGCGCGTTGTAGCCGAAACTGACTCCGCGCTCGGTCAGAAGAATACGCTCATTCCCGGTCGAGGCGACCTTGGCCGCGACATTCGCCATGTCCCAGGGTGCCAGGAACTGGCCCTTCTTCACGTTCACCACCGCCCCGGTCTCCCCGGCGGCCAGCAGAAGGTCGGTCTGTCGGCAGAGAAAGGCCGGAATCTGAATCACGTCCACAACCTGGGCCGCCTCGCGCGCCTGACCTGCGTCATGCACGTCCGTCAGGACCGGCATGCCCATGGCGCGCACGGCGGCCAGCACTTTCAACCCCGCTTCCATCCCCATCCCGCGCTTGCCCGACAGCGAGGTCCGGTTGGCCTTGTCGTAGCTGGCCTTGAACACATACTGCGCGCCCGCGGCCCGGCAGGCCTCGGCCATCCGGCTAGCGATCATCTGCGCGTGATCCAGGCTTTCCAGCTGGCACGGGCCCGCGATCACCAGAAGTGGCCGGTCATTGCCGACGGTCAGCCCGCCAATCGAGACGTCCTTCATGCCCAATCCTTGCGCCTGACCCTTACGAGGAGACCTGTTCCCGCAGGATCGCGGCGGTCATCGAGACCATGAGGTAAATGCCGAGAAGGATCAACATGGTGACCAGCGTGTTCTCGAAGGCGCGGGGATAGGACGGCTCGTCCGGCGGGATCGGGCTGACCGAAAGCGACAGATAGCGCACCTGGCGGTTGGCCTCGACCCGGGACGTCTCCATCGATTGAAGCGCCTGGGCCAGCAGCAACTGGCGGGTCTGCAGGTCCGCCTGCGCGACCCGCAACTCCCCCTGGATCTCTGCCAGACTGGACGTGTCGGTCCCGCCCTGGGTCAGTCTTGCGCGCAGCTCGGCGACCTGGGCTTCCAGCGTGGCGACCCGGCGCTTGATCGGCTCCATCCGGGCCTGGTTCGGCTCGGGGTTGGATTCCATCTGCGCCAACGACAGGCGTTCCTGGGTTATCTGGTTTTCAAGCCCGCTGATCTGGCCCACGATCATGCCGACCTCGGTCTCCGACGAGATGATGTCGAATTTTTCCTGCAGCTCGATCAACCGGCGCTGCGAGTCGGTCAGGGAGTCTTGCGCAGCATCGTAGCCGGCCTTGGCGTCGCGCATTTGATCTTCACGCAGCCGCTGGGTCAGGTGATCGACCTGGCCTTCGGCATAAGAGATGAGCTGTCGCGACCAGTCCGCCGCCACTTGCGGATCGGCCGCCATCACATCCATCCGGATCACGCCCTCGGTCGTGTCGAACGAGATCTTCAGGAACTTCTTGTAGACCCGGTAGGCTGCTTCCAGCGTCGCGTCCGGGTCCAGCCGCTGAAGGGTATCGATTTCGTCCTTTTGGAAATGCGCGCGGAACCCCAGATCATCGTCCAGCCGGCCCATCGCCTCGCGGGACTGCAGATAGCCCTGCACGGCAATGGAATCCTGTGAGGTCGCAAAGGCCGTGCCGGAAAAGAGCCCGCCCAGCGAGCCGCCAGACGATGCCGGACCGGCCTGCTGGATCACGAATTCCGACCGCACCGAATACATCGGCGTGGCAACCATGTAGAAATACCAGCCGGCAAGGAACGTCGGCAGCAGGACAAAGGCGAACATCCGCGCGCCAAGAAGTGCGAGCCTGCGACGGCGACGGCGCGCGATATCCTGCTGCATCCGCAGGATTTCGGCGGCCTGGTTCACTTCGGCGCGCTGCTCGGTCGAGGGCAGGGCCATGGGCTTTGCGCGTTTCGGCAGCTGGACTGTATCGCCGGGCAAGCGGGCCAGCTCGCGTCCGGCCTGGCGGGGCAGGTCGTCTTCCGCCCCGGCAGTTGCCGCGCCTGCATCGGCCTGCGAGCTGACGATCCGCAGCATCGACGCCCGCGAGAACGGGTCGATCCCGGCCTCGCGCAACAGGCGCACGGCGTCGAACTCGGACTTCGGTGTCATCTCGTGCTTCTGCGCGATCAGAAGCGCGCGGCGCAGCTGGCGGCTGGTCAGCCGTTCGGCGGCAATGGTAGCCAGCGCCGCCTCGATCTCTTCCGGGGTCTCGGCCTTGCGAACCGGTTGCTGGACGCCTACCCCCTCTGCCGTGTCCTCGACGTCCGGGGCCGCAGGTTCGGCGCGCGGCGGCGGGGCGGGCCGGTCCTGATCCTTGCGGAAATCAAGATTGCCGAAACCGTCTTCCTCCGTTTCGAAGTACCCGCCGGACGCCGGTTCTTCCGGCACGGCCGGTCGTTCCACCGGGCGGGTGTTGTAGCGTGCGGCCTTAGGATTGGTAGTCATAGAGACGTTTCGCTTCTTCAAGGGTCTCGAACTGGTAGAGCGTGCCGTTCTTCAGAACCGCCGCCGAGCGGCAGAACCTTTCCAGCGTCTTGGGTGAGTGCGAGACAATGACGACCGTCGAACTCTTCAGCCGTTCCTGAAGAATGTTTCCGGCCTTGCGGTTGAATTCCACGTCCGCCGTGGCGGGCATACCTTCGTCGATCAGGTAGATGTCGAACTCGATCGACAGGAGCAGGGAGAAAGAAAACCGGCTGCGCATCCCTGAGGAAAAGGTCGACAGCGGCATTTCGAAGTACTCGCCAAGGCCACAGACCCAGCGGCAGAAGCTTTCGACATAGTCGGGGTCAAGGCCGTACAGCCGGGCGATATAGCGGCAGTTTTCCTTGGCGGAGTGCTTGTTGTTCACGCCGCCCATGAAACCAAGCGGAAAAGACACGCGCGAGGTTTTCTTGATCGTGCCCTCGTCGGGTTTTTCCAGGCCCGCCATCATGTTGATGATCGTGGTCTTGCCGGTGCCGTTGCCCGCAAGAATGCCCATGGAATTGCCAAGCTCCACGCGAAACGAGGCGCGATCAAGGATCACCTTGCGCTGCGTTCCCGTCCAGAACGATTTGGACACGTTTTGGAACTCGATCATCCTGGCCTCAGCACCCGTTTGTTGGGCGTCTTCGTTATGACTACGGTTATATCGTTAACATCCGGTTTGTGGCCTTTAAAGGGCTATGCCCGTGAACCGCCTCGAACTGGCGGGGAAAGGCGCAGTCTTATGCGGTCGGGCGGGCACCGTTCTGGATGCCGGACCGGGGTCGCAGCAGCAGGGCCAATGCCCCGGCCGACAGGCTGATCGCGAGGCCCAGGCGCGCGGCTTCCTGCATGGCGCCGCCGGGCAGGGCGGAGGCCAGGGCAAGGACGGGCACAGTGAAGCCCATCGCCATGATCAGCGCGATCCGCAGGATGTCACGCAAGCTGACGCCGGGCGGCAGTTTCAAACCGAGGATCGCGATCAGCCCCAGACCTCCGACCAGCATGCCGACGGGCCGTCCAAGCCAAAGCGCGGCCAGTGTGGTGACCGTCGTGGGCGCAAAAGCCGACAGATCGACCCCACCCTGCGTCAGGCCGAACAGGAAGAGGATGATAGTCAAAGGCCAGCTCAGTGCATGGGCCAGCCGGTTCAGCGGGTCCTGCAGCACTTCTTCGACCTCGGCAAAAAGGCCAAAGCTGCGGTCGGCATGCGCGATTGCCGGGATCACCGGCAACAGCCCAAGGGCCGCAGGCAGGCCCGAGGCCGCAACCCCGATCCAGGACAGGACACCCGCGATCACATAGGGCAAGAGGTGCGTCCGTGCGCGGCGGTCGCGTTCGGGCGCCGCTTCGGGCGGAAGGCGACCATAGCGCGCCCAGACCGCAAGTGCGGCCGCCAGCGGCAGGAGCAGCCAGGCGAGGCGCAACGAAAGGTCGGGGTGCGCCACGCCGGCAACCAGCAAGGCCAGGATGTCGGTCGCGATGGCCAGAAGCAGCAGCAGATGCAGCGCCGGATGCCCGCGTCCGAAAAGCGCGCGCCCGACCAGGAAACACAAGACCACGTCCGACCCCAGCGGCACTTGCCAGCCGGTGCCGAACCCGGCCTCCTCTGCCGTCTCGATCATGGCTCCGACAGTGATCCAGACCAGCGCGGCCCCGATCATGCCCCCCAGCGTCATCCCCAAGGGCAGGATCGCCTGCCGTCCCCGCAGCGCGCCGTGTTCAAGCGTCAGCGCCTCCCACAGCTCTTTGCCGATGCTGAACAGGAACAGCGCCATCAGCCCGTCCGACACCAGCGTCATCGGCGTAAGGCTGATCGGCAGCGCGGCGATCCAGCCGGGAAGGTCCAGGTCCAGAAGCCGCCACTCGATGCTGTCGTAATAACTGGCAGGGGCCAGATTGACCCAGACAGTCGCCAGAGCAGCGCCTCCCAGAAGGGCCTGGGCAAAGCGGGGCACGAAAGAGGAGACGCGATACATCAGGCGGGGTCCGACAAGAGATCTGTCGCCCATTTGATCCGGAATCCGGGGGCCTGCAATGGGGAGCGTCTCCGGCCTCGCGCAGACGTCCTGCAATTGACCGCGTGATCTTGCCCGGGCGCCTGCAACCGGGCAGCCTTGGGCGATGGGGCTGGTCGACGACATCCGGGGCTGCAGACTGTGCGAAGCGCGCTTTACTGCGACGGCCACAGCGCATGGCCCGCGCCCGGTCGTCTGGTTCCAGCCCGGGGCCCGGCTACTCATCGCGGGGCAAGCCCCCGGCGCGCGGGTGCATGACAGCGGGCGGCCCTTTACCGACCGATCCGGTGACCGCCTGCGCGATTGGACCGGGCTCTCCGCGCCGGAGTTCTACGATCTCTCCCGCGTGGCAATCGTGCCGATGGCCTTCTGCTTTCCCGGCTATGATGCGCGCGGGGCCGACCTGCCGCCCCCACCGATCTGCGCCGCGACCTGGCGCGACAGGGTCATGCAAGCGCTTGGTCCGATGTCGCTGACCCTGTTGGTCGGCGGGGCGGCGATCCGCTGGCATCTGGGACGGCGCGACGTGACCCGGGCCGTGGCGGATTGGCGCGGGATGGCAGGGCAGGGCGTCTTTCCCTTGCCGCATCCTTCGTGGCGGAATACGGGATGGCTGAAACGCAACCCGTGGTTCGAGGCCGAGCTTCTTCCGGCCCTGCGCCAGCGGGTGCGGGAGGTGATGGATGCCTGACCTTGTGACCCTTCTTGATGCGGCCCACGCCGCCGTCTCGGCCGACCCCGAGAACGAAGCCCTGCGCCTGCGCTTTTTCGAACGGCTCGCCGATGGCGAAATGGTGCTGCTTCTGGAACGCGAGGCCGTGGGCGACAGCCTTGAACCCCGGGTCTTTGATCTGGAGGACGGCCCCGTTGTCCTGATCTTCGACCGCGAGGAACGGCTCGCCGCCTTCACGGGGGGCATCGCGCCCTATGCCGCCATGCCGGGTCGGGTGATTGCGGGCCTTCTGAAAGGGCAGGGGATCGGCATGGGGGTGAACCTCGGGGTCGCGCCCTCGTCGATGCTTCTGCCACCCGAAGCGATGGACTGGCTTGCCGAAACGCTGGAAGGCGGGCCGGAAGAGGTTGAGGGGACGCCCGAAGAACTTCTGCCGCCAGCTGCGCCGGAAGCCGTGATCTCGGCGCTGGACGCAAAGCTTGCAAAGGCTGCCGGGCTGGCAGCGGGGGCTGTTTTGGCGGGGGTGCGCTATGCTGACGGCAGGCGCGGGCATTTGCTGGCATTTCTGGGCGCCGCACCCGGGGCCGAGGCTGCCTTGGCCGGGGCCGTGCGAGAAGCGCTGGTGTTTTCCGGGATCGAGGCGGGCGAGCTGGATGTGGTGTTCCTTGGCGGCGACGAGGCTTTCGCGAATGCCATCGGCCGGGTCGGTCTGCGCTTCGACCTGACCGCCCCGGCAAAGCCGGAAGCAGTCCCGGTGGCGCCGGGCCTTGATCCGTCACGCCCCCCGCGCTTGCGGTGACGGCGCGCGCGGACCTCTCACAGGGCAGCGCGCACTAGGTTCACCACCGTATCCGGATCATAGCTTGTCGGCAGTCGGGTTTCTTTGCCCTCTGCGGCAATGATCAGGGTTGGATAGCTGTCTATTCCCATGGCACGGGCCGCCGAAAACTCGCCAGCAAGGTCTGGCGGCACATCGTGCGGCTCGGCATGCGGGAAATCCACGGTCAGACCGACCTGCCTAGCCACCCGTTGCAGCACAGCACGGTCGTTCAGATCCTCACCTTCGGCGAAATGCGCCATGATAAGTGCAGAGACGAAATCGGCGGCCCTGTCCGGCACTGTCTGACGGACATGCAGTATCGCGGCACAAGGAATAACCGAGCTGGCGACAACATCATTGCTGCCCAGGATACGCTCATGAAAAGCGGGGGACAGCACCATTCCCGTGACTTGTGTCATGCGGGCCGAGGCGGCCCGGATATAGTCAGCCAAGTCGGCATAGCGGCCAATCCGTGATCCGGTCACAAGCCCCCCCATGACGGGGTGAATGACAAGATCCGGCATCTCGGCCCGCAGGTTCCGCAGCGCGGGCACAAAGCCATAGCACCAGCCACAAAGCGGATCGAAGCCGTAAAGCAGCGTCGTCATCCCTGTGTGTCCTTTGCGGTGAAGGCGGCGGCATAGTAGCGCGCGAAGTCTTCCAGACTGACCGGCTTGATCGGAAGGTGCGCCAAGAGCGCGGCATGGTCGATCCGCGTCGCCATGAGGTCGGGGTTCGTGGCCACCGCCTCATAAAGCGACGCCACCGCATCACCGCCGCCGCCCATCACCCGGTCCATGATGGCCCCAAACTCGCGCGGGGGCATCGGGCGAAAGCTGATCTCGCGACCAAGTGCGCGCGCGAATGACTGTGCCATTCGCGGCCCGGTCAGCGTTTCCGGCCCGCAGATCATCACCGCTTCGGCCGGGTGTCCAGGTAGGGCGAAGGCGGAAACGCTGAAGGCGGCTGCGTCTTCGTGACTGATCCATTGCAGGGGCAGGGTGTCCGGGATCGGATAAGCCAGGCGGCTGGCCGCAGCCACTTCGGGCGCAGTCCATGGCCCCAGCAGGTTTTCCATGTAGAGCGTCGGTTGCAGCGCGACCCAGGCCATGCCGCTGGTTGCCAGCATGTCACGGATGGTCAGGCGGATGTCCACGCCCGGCGCGCCGGTCGCCACTGGGGGTATGCCGCCCGTCGCATTCCAGACCACCCGCTGCACGCCGGCAGCGCGGGCCTGATCGATCAGGTTGCTGGCATGACCCTCGTTCGGGCCGAAGAAGGGCAGAAGCAGGAACAATCCCTCCTGACCATCCATGGCACGGGCGATTGCCGCCCTGTCGCCATGGTCTCCCTGCACGACCTCAGCGCCCATTTCCGCAAGATCGCCGACCTTGGCCGGGTCGCGCACAAACAGGCGGACAGAATGGCCCGCGGCCAGAAGTTGCCGCGCGACAGGGCGGCCCTGGGCGCCAGAGGCGCCGGTGACGAGGATGCGGGACATGCGTTCTTCCTTTCAGGATTTGCAGATTGAAAGGAACCTGTGCCCTTGCATCCAAAACCTCAAGAACGCATATTTACATGACATACTATGGAAAATCATACCATGAAACCCAGCCCGCCCCTGACGCCACTTGGATGCCCCGTCACCCGTGCCATGTCGGCCATTGGCGGCAAGTGGAAACTGTTCATCATCTATCACCTGATGGGCGGCACCCGCCGCTTTGGCGAATTGCGCCGCCTGATCCCGGATGTGACGCAACAGATGCTGACCGCGCAACTGCGCGAGCTGGAGGCGGACGGGCTGGTGCTGCGCAAGGTTCACCCGGTGGTGCCGCCCCACGTCGACTACAGTCTGACGCCGCTTGGAAATCAGTTGCGCGCGGTGACGGATGCCTTGCTTACCTTTGGTGAGCATTTGCCGGGGAACAAAAGCTGACAGGCGCAAGACTGTCGAAGCCGCCGGTGACCGGAACATGCCAGAATATTGGGGTAACATATTACCGCGTTCGTAAGATACTGAAATAGAACAAATTTATGTTTCCTTGGCGACTTGACCCTCGGGCGAACTTCAGCGATAAGCCCGCATCCGAGTTTCCGGGGGCGCTTGAAGCCCCCTTCTTCTTTGGGAAAGCCATGAAAACCTTCACCGCTACTCCGGCGGACATCGAGAAGAAGTGGATCCTGATCGACGCCGAGGGCGTTGTTCTGGGCCGCCTCGCCACGATCGTCGCCAACATTCTGCGCGGCAAGAACAAGCCGACATTCACCCCCCACATGGACATGGGTGACAACGTCATCGTCATCAACGCCGACAAGATCCAGATGACCGGCAAAAAGCGCGACGACAAGGTCTACTACTGGCACACCGGCCACCCGGGTGGCATCAAGCAGCGCACCGCGCGGCAGGTGCTGGAAGGCAACCACCCCGAGCGTGTGGTGGAAAAGGCCGTGGAGCGTATGATCACCCGCAACCGCCTGGGCCGTCAGCAGATGACAAACCTGCGCGTCTACGCCGGGGCCGCCCATCCGAATGAAGCACAGCAGCCCACCGTTCTGGACGTCAAGGTCCTGAACCCGAAGAACACCCGGAGCGCGTGATCATGGCCGATATCAAATCTCTCGATGACCTGAAGTCGGCTGTCGGCTCGGCTCCTGCCGCCGTCGAAGCTGCCCCCCGTGTCGCCGTCCGTGACAAGCTCGGCCGCTCCTATGCGACCGGCAAGCGAAAGGACGCGGTCGCCCGCGTCTGGGTCAAGCCCGGTTCAGGCAAGGTCGTGGTCAACGGCAAGGAAATGGCGGTCTACTTCGCCCGTCCCGTGCTGCAGATGATCCTGAAGCAGCCCTTCACCGTCGCCAACGTGGAAGGCCAGTTCGACGTCTACGCGACCGTCGCCGGTGGTGGCCTCTCGGGCCAGGCTGGCGCCGTGAAGCACGGCATCTCGAAGGCGCTGCAGCTGTATGAACCCACCCTGCGCGCTGCGCTGAAAGCGGCAGGCTTCCTGACCCGCGACAGCCGCGTCGTCGAACGGAAAAAGTACGGCAAGCCGAAGGCCCGCCGCTCGTTCCAGTTCTCGAAGCGCTAATCGCTATCGTAGGCTGCGCTACAGCGCACTGCTTGAAAGGCCCGCCCAACCGGCGGGCCTTTTGCTTTGCCAAGGGCTGGACCAACCGGCTGGACCCAATGCAACAGTCGCGCCGCGCCAGACTTGGCGACCGGTGCCGGACTTGCAAAGCGCGGGTGGCGACGCCAGTCTGGCAGGTGATTCAAAGCGTTGGGGCCAAGATGGACACTGAAGACGATCAGGCAAGCCCGGCGGACATCTCCAGCGACGGCGTCACCCGCTACAATGTCGGGAATTCCCAGGTCGAGATCGGCCGGTACACCTACGGCACGAAGAAACTCGCCATCCGCCAGTGGCGGGAAGGGGCCAACCTGAAGATCGGCGCGTTCTGCTCGGTCTCGGGCGCCATGGTTGTCTATCTTGGCGGCAATCACCGGGTCGACTGGGGCACAACCTATCCCTTCGGTCATGTCTTTGTCGGGGCGTTCGGAGGCCGCGATATCGTCGGGCATCCGCACACGAACGGCGACGTCACGATTGGCAACGACGTCTGGATCGGCATGAATGTGACCGTCATGTCCGGCGTGACGATCGGCGACGGAGCGGTGATTGCAGCAAACTCGACGGTCGGAAAATCGGTTGGCCCCTATGAGATCTGGGGTGGAAACCCCGCAAGGCTGATCAAACCCCGCTTCTCGGAGGACATCACCCGCAGGCTGCATGCCTTGCGCTGGTGGGACTGTTCCGTCGGGACGATCCGCGAGCTTGCACCGCTGTTGTCGATCCCACCCGACGCGGCCGTTCTGGACCGCATGGAAGACATCGTCGCCCGCGATCCGGCCAAAAAAGAAGGGCCGGTGTGACCCGGCCCAGTCAGGGGTAAGAGCGACGAACGCTCGGGGAAACTGGCAGTCAGGGCTGCCAGAAGGGTTTTGCGCACTCGCTTTGTGCGTCCTGCGCGTCAAGGCCAATGTCGCGCAGAAGATGCGCGTCCAGTTTGCCGAGGCGTTGGCGGTCACGGTGGCGGATGAGCGCAGCGGTGACAAAAGTCAGGATGCCCGCGAAAAAGCCAGGACGGCTGCGCAGGGGAAGGGTGTCGCTATGGGTATGGGGCATTTGTGCCTCCTTCGATTTGTATTGATACAATAGGCTCGATACGGTAGCTACAATGTAACTCTTCCTGCAAATGAGTCGCCAGAGGATTATTGTGACTGATACAAGTTGGGCGCCTGATCTGACTCAATTCTCCGGACCCAAGTATCTCGCCCTGTCGCGAGCCTTGCGGGAAGCGATCCGCAGCGGCGATCTTCCGGCCAACTCGCAACTGCCGACTGTGCGGGATCTTGCCTGGCGGCTGCATCTGACGCCCGGGACTGTGGCGCGGGCCTATCAGCTTGCAACACAAGAGGGGCTTTTGGCCGCCACAGTCGGGCGCGGCACCTTTGTTGCGGCACAATCGCCCCGGCTTGGACCGACACAACCCCTTTATGCCGAACGGATCACGGGTGGATCGACGGGCCTTGTCGATCTCCGCGCGCCGCAGGTGCCGGACATGGGGCAGGCGCAGGCGTTGCGGCAGGCGCTGCTGGCCATGGCCGAAGGTACCGGGAAGGGCTGGCTCGACTACACCAGCCAGTCGGGCGAGGCGGCCTTGCGAGCCGAAGTCGTGACCTGGATGGGGGATCGCATCCTTGGCCCGATCGGACCGGAGGATGTGGCGCTGACCCACGGCGGGCAGAACGCGATCCATTTGATCTTCGACTGCTGCCTGCGTGGGGAACGTCCCGTCGTCCTGATCGAGGATCTCGCCTATCCGGGCTTCCGCTATGCCGCCCGCGCCGCGCGCGCCGAGGTCGTGCCGGTCGAGCTGGACGAACACGGCATGGTCCCGGCCGCCTTTGAGGCCGCCTGCCGACGCCACGGCGCGCAGGTCCTGTGCCTGACGACCGAAGCGCAGAACCCCACGACCGGCCGGATGCCGATCAAGCGGCGCCAGGAAATCGCCGAGATCGCCCGGGCCTACGACCTGCAGATCCTCGAGGACGACTGCTATTCCGTCGCCGCCTCCGATATCCCCAGTCTGCGCGCGCTGGCGCCCGAACGGGTCTGGCTGGTGGGTTCGGTCTCCAAGACCCTCTCAGCTGCCCTGCGGTTCGGCTATGTGATCTGCCCCGCGGGCATGGGCGAAGCCGGTCGCCTGACGGCCCAGCACGGCTTCTTCGCGCTCTCCCGTCCGGTTGCCGACCTCATGCTGCATCTCTTCCAGTCCGGCGATGCCGCCCGGATCCGGGAACGCGTCCAGACTGAATTCGCGGCTCGCCAGCAGCTCCTCGTCAACCACCTCGGCGCCTTCGACCTTGGCTGGCAGCCGGGAGTACCCTTTGTCTGGCTGCGCCTGCCACAGGGCTGGCGCGCCTCGACCTTCATCCGCACCGCCGAAGCGCGCGGTGTCCTCGTCCGATCGGCCGACGAATACGCGCTGGTCCACGGCCGCGCCCCGAACGCCATCCGCATCGCCATTGCCGCAGGCCTGCCGCGCGACGCGTTCGAGGCGGCGATGCGCACGCTCGCCGACCTCCTCGCAAAGCCGCCAAGCGACCTTCTGGTCTGATTTTCCAGACCTGTTGCAGATCGGACTCGTTCACGCGGATTTGCCCGACCCCCCGGTTGACGCAGGGGCCCCGGCTGCCGCACCCTCCCGACACGAGCAGACAAAAAAAGAGAGCCCGAAAAATGGGACTTCAAACGACTTTCCACGCGCCGCACGGCGGCGCGGATTTTCTTGGTTGGCGCAAGAACCGGCACGGCAACACCGAGATCGTCTACGACGACGGTGTGGCCCGGCGCATGATCTGGCGCGTCGCGACCGACGATCCCTCCGAAGCCCGCATCTGCGAAGCCCTCCGCCTGGCGGTCGGCTCGATCCGCGTGGTGCCTACACTTTACGACGAGCTGAAGAAACGGGCGATTGCCATCGAACGCATCGCCTCGTGATCTCTGGGCGGCCCGGAGCAACTTTGTTTCTTCCGGGCCGCCCTGCCCACGGGGTTGATTTCGGTGCCGATTGATGACCCTCTTGCCTTGATGCGATCGTCTGGTCTAGATTTGATCAAATCATAAGGTCGCCGAAGCGCGGCCAATCCGACGGGAAGACGGGGGGCAAGATGGCCGCAACGCCAAATTCCGAGGCCAGAGCTGGCCTCAAGCTGATCAGTCCAACCGCGATCTACGTGATTCTCCTGCTCGCCGTTCCTCTGGCGACCGTGCTGATCTACTCGGTCCTGACCGGCGGGCGCGGCAATGTCTCGCTGCCCTTCACCGGTGAGAACTATTCCGAGCTCTGGTCGAAGTCGGTCTACGGCTACATCATGTTCAAGTCGCTGATGGTGGCGCTGACCGTGACCTTCATCACCGTGATGCTGGCCTATCCGGTCGCCTATTTCGTCAGCTTCCACGTCAAGCCTGAACGCAAAAGCCTGTGGCTCTTCCTGATCACCATCCCGTTCTGGACCAGCTACATCATCCGGGTCAGCCTGTGGTTCGTGATCCTCGGCTATGGCGGGATCGTCGATTCCGCGCTTGCCTCTGTCGGCATCCCGCCCCTGAACATCGCCAGCTACTCGATCCTGTCGATCATCATCGTGCTGGCCCATGCCTATGCGCCTTTCGCGGTCCTGCCGATCTTCGTCAGCCTCGAAAAGGTTGACCGCAGCCTTCTTGAGGCCGGGCAGGACCTTGGCGAAAGCCGCTGGGTCACCTTCCTTCGGGTGACGCTGCCCCTCTCGATGCCCGGCGTGATCGCCGCGGCCCTGATCGTCTTCATCCCGACTGTGGGCGACTATGTGACCCCCGAACTGGTCGGCGACGGCAAGGAACCGATGATCGCCAACCTGATCGAAACCCAGCTTCTCAAGCTGCAGAACTTCCCGCAGGGCTCGGCCTTCGCGGTGGTGTCCATGCTGATGGTCGGGATCGTCTCGGTCGCCTTCGTCTTCTGGAACAAGCGCTTCATCGGGGGCCAGAAATGAAAGCTCCGTACTTGCGCGCCTTCACGCTCCTCTACCTGCTGTTCCTTTACAGCCCGATCCTCTTGCTGCCGATCTTCGCCTTCAACGACGGCAAGGTCGTGGCCTTCCCGCTGCAGGGCTTCACGTCGAAATGGTTTGGCGAGATGTTTGCCGACCAGAACCTGCGGATCGCAGCCAAGAACAGCCTGATCATTGCGCTGTCGGTGGCGACACTTTCCACCATCCTTGGCATCTTCGCGGCCCGCGCCTCGGTGCGCTACCGCTTCCCCGGCAAGGGGCCGCTGATGGGCATGATCATGCTGCCGCTCGTCCTGCCCGAGATGATCGTGGCAATGGCGCTCTTGGTGGTGCTTCTGTCGATCGGCGTTCCGCTGTCCCTGTTCACGGTCATTCTTGGCCAGGTGCTGATCTGCACCCCCTTCGCCGTGGCGATCCTGACCTCGGCGTTCCAAAGCCTCGACCGCTCGCTCGAAGAGGCCGCGATGGACCTTGGCGAAACGACGTGGAGCACCTTCCGCCTGATCGTCCTGCCGCTGGTGATGCCGGGGATCATGGCCTCGTTCCTGATCTGCTTCACCATCTCGTTCGACGAATTCATCATCTCGAACTTCCTGGGTTCGGGTCAGCCAATCCTGTCGGTCTACATCTTCGGCCAATTCCGCTTCCCCGCCAAAGTGCCCTCGATGCTGGCGCTGGGGACCGTGCTCGTCTGTTTCTCGATCATCCTGCTCGGCTTTGCCGAGTACATGCGCCGCCGTGGCATCGCCAAGGCCGGTGGCAAAGATTCCGGAGGCTTCCTGTGACCTTTTCCGACGACCGCCCGACCATGATCGAGTTCAAGGACGTCCATAAATACTATGGCGACTACCACGCCCTGCGCGGGATCAACGGCACGATCAAGGCTGGCGAGTTCTTCTCGCTCCTAGGCCCGTCCGGCTGCGGCAAGACCACGCTTCTGCGCACGATTGCCGGGTTCGAGGACATCTCCTCGGGCGTGATCATGATCGATGGCAAGGACATGGCCAACGTGGCCGCAAACGTCCGTCCGACGAACATGGTGTTCCAAAGCTACGCGATCTTCCCGCACATGAGTGTGGAAGAGAACGTGGGCTTCGGGCTGCGGAAGGACCCACGCTCGAAAGTGGAAAAGGACAAAGCCGTCGCCGAGGCGCTGGAAATGGTCGGCCTCAAGGGCTTTGGCAAGCGTGCCGCTCACGCCCTGTCCGGCGGCCAGCGGCAGCGGGTCGCACTGGCGCGGGCGCTGATCCTGAAGCCGAAGGTCCTTCTCCTCGACGAACCGCTCTCTGCGCTCGACAAGAAGATGCGCGAGCACATGCAGGTCGAACTGATCAAGCTGCAGCGTCAGGTCGGCATCACCTTCATTCTCGTCACCCATGACCAGGAAGAGGCGCTGGTCATGTCCGACCGCATCGCGGTGATGTTCGAGGGCGAAATCGCTCAGCTGGCCGACCCTGAAACGCTCTACCGCCGTCCGGCGACCAAGAAGGTTGCTGATTTCATCGGCACGATGAACTTCATCCCGGCCGAGATCGTGTCCGAGACCGGCAACGCGGTGGAAGTCGATGCCAAGGGTCTTGGCCGCGTGATGCTCGACATCGCGCAGGCTCCGGCAAAGTCAGGGGACAGCCCGGTGGTGGGCCTGCGCCCCGAAACGCTGACACTTCTTTATGACGACCAGAAAGCGCCCGAGCGCGAGACGGATGGCGTGATTGACGAAGTGATCTACTTCGGCGACATGACCTATTACGACGTCTATCTCGGCGGCACCGATGTTGAAGTGCGCCTGTCGATGCGCAACGTGCCGGGTCGCCCGGTCCTCGACGTCGGCACTAAGGTCCGCGTCGCGTGGAGTCCCTCGGCCCTGGTCCTGTTCCGGTAACCGATTTCTTCAAGGAAATCGGACCGGAGCCTTCAAAGGCTCCGTCGCGGAGTTTTCGAAAACTCCGCACCCGACGCCGTTTATGCCGGGTTAAGATTAGGTTAACGTCCGCGATCAACCTGTTGATTTAAAATGAGGACCAGCGATTGTCCACCGTGGACAGATCACCTCACCGGTCAGGCGACAGCAGCCCCAACCCCCGCAGATAGATCCCGATCGCGGTCTCCAGCAGGTCCTCGGCGGGCCAAGGCTGCGGTCCCCCGTTGCCCCGCAGAAACAGCTCCACCACTCCATGGCTGACCGCCCAGACATGGGCCGAGATCATGCTCGCCGGAGGCCGCCGCCCGTCGGGAAGACCCTTCACCAGCCCCTCCGCCGCCCGATCCATCGTCGCCCGGGCCTTCGAGGACACCTGCGCCAGGTCCGGGTGTTTGCCCGGCTGGAGGCCGCTCTCGAACATCGCCTGATAGTGGCCGGGATATTTCCGCGCGAAGGCCAGATAAGCCCGCCCCGTCGCCTCGAAGGCCGCCAAAGCCGTCGGCCGCCCCTCGTCGTAAGCGTACTCCAGGAGCGCCGCAAAGATGTCGAACCCCTGCCGCGCGACCTCGGCCAGCAGGTCGTCTCGCCCCGCAAAATGCCGGTAGACCGCCGCCGGGGTCACATCCGCCGCCTTCGCGGCCTCGGACAAGGTGAACCCCTGCGGGCCCTTCTCGGCGATCAGCGCCAACGCCGCCTCGACCAGCGCCTGCCGGAGGTTGCCGTGATGATAGCCGCGTTTCACGTCAGTCCTTCGGCCGCAAGCCCGGCCCGCCGCAGATCTTGCCATCCACCTTGCCGATGGCCGCCTGATCTTTCCCGGCATAATCCACCGCAGACAGGATCGTCTGGATCGCCGCAATCCGCGCGCGTTTCTTGTCGTCCGACAGGATCACTGTCCAGGGTGCTGCCTTGAAGTTCGTCTTCGCCATCGTCTCGTCGATCGCCGCGCAGTACTCGTCCCACTTCCCCAGACCGTCGACGTCGATCTGGGACAGCTTCCACTGCTTCAACAGGTCGCCTTCCCGGTCAAGGAAGCGTTTCAGCTGCTCGGCCCGACCCACCTCCAGCCAGACCTTCAGGAAGATGATCCCCTCATCGACGATCATCTGCTCGAACTCGGGCAGCTGGCGGAAGAACTTCTCGCGCTGCTCGGGTTTGCAGAAGCCGAAGACATGCTCGATCATCGCGCGGTTGTACCAGCTACGGTCGTAGAGCGCGACCTCACCCTTGGCCGGAAACCAGTCGACATAGCGCTGGAAGTACCATTGCTGGCTTTCCCGCTCGCTCGGCTTGGACAGCGCCACGACATAGGCTTGCCGGGGGTTCATGTTCTCGGTCACCGCCTTGATCGTCCCGCCCTTGCCGGCCGCATCCCGGCCTTCGAAGACGACGATCAGCCGCTTGCCCGAGGCTTTTAGACCGGCCTGCATCTTCGCTAGCTCGATCTGCAGGGCCTCCATGTGCTTGTCGTAATCCTTGCCCTTGATCTCCTCCCGGTAGGGATAGGAGGCGGTCATGATCGCGTCCTTGTCCGCCTTCTCGATCGCCTTGCGCACCTCTTTCGGCGCGCCTTCGCGGAAGTAGCGGCTGATTGCGCCGTCGAAGGGTAGGGTCATCTGAATCCTCCTTACATTGCGGCCAGTATGGCGATTGGAAGGCTTAGCGCAATGCGGCGCGGTCGATGGCCTGAAGGACGACGTCGGCGTGGGCATGGTGCGGCATGTGGCCCGCGCCGTCGATCACAGTCAGCGTGCTGTTCGGCAAGAGCTTGGAGACCGGCCCAGAGTGGATCGCCAGCGGCACGATGGTATCGGCGGTGCCGTGGATCAGCTCAACCGGCAATTCAAGGTCGGGATACCTTGGCGCCATCGTCACCAGTTCGGCACGCAGGGCGTTCACCTGGGCGGTGTTGGTGGCCAGCGTATCCCGGCGCAGGGTCAGGGCGGCACCAAGCCAGGCGTCATAGCCTTGGGGTACCGGGTCCGGGGCGAAAACCGCCGTCGTGGCCGTCCTGACATAGCTTTCCGGCACGAAGGCCGAGGCCAGCGGCACCGCTAGCGCGCGCCCGACCGGGTTCGAGGTGACGCGATACCAGATGTCCAGCTTGCCCGGCCACGGCAGCGAGGGCGACCCCACCAGCACCAGCGCCTTGGGTCCGCCGTCCAGCGCCCAGGCCAGCGCGACCGCGCCACCATAGCTTTGGCCAAGGACGATGGGATCGGTGACCCCAAGCTGGCCAAGGCCCGCCTTGATGTGCCGCGCCTGCGCGCGCAAGCTGGTCTCGGGCAGGGCATCGGAATGACCCAGGCCCGGACGATCCACCACGATGACCCGGAAACGGTCGGTCAGACGGTCGCGCAAGGCAAAGGTCAGGTCACGAAGCGAGCCGCTGGCGCCGTGGATCATGACAAGGTCAGGACCGCGGCCCGCGACTTCGTAGTGCAGCCGCAGACCGTCAACGGTGACGAACTGGCCCGTGGGCGGAAAGGCCGCCTCGGCAGCCACTTCGCGTGCCGAGGCCCGCCAGTGGGTGACCCCGGCAAGACCCAGCGCGGCGATGAGGAGGCTAGCGGCCAATCTCTTCAATGTCATAGGGCGTGGACTGGTAGATCTCGTTGATCCAGTTGCCATATAGAAGATGGGCGTGGCTTCTCCAGCGGTTCAGCGGCGGCTTCGCGGGATTGTCATCCGGGTAGTAGTTCGCGGGCACGTTGATCGGCGTGCCGTTGGCGATATCCCGGTCATACTCCTGCTTCAGGGTGTCGCTGTCGTATTCCAGATGGTTGATAAGATAGACCGCCCGATGCGCGGGATCATCGACGAGGCAAGGACCGGACTCGGCCGAGGTCAGAAGCGTCGTCAGCCCGGGTGCTGCGTCGATGTCTTCCTGCCGCATTTCGGTCCAGCGCGAGACGGGCATGACAAAATCATCCGAAAAGCCCCGCAGAAGGGGCGTGGTCGGAGCGAGGTTCTGATGGCGGAAGCAACCGAAGGCCTTTGCGGGCAGCATGTGCTTTGGCACGCGGTGGAAGTGCCAGGCCATTGCCATGCCACCCCAGCAGACGCCAAAGGTGGACTGAACGTTGGTCTGGGTCCAGTCCATGACCTCGCACAACTCGTCCCAATAGGTGACCTCTTCGAAGGGCAGATGCTCGATCGGCGCGCCGGTGATGATGAGACCGTCGAACTTCTCGCCCTTCACCTCCTGGAAGGGGCGGTAGAAGGCGGCCATGTGCTCGGCGGCGGTATTCTTGGTCTGGTGCTCGGACATGCGGATCAGCTGCAAGTCGATCTGCAGGGGTGTGGCCCCGATCAGCCGGGCGAACTGGTTCTCGGTCTGGATCTTCTTCGGCATCAGGTTGAGCAGCCCGATCCGCAGGGGCCGGATATCCTGATGCGCAGCTCGGTCGGGGGACATGACCATGACGCCCTCGGACCGCAGCACGTCATAGGCGGGCAGGGTTTCGGGCAAGGTGATCGGCATGGTCGGGGTCCTTGGGGCCAGAGGGCCAAGAGCTAGGGGGTTATCGTTCTGGTTGCAAGGTTCAGGCGCGGTCGATGGCGCTGGCCATCAGCGTGTCGAAATCCGCAGCTGTGCGGACCTGCGCCACCTCTTCGGCGGTCACTGTCACGCCCCAGCGCGCCATCGCAGCATAGCGTGGCTGGCGGTGAGCCAGCGCGCGGGCATAGGTCCAGCGGACGAAGTGGTCGGGATCGCAAGTTTCCTCGGTCACGGAATGGGTTGCGCGGTATTCTTCCCACGCCGCATGAAGAAAATGCGGCTGGTAGTACATCGGCTTTGGCGCACGATCAAACCGGCGGACAAGCTCGGCCGTATGGGCGTCAGAGCCCTTGATCCAGACCAGAAGCAGCGTCTCGGCCAGCTGGCGCATCACCGGGTCTGCCCGGTCGTCGGCATCGACCACCTCGCAGATCGACCCCGAAGTGTCACAGACGAAGTTCGCATAGCCGTAGATTTCCTCGGCCCGTTCCATGAAGCGCGCGGTATCCAGCGTCGCGGCCACTTCAGCGGCGCGGTGCTGCTCCTGACGCTTCATGTACTCGGCGAAGGGCACACCGCCCTTTGCCGGATCACCGGGCTTGCCAAGGTAGGTCGACAAGGGTGCGAGGTTGTCGAAGGTGATGTTCGAGGCGATGTAGACCGAGTCGGTCATCAAAAGCTCGCGCAGAAGCGGGACTTTCATCGCCTCGCGCTTGAAGTTGTCGGCGATGTATTCGCCCATGTAGCGGGTGCCGATCCGGTAATCGACCGAGTAGTGGAACCAGTCGCCATGATCGCGCAAGAGGTTGGAAAGATAGGTCTTTCCAAGCCCGGACATGCCGAACAGCATCACGCGCTTGCGCGGGGCGGAAAGGTAGTCTTGTCCGGTCGGGTAGATCATCACGTCACCTCTCGGCCCCCTGTTAGCGCCGGGGCGGGGGCTTCACAACGAAAAACCCCGCCCGGGTGAAGGGGCGGGGCTTCTGGTTACTGTTGGCGAAGGATCAGAACGACCAGCCGATCTTGACGCCAACACCAATGGCCGAGTTGCCGGTCATCGAGGCCCGGGCCGTGTCAGGCGTATCGGTTTCGGGCCGGGCGTCGCCCAGTTTGGTGTAATTGATCCCGGCGGTGATCTTCATATTGTCCATCGTGTAGACCGCCCCGATCGTCGCGCCGATGCGACCATTGGTCGGCGCAAGCGGCGAGACAAGATCATCCGTGCCCTTGCCTTCGTAGTTCAACGAGAAGGACCCTGCCCAGTTTTCGTTGAACCGGCGCGCGATGCCGAGGGTATAGGTCACAGAGTCTTCAAGCTCGACAAGGCCATTGCCGGGAAAGTTCACCGGATCGATCCGGAACGACGACCAGTCAGCCCAGCGGATTTGACCAAACACCAGGGTGTCCTTGGCGACGCCAGTCTGGAAGTCGAGGTTGACCGACTGCGGTGTCTCGACCTCGGTCACGGTCCCGGTGGCGGGCGGCACGATGGTCTGGGTGGTGTCCATTTCGTGCTTGATTGCCGAGTTGTAGGTCAGCGCGACGCGCAGAGCGATCTCGGGCTTCTCGTAGGCGACGCCAACCAGATAGCCTGGTGCCCAGTCACCAGCGAGGTTGACGGAATACCCGGAAAGCACGCCATAGGCGAGGCCCTGCAGCCGAATGTTGCCCTTGGCATGCTGCATCCGCAGACCGCCGTGGACCGAGAAGGCCTCGTTGAACTTGTAGCGCAGGATGCCGGTCACGGCATAGGTTTCTGCCTGCGCAATGGTTCCGCCCAGCAGAGGACTGGTCAGCGCATACTGGATGTCCGCGCCGAAAGGCTGGTCGACGTTCAGCGCCATCGAAAGCTTTTCGTTGATGTCATACTTGTAGCTGAAGCCAAGCTGCGAATAGGTCCCGGCGACGTCCCCGGTGGGCGCGGTGGCAACATCCCGGCCTTCAACGCTGGGCGACGCCAGGCCAAAGGAAAGCTCCATATAGCGGCCCCTTTCGAACAGCGCGCCAAGGCCCTGACCAGACCGGTCGATGCCTCCTGCCTGTGCGACTGTTGCGCCGGCGACCACGGCGACTGACGCCATCAGAAAACGTTTCATACTGCTCATCCCTCAACATAGACTTCCACACAGGAAGATCCCCCTGCCTGCGACGCTATGCCTCGCTGCATTTTGCGTCAATCAATGACGCCGCGTCACGGTTTTGTGACGGAGGCCCCCTGTGGCCGCGATGCCCCACTGCCCAAAGTGATCCAGATCCCCAAGAAAATCAGGCCTGCGCCAAGAAACAGTGAAAGTTCAACCGCTTCATTGTAGAAGATCCACCCGATTGCCGCGATGATCGGCAGGCGCGCAAAGTCCACCGGTACGACGACGCTGGCAGGTGCCAGGCTAAGCGCTGTGGTCAGGCAGAGATGCGCCGTGATCCCGGCAACCGCGATCAACCCAAGCCAGGGCAACGTGGACAACGTCGGCAGGGTGATCGGCCCGCTAAGTGCCATGGCCAGACAGCCAAGCACCGCCTGCATCAGCGTCAGCCAGAACAGGATCGAGATGATCGCCTCGCCCCGCGTCAGGACCTTGGTCATCAGGGTGGTTGCCGCGAAGAACACGGCAGCCCCGGCCGCCGCCAAGACGCCGGGTTCAAGCGCGCCGAAATCGGGACGGGCGACGATCCAAACCCCGGCAAAGCCAAGGGCAGCCGCTGCGACCTTCCGGCGGTTGAGCCTTTCGCCTAGGAAGATCGGGGCGAGAAGGATCACCCAGATCGGCGAGGTGAACTCCAGCGCGAAAACCTGGGCCAGCGGGATCATCGTGACCGCGTAAAACCACAGCGACTGGCCCGAGAAGTGAAAGAGATTGCGCAGGACGTGACTGCCCAGCCGGTCTGTCCGGACCCGATTCAGCTGGCCAAGCGCCAGGCCGACGACGACGACAATGCCCCAGCCAATCATCGACCGGAAGGCTAGGATCTCGAACGTGTCATGCACGCCCTTGATCTGCCGCGTCGCGACCGCCATGGCGGTGAAGGCGGCGATGGCTCCTGTCATCCAGGCGGCAGCGGCAAGCGGGCGTTGGGTCATGGCCGAACCCTTGCCGCGAGGACCGCGAAAGTCCAGAGCCATGAGCCGGGATCAGGAAGATCGGCGCGGGGCATGTTGGTGCGTCTGCCGGTCCGCCAGGTCACAGCGTCAATGATTGACCGGCGGCCCAGTTGGCCTTGGTCGGCTGGGGCCTTCAGGAAGGCTTCCGATCCGGCACGACCAGAACCTTCACTTCGCCCGGAAGTGCTGCTTCGGCGATGGCGCGAGGGGCTTCGGACAGGGGAATGGTCCGAGAAATCAGGGGCGCGACATTGATCTGGCCCCGGCGCAGCATTGCGACCGCGCGGCCTTGGGTGAACGGGTTGATGAAGCTGTGCAGAAGCTGGATCTCGCGGAAGAGCAGGTCGAAGGGCTCGATCTGCACCTTCTCGCCCTTCGGCAAGACGCCAAGGATCACGATCCGACCGCCCGCGCGGGTCAGGCGCGGGGCCATTTCCACGGTCTCGGCCACGCCCGCACATTCGAGGATCAAGTCTGCCCCCAGTGGCAGAAGCGCCCGCGCATCAGCCTCGGTCGCGGCGGTCGCTGTCGCGCCAAGCCGTTCGGCCAGCGCGCGCTTGTCCGGATGCCGGGTGACCAGGACGACATCGGCCCCGGCGTTCCGCGCCAGCTGGACTGCAAGAAGGCCGATCACTCCCCCGCCCAAAACGATGACGCTCTCGCCGGGACGCGGAGCGCCGAGATCCACCCCGTGCAACGTGCAGGCCAGCGGCTCGGCAAAGGCGGCGTGAAGGGGGGTCAGGTCGCCGACCTCCAGTGCGCGGTGGGCGGGCAGGGTGGCAAACTCGGCAAAGCCGCCGTCGCGGTGGATGCCGATGGCAATGTTGCGGGCACAGAGGTTGACCCGGCCACGCAGGCATTGGTCGCAGGTGCCGCAGGCGATGTTCGGATCGCAGGCGATGCGGGTTCCCGGCGGCATCCGGACACCGTCACCGCAGGCCACCACGTCGCCGCAGAATTCATGGCCGAGCGTTACGGGGGGCTTGCAGGGAAACTCACCCTTGAACAGATGCCGGTCGGTGCCGCAGATGCCTGCGGCCAGGACGCGGACGAGGACCTCGCCGGGGCCGGGGTCTGGTGTCGGGACATCAACCGCTTCAATCCGGCCCACCGCCTGCAACCGCACTGCCCGCATCTCTGCACCCCCCTAGCTGCCCGGATCATGCCATGGGCGACTGCCCCTGTCGCCGGGGTTCTGTGCGCTGGCAAACAATGACTTGCAGGGCAAGGAGTTGTCCGGGTGGGCTACCCAGCCTATCTCCATCATGTAGCAGAAGGATGATGCCATGAGCCTTGATCAGTCCGTGGGTCGCAAGCCCGACCACCCGGTCGCCCCCGAGTTCCTGGCGCGCTGGTCGCCCCGGTCGTTCACTGACCGCGAGCTTTCCGAGGCCGACGTCATGTCCCTACTGGAAGCCGCCCGCTGGGCCCCTTCGGCCTCGAACCTGCAGCCCTGGCGGCTGGTCTGGGCGCGGCGGGGCGAAAACGGTTTTGCGGCGATCCATTCGGCATTGGCATCGGGCAACCAGATTTGGGCCGGACAGGCCGGGGTGTTGTTCGCTGTGGCGTCAAAGGACACGATGACCAACCGTGACGGCGCGGAAGTAGCGAACCGCACCGCCGGCTTCGATACGGGCGCTGCCTGGATGAGCCTCGCGCTTCAGGCCCAGGAGATGGGATTGGTCGCGCATGCCATGGGCGGGTTCGACAAGGACAAGCTGTCGGCTGCGGTGGGATTGCCCGAGAACCACACGCTCCACTGCGTCGTCGCGGTGGGCGAGCAGGGACCGGTCGAAGCGCTGCCGGAAGACCTGCAAGCCCGGGAAAAGCCGAGTGGGCGAAAGCCACTGGCC
The DNA here is from genome assembly GCA_046305855.1 of Paracoccaceae bacterium. Taxonomy (GTDB): domain Bacteria; phylum Pseudomonadota; class Alphaproteobacteria; order Rhodobacterales; family Rhodobacteraceae; genus Tabrizicola. Next base: position 131,899 of record JBKDYO010000006.1, read on the forward strand.
GAGATCGCGGTGCACGGGCGGTTCTAGGTTTCCTGAACCTCGAAGTTGCGGGCAAGACCGGCGGTTGCTGCGAACCAGGCGCTGGACCGCATGCGGTCGCCGTGGGCCTTGAACGCGGCATTGTCGACGAAACTTTCGTCCAGACGCCAGACCAGCGGGTTTCCGGTCGGCTCGACGGTGAAGGTCAGGCAGCCCGGCTCGGCGCGGCTGAGGCGGATGTGCTCTGGCAAAAGCTGCCGGACAAGCTCTGCCTCTTCCGCAGTCCAACAAGCAATCGTGCCCGTCACCCGGATCATTCGAGTTCGATCGTCCCCGGCGGCTTGGACGTGCAGTCATAGAACACGCGGTTCACGCCCTTGACCTCGTTGATGATCCGGGTGGCGGTTTCGCCCAGGAAATCATGGGTAAAGGGGTAGTAGTCGGCCGTCATGCCATCGACCGAAGTCACAGCGCGCAGGGCCAAGGCGTAGTCGTAGGTCCGCCCGTCGCCCATCACGCCCACGGTCTTCATCGGCAGGATCGCGGCGAAAGCCTGCCAGATCTCGTCGTAAAGGCCGTGCTTCCTGATCTGGTCGATGTAGACCGCGTCGGCGCGGCGGAGGATGTCCAGCTTCTCGGTCGTGATCTCGCCGGGGCAGCGGATGGCAAGGCCGGGGCCGGGGAAGGGGTGGCGGCCGATGAAGCTGGCGGGCAGGCCAAGCTCACGCCCCAAAGCACGGACCTCGTCCTTGAACAGCTCGCGCAGGGGTTCGACGAGTTTGAGGCCCATCTTTTCCGGCAAGCCGCCGACGTTATGGTGCGACTTGATCGTGACCGAAGGCCCGCCCGAAAAGCTGACGCTTTCGATGACATCGGGGTAAAGCGTCCCCTGAGCGAGGAACTTCGCGCCGCCCACGGCCGTGGCGTGCTTCTGGAACACGTCGATGAAAAGCCGACCAATGGTCTTGCGCTTGACCTCAGGGTCGCTGACCCCTTCCAGCGCGCCGAGGAAAAGCTCGCTTTCATCCGCATGGATCAGCGGCATGTTGTAATGGTCGCGGAACATGGTCACGACCTGTTCCGCCTCGCCCAGCCGCAAGAGCCCGTGGTCGACGAAGACGCAGGTCAGCTGGTCGCCGATCGCTTCATGGATCAGCACCGCCGCGACCGAGGAATCGACACCGCCCGACAACGCGCAGATCACCTTGGCGTCGCCCACTTGCGCGCGGATCTTGGCGATGGCTTCGGCGCGATAGGCACCCATCGTCCAGTCGCCCTTGAACCCGGCGAGCTTGACGAAATTCTCGTACAGCTTGGCACCCTTGGGGGTGTGGTGGACCTCGGGGTGGAACTGGACGGCGTAGAAATGGCGCTGGGGGTCCGCCGTGATAGCGAAAGGCGCGTTGGGCGAGGTACCGTAGACGTTGAACCCGGGCGCGATCTTGGACACATGGTCGCCGTGGCTCATCCAGACCTGTTCCTGCGCCAGCGGGCCCGCTTCGGGCGGGAACCAGCCCGCAAGGAAGGGATGGGTCAGGTCAGTCGGGGTGACGAAGGCCTTGCCGAACTCGGCCGTGCCATGGCCGCCTTCGACATGCCCGCCCAGACAGTGCATCATCACCTGCTGGCCATAGCAGATCCCAAGGATCGGTACGCCAAGGTCGAACACGCCCGCGGGCGGCATCGGCGCGTTCTCCCAATAGACCGAGGCCGGCCCACCGGAGAAGATCACCGCCTTGGGCGCGAACGCCTTCAGGAAGGCCTCGTCCACACGGTTGTAGGGGTGGATTTCGCAATAGACGTTCAGCTCACGCAGGCGGCGCGCGATCAGCTGCGTCACCTGGGACCCGAAGTCGATGATCAGAAGGCGGTCGTGTGTCTGGCTCATGCGCCCGATTAGGCTGGGACGGGACGAAGCGCAAGACGGGCGATGTCGTTTGCGACGGCGCGGCATGTCGGTTTTGGCAGACATGCGGCGGTTTCGGGGGGCGGTGCCCGAAGGATTGGCGGCATAACGGCGCAAACATCCTCCGGAGGCTGACATGAACGAAGTTGCAGGGCGCAGGTCGCGCAGTGGTGGAGGCGCCAGCCGCCGGGCGGAACGGACTGCAGTCAGCTTCGAGACCGCGCGCTACATCCAGCGCAACATCCCGAACTTCGAGATCCTGAACGAGGAAGCGCTCCAGATCATCGAGTGGAACGCCGAGACGGTTCTGGAAGAGATCGGCGTGAACTTCGTGGAAAACCCGGGCGCACTTGCCCGCTGGCGCGATGCTGGTGCCGATGTGCAGGGTGAACGGGTGCACATTCCCCGGGGCCTTGCGCGCAAGCTGATCTCCACCGCGCCGAAGACCTTCACCCAGCATGCCCGCAACGCCGAGCGCAACGTCGAGATCGGCGGCAAGACCCTGGTCCTGGCCCCTGTCTATGGCCCCCCCTTCGTGCGCGACATGGAAGGCGGTCGCCGCTATGCGACGCTGGAGGATTTCCAGAACTTCGTGAAGCTCGGCTACATGTCGAAATGGCTGCACCATTCTGGCGGTACGGTGTGTGAGCCGACCGACATCCCGGTGAACAAGCGCCACCTCGACATGCTGCTTGCGCACATGACGCTGTCGGACAAGCCGTTCATGGGCTCGGTCACCGAACCCAGCCGCGCCGCGGATTCGGTCGCGATGGCGAAGATCCTGTTCGGGTCGGATTTCGTAGACCAGAACACGGTGATGACCTCGCTCATCAACATCAACTCGCCGATGGTCTTCGACGGGATCATGATGGGCGCGCTGGAGGTTTATGCCGCCAACAACCAGGCCTCCATCGTCTCGCCCTTCATCGTCGGCGGCGCGATGGCGCCAGTGACGGTGGCGGGCACGTTGACGCAGGTATTGGCGGAAATCCTTGCGGGCGTCAGCTACTCGCAGCTGATCCGGCCCGGTTCGCCCGTCATTGCCGGGGCCTTCGTGACCTCGATCGACATGAACTCGGGCGCGCCGACCTTTGGGACGCCCGAAGCCGCACACATCACCTATGGCGCGGGACAGCTGGTGCGGCGGTTGGGGCTCCCGTACCGTTCGGGCGGGTCGTTCTGCGGATCGAAGTTGCCGGACGCACAAGCGGCCTACGAGACGGCAAACTCGCTGAACATGGCGCTTCTGGCCGGGGTCAACTTCATGCTCCACGCCTGCGGCTGGCTGGAAGGCGGGCTCGTGTCGTCGTACGAGAAATTCGTGATGGACGCCGACCAGCTGGGGACCTTGCATCACCTGGCGCAGGGCATCCAGATCGACACCAACGGTCAGGCCATGGACGCAATCCGCGAAGTCGGCCCGGGCGGTCACTATCTTGGCTGCAGCCATACCCAGGCCAACTTCAAGTCCGCCTTCTGGCGCTCGGACCTCTTTGACTACAAACCCTTCGAGACCTGGGCCGAGGAGGGCGCGCGCGACACACAGGCGCTTGCCGCCGAACGGGTCAAGAAGCAGCTGGCGGATTATCAGGCCCCGGACCTTGATCCGGGCATGCGCGAGGCGCTGGAGGATTACGTCGCGCGTCGCAAGGCCGAAATGCCGGACGCCTTCGTCTGAAAACGAAAAAGGGGCGGCAAGACCGCCCCTTTTCAATGGCACGGCCAGGTTCAGGCCATGCCGCCCCGGCGCAGGAACTGGGCCTCTGCCAGAAGCGCAATCAGCACCTCGATGTGCCGGGCGACCGAATAGGCCGCATCCCCGGCGATTCGCGTGGCCTCTAGGTTGGCCTCGACCGACATCAATGAATTCACCGTATCTTCGGGCGATGCCCCGCCTCCCACATAGCGGCGCAGGTCGCGTTCGCGGCGGTATTCCTGCAATCCGAACCGCGCGGCGCGCATCAGAAGCCGGGGGCGGCGCAGGGTAGCAAGCATGGTGCGGCAATCGGTCATTTGGGTACTCCGTAGCTGGACGATGCCATCCTGACCCAATACAACCTGGCGTTGCGCAAACGACATGAGCAGCGCGCGGAGGTTACCGAACAGTTTAAGATTTCCATCGAATTGTCGAGGTTAGCCGCAAGGTTAACGAACAGGTAACCAATTCCTCCCAAGGTTGCAGTAGTCCAAGGCTGGACCCATTGCAGCCTGGGTGTGGACAAAAATGGGACGATTGAATTGTCAGAATTGACTGCTGCCAGCCTGCCAGACTGGCTTCCTGCTGCTGTGCGCCATTACCTCGACCATACCGAAGAAGGCACATCGCTCAGAGAGCTTGCGCGGCGCGAAGGTCTGCATGCCTCGACCATCCTCAGACAGGTGCGTCGGTTCGAAAACCGCCGTGAAGACCCGTTGATGGACGAAGCGCTTTCGGCCGTTTCCCGCCTTGTTCCCCGCCAGTCCGATGCCCCAGCCCGAAAGGATGATTCCCTCATGTCCGTCCACCCCCGACTGACCGGCCTCGGCGAGGCGCCCGAGATCTGCGACGAACTGGCGCTGCAGCGCGAAGGCATGCGCGTGTTGCGTCGGCTGGCTGAGCCGAACGCCGTCATGGCGATTGCACCCGACCTGGAAAAGGCCGTGGTGATCCGGGAACTTCCCGATGGGAAAAGCCTGCGCACCGCGGTTCTGGAGCGGTCGGTGGCCCACGCTTTTGCCCTGAAGGATTGGGTGACCTGCCGCAAGCCGGGTCGCGTCTCGACCTACGAGATCACTTCGGCGGGCCGCGGAGCGCTGAAACGCATGGTCGACGAGGAAGACCGCCGCCGTCAGGGTATGGCCGAGGCCGCAACGCCCTTTGGCGAGCAGCACCGCGTCTGGGGCGAGCGCGAGGTGATGGATGATGCCGGTCCCCGCCGCGTCCGTTACAATCTTGCGGAAAGCCCGGTGGCACTTCTGGGTCGGCGGCGGGACCGGGACGGAAAGCCCTTCCTCGAACCAGAACTTGTGGCCGCCGCCGAACGCCTGCGCGAGGATTTCGAACTGGCCCAGATGGGGCCCCGCGTGGCGCAGAACTGGGACCGGTTCCTGACCGGGGCCGACCGGGGCGGATTTCAGTCCGACAGCGGCCTTGCCGAGGGGCCGACCTCGGCCCGCTCTCGCGTCGCTGCCGCCTTGCGCGATCTCGGGCCGGGTCTGGGTGACGTCGCCTTGCGCTGCTGCTGCTTTCTTGAAGGTCTGGAGGTCGCCGAGAAACGCATGGGTTGGGCAGCGCGGTCGGGCAAGATCGTCCTCAGGATCGCGCTGATGCGGCTGCGTCGTCACTACGAGGAAACCTATGGCAAGTCGGGCCCGCTGATCGGTTAGGCGGCTGCGACCCGGACCATCAGAACGACCGAGATCGCCGCCAGCCAGACGGACGCCAGCCGCCGCAGCAGGATGAAACTGTGCGGCTGGCGTGACTTGCCTGCGCGCAAGAGCGCACCGAGGCTGCCCCAGATCAGCGCAACCAGAACGACCAGTCCGGCGAACAGCGCCAGGTTAGCCGAAACCCGGTCTGGCGACGGCAGAAGTACCAGTCCGAAGATCAGCGCTTTGGGGTTCAAAGCGGTAGTGACGAAGATCTCGCGCGCACCTGCAACTGCAACAGTAGTGCTGCCAACGGGCGCCCGCCACAGCTTCACTGCCAAGGTCGCCACCCACAACCCTGCCGCAAGTGTCACACCTGCACGCAGGCCTGGATGCCTGGCCAAAAGGTCCGCCCCGATCAGCGTCAGCGGCAGGATCGTCAGAAGATAGCCCAGAAGTTCGGCCGGGATCAGCCGCGCCGCGCCGCCAAGCCCGCGCTCGGCCCCAGCCAGCAGGATCAGCGTATTCGTCGGCCCAGGTGTCAAAAGCAGCAGCAGCACCGCAATGGCCAGTTCGGCAAAAGACATCGCACCCTCGTTTCCTGCCGGTGATGTGCCATCCCTAGCGTCGGTTCCGCCTTGATCCCTGTCAAGCCGCAGCCCGGAAATGCGGAAGGGGAGAGACGGGACTGGCCCGCCTCTCCCCTTCTTCCGGGGCTTCCCCGTCCCCGGATCGCGCGCAGGCCCGGGTGTCAGGCCGCGCGCGTAACTCCCATGCGGTGCAGCACGCCCGCCAGCGCACCACCGGCAAGCGGGGCTGCAATGAAGACCCACAGGTCCGCCATCGCCTTGCCACCGACAAACAGCGCCGGGCCGAACGACCGCGCCGGGTTGACGGACACGCCCGTTACCGTGATGCCCACCAGATGGATGGCGGCCAGCGTCAACCCGATCGCAAGCCCGGCCATCGCTGCCGGAGCACCGTCCTGCGTCGCGCCAAGGATCACCGTCACGAAGAGGAAGGTCATCACGGCCTCGAAGACCAGCGCCGAGGTCAGCGAATATTCCCCAAGGTACCCCGCGCCATAGCCGTTCTGGCCAAGACCGTTGACCGCAATGTCATAGCCCGTCTTGCCCGAGGCGATCAGATACAGGATGCCCGCACCGATCACTGCGCCAACCAGTTGAGCCACCACATAGGTCGCCAGCGCCCCGCCCGGGATCCTCCCGGCAAGAAAGGCCCCGAGGCTGACAGCCGGGTTGAGATGCGCTCCCGAGATCGGGCCGATGCCGTAGGCTGCCGCCACGATGGCCAACCCGAAGGCCAGCGAGATCCCGGTCATCCCGATCTCTGCCCCCATCAGCACGGCCGCGCCGCATCCAAAAAGGACCAGAATCGCAGTGCCGATCACTTCGGCGATGAAAATCCTCGACATGGTACAGGCACTCCAGCGTTGCATAGGGCGCAAGGCGGTGCGGCGGCCGTGTACTGGCAGCCCGCGTTGCCTTGCAGACAAAAGCCGCGTATCTGAAAGGCAGCCACAGGGTCAGGGGGAATTTTCCGTGCGCGACCTCACACTTCCAGAAGGACGTCACCCGGAAAAGGCGCACCGGCCGGACAATGCTCAGCCGAAAAAGCCGGACTGGATCCGCGTGAAGGCGCCGACGTCCGAAGGGTACAAGAAGACCCGCGACATCCTGCGCGAGAAAAAGCTTGTCACCGTCTGCGAAGAGGCCGGCTGCCCGAACGTCGGCGAATGCTGGAGCCAGGGCCACGCCACCATGATGATCATGGGCGAGATCTGCACCCGCGGCTGCACCTTCTGCAACGTGGCGACCGGCAAGCCGCAGACGCTCGACGCGTTCGAGCCGGGTCGGGTGGCCCATGCCGTGGCCGAACTTGGCCTGGCCCATGTCGTCGTCACCTCGGTCGACCGCGACGACCTTGATGATGGCGGCGCCGAACATTTCGCCCAGACCATCCGCGCGATCCGCCACCGCTCGCCTCAGACGACGATCGAGGTTCTGACCCCCGACTTCCTGAAATGCCCGCCCACGGCGCTGGAAAAGGTGGTCGAGGCGCGGCCCGACGTCTTCAACCACAACCTCGAAACCGTGCCCGGCCTTTACCACGAGGTCCGTCCCGGTGCGCGCTATTTCCATTCCTTGCGGCTTCTGCAGCGGGTCAAGGAACTGGACCCGATGATGTTCACCAAGTCCGGCATCATGGTCGGCCTTGGCGAGGAACGTCAGGCCGTCCTGCAGGTGATGGATGACATGCGCAGCGCCGACGTCGATTTCCTGACCATCGGGCAGTATCTGCAGCCGACCCCCAAGCATCACCGCGTTGACCGCTTCGTGACGCCGGACGAGTTCAAGGCCTATGAGGCCTCAGCCTGGGGCAAGGGGTTCCTGATGGTTTCGGCCACACCGCTCACCCGGTCCAGCTACCATGCGGGCGACGACTTCGCCCGGATGCGCGCCGCGCGGCAAGCAGGACAGGGCTGAACCCGAGTTTTCGACGAAAACTCGGCCTTCGAATTTTCGACGAAAATTCGATCTCTTAAAACACTAACGTCACAGGCTCCGTGTTGCAGACCACGATGAACTGGTTCGTGGTTTTAAGAAGGTGGAATCCTCTCTGACGAACTTCCGCAATGAACCGTTCCCGCCCGACTTCGCGATCAACCCAAGAGATGGATCGTCGCACGACACCGCCCTTGGCCGCTTGTGCAGCAAAGATCAGCCGTATCCAGGTTTCGGGATCATGGTGGACGGGGGCGAAGTTGTGCTGCTGGTTCATGCCCCGCAGCTTGCGGCAACAAGGTTGCCTGAGGGTTAATCCCGGTCACTCCACGCTCGGCACCGCCAGCAGATACTCGGCCACGGCCAGCCGGTCGCTTTCGGGAAGCCGCGCCATGTTCTCGACGACATGGGCCATATGCCCGCCAACACTGTCATACTCGGGCGTGAAGCCCGTCGTCAGGTATTGCACGATGTCGGCCGAGGTCCAGCCAAGCTTGCCCGGGGTGATATTGGGGATGCGCCCGTCGCCCGAAGGGTTCGGCGCGCCACCCAGCCAGCGCGCGGTGTCCATCCCGCCCAGAAGGTTGCGTGGCGTGTGGCATTCCCCGCAATGCGCCAGCGCTTCAGCGATATAGCGCCCGCGCGTCGCTGTCGGGGTCAGATTGCCGGGCAGCGCCCAGTCGTCCGAAAGGAAAAGAAGCTTCCACCCGCCGATGCTGTCGCGGATCGAGAAGGGAAAACCCAACTCGTGCGGCAAGCTTGGAGTCGGGTCGGCGGGAAGCGTCTTCAGGAACGCGTAAAGGTCCGCCACGTCCTGCATCTCCATCTTCGCGTAGGACGCATAGGGCAGGGCAGGGTAGTAGTGCTCGCCCTCCGGGCTGACCCCGCGCGTGATCGCATTCGCAAGGTCCAGAAGCGTCCAGCTGCCGATGCCCTCTGCCGGGTCCTGGCTGATGTTCGGGGCGATGAAGGTGCCGAAGTCGGAAGGAAAACGCTGACCGCCCGACAACACCAGCTGGGCCTCACCCTCTGCCTTGTCCGCCATGTGGCACGACGCGCAGCCCGAGGCCCAGAACACCAGCTCTCCCTTCGCCGGATCGCCAGTCAGCCCCGCCACCGCGGCCTCGGACAGGGGCTTCGGTCGTGCCAGAAACCAAAGGCCCACTGCCGCGACCAGACCCAGAACCACCAGCCAGCGCAAGACCCGCATTGCATGCCTCATCCTGATTTCGACCCAAAGCCTAGCCCAGCCGCGGGCCCGCGTCCAATCACGGCCCGAAGCCTCGGCGGTCCAATGTCATCCAGTCGGGCCAGCCGACGAAAAACTCGATCCCCACGATCACCAGACAGATCGCCACCACACCGAAAACCAGCTTTACCCGGCCCTCTGACGCAGGCCTCTCCACCCAGCGTTTCGCGCGCATCAGCCAGAGAAGATAGTTCATGGCGCTTCCGTGAACCGGACCTTGCCGATGTAGGGCAGGTTGCGGTTCCGTTGGGCGAAGTCGATGCCATAGCCCACGACGAATTCATCGGGGATCTCGAACCCCGTCCAGTCGGCCTTGACTGCCACTTCCCGGCGCGAGGGCTTGTCGAGCAGCGCGCAGACCTTCAGCCGTTTCGGTTCCCGTGCCTTCAGCAAGTGAATGACGTGGTGCAAGGTAAAGCCGGTGTCGACGATATCCTCGACCAGCAGCACGTCGCGTCCGGCGATCTCGCCCCGCAGATCCTTCAGGATGCGCACCTCGCGGCTGGAATGCATCGCATCGCCGTAGCTGGAGGCTTCCAGGAAATCCACTTCCACCGGCAGCTCGATCTCGCGGACAAGGTCGGCAATGAAGACAAAGGATCCGCGCAGCAGGCCCACCACGACCAGCTTGTCCGTGCCCTTGAAATGCGCCGTGATTTCGCGCGCCAGCGCCTCGACCCGCGCTGCTATCGCCTTGGCGCTGATCATCTGGTCGATCACATAGGGACGATCCGGCATTGCTGGCTCCTCATTGTCCGCCTCTTTCCTAGCGTCCAAAGCCACAGTTGGCGAGCCATCAGATGCGCGCCGCTTGATCTTGCGCAAGACCCGGGCCACATCTGCGTCAAAACGGACCGTCGATGCCAAGCCATTCAGAAACCAAGCGTCTGCCCTACACGGCCCGCCAGATGTATGATCTGGTGGCGGATGTCGCATCCTATCCGAAGTTCCTGCCCTGGAACTCGGCCGCCCGCATCCGCTCGCGCACGCCAATCGCGGGGGGACCCCAAGGCACCGGCGAGGTGATGGAAGCGGATTTGGTCATCAGCTTCAAGGTCTTCCGCGAACGCTTTGGCAGCCGGGTGACCCTCTGGCCCGAGGCGCAGAAGATCGACACCGAGTATCTCGACGGACCCTTCCGGCACATGCGCTCCACCTGGGCCTTCCGAGATATCCCTGGCGGTTGCGAAGTCGACTTCCACGTCGATTTCGAGTTCCGCAACGCGATCCTGCAAGGCATCATCGGGGTCGTTTTCAACGATGCCATGCAGCGCGTCGTCCGCGCCTTCGAACGCCGTGCGGCTGAACTTTACGGCCCGGCCCCGATCTGACCGTAGGGTCACCGCTTGCCCAGCGTATGACGGATCAGTCCCGCCAAAAGGAGCCCCCATGCGCCGTCTTGCCCTGATCCTGTGTCTTGCCGTCTTGACCTCGGTCTCAACTGCCGCGGCCGAGACTGTCCGCCTTGGCGATCGCTGGTATGACATCGTTCTGCCTGCCAATCCCGAAGGCGCACCGCTGATTCTGGCACTCCATGGTGGCGGGGGCGACCCTGCGCAATTCGCCTCCTCTTCGGGGCTTGGCAAGGCAGCGACGGCCAAAGGCTATGCCGTGATCTTTCCCGCCGGCTCTGGTCGGCGGGGCGAACGGCTTCTGACCTGGAACGGCGGCTACTGCTGCGGCTATGCGGCGCGGTCGGACGTCGATGACATCGGCTTTCTGAAACAGGTGATTGCCGATGCAGCCGCCCGGTTCGGGGTCGATGGCAGCGGCGTCTATCTCACCGGCATGTCGAACGGCTCGATCATGGTTGAGACCTTTGCCGCGTCGAACCCCGGCTTGGTCCGCGCCGTGGCCGGTGTTGCCGGCACGATGGACACTCGCCGGACCCGCGTGAAGGGCAAGGTCCCGGCCCTTATCATCCATGGCACCGCCGACAGCATGGTGCCCTTTGACGGCGGCAAGGGCGGCACCAGCCTGACCCGTACCGATTTTGCCTCAGTCCCATCCGTTGTGCAGGCCTTCCTCAACCCCTGGGGGCCCGTGACCGAGACCAGCGCAAGCATCGAACGCAAGGACGATGGCACATCGGTCATCGTCGCCGACTACGCCAAGGCCGGCACTGTCGTCTTAAGGCTGATCACCGTTGAAGGTGGAGCGCACCACTGGCCGGGCGGGCGCAAGGCAAGGCTAGATACCGGCAAGACGCAAGAGATCGATGCGAACACCGAAATCCTGCGCTTCTTCGCGCTCCACCCTTAAGAGGTCAGCTCATAGGCCCGCTCACCGTGGACCGACAGGTCCAGACCGTTGGTCTCGGTCTCCAGATCCACGCGCAAGGGCGTGACGAGGGCAACAAGTTTCACCAGGACGAAGGTCACGACCACTGTCCAAAGCCCCACCACTGCGAGGCCGCCCAGCTGCGCAGCCCAGGTCCCGGCGCCGAAGACCGCGATCATCACCGTGCCAAATATCCCGCCCACGCCATGCACGGCAAAGACGTCCAGCGTGTCGTCGATCCGCAGTTTGGTGCGGATCAGGCTCACTGCCTCCTGACACAGAACCCCCGCGACGGCGCCGATCAGCAGCGCCTCGACCGGGCCGACGAAGCCGCTGGCCGGGGTGATCGAGGCCAGCCCCGCGATGGTTCCGGTCACGAGGCCCACCAGTGACGCGCGCCCGAACTTGATCCGCTCCCACAGCGCCCAGGTCAGGCTGGCGGCGGCGGCGGACAGATGCGTTACCGTTAACGCCATCGCCGCCTGACCGTTCGCCGCCAGGGCCGAGCCACCATTGAACCCAAACCAGCCCACCCACAGCATCGCCGCACCGATCATCACCATCCCGGGCTGATGCGGCGGGGTCGTGCGGTGCTTTCTCGGTCCCAGGATGATCGCAATCACCAGGGCCGCCAGACCCGCCGTTTCGTGCACCACAATCCCGCCCGCGAAATCCCGTACACCGGTTTCTCCCAGGATGCCGCCATCAGCCAGCATGCCGCCGCCCCAGATCCAGTGGGCGACCGGAGCATAGACGACCAGCATCCACAGCGCCGAAAACAGCAGGACAAAGCCGAACCCGATCCGTTCGACATAGGCGCCGATGATCAGCGCGGGCGTGATGATTGCGAAAGTCATCTGATAGGCAAAGAAAAGAACCTCGGGTAGGGTGCCCGTCAGGCTGTCCACGGTGACCCCGCTCAGAAAGGCCTTCGACAGCCCGCCCCACCAGGCGTTGCCGCCCCCAAAGGCAATTGTATAGCCAAAGGCGAACCACAACACGCTCATCAGGCATGCGACGGCAAAGCAATGCATAAAGACCGACAGCACGTTCCGCGCCCGGACAAGGCCGCCATAGAACAGCGCAAGACCCGGCAATGTCATGAACAGGACCAGGGCAGTGGCAATCAGGATAAAGGCCGTATCGGCAGCGTTCATGGTGTCCCCGCGAAAGTGTTTGCGCCGAGAAACCGGGATCATCGCGCCCAAGGAAGCGGCAAATGGCGTCAGGGCCGCACGAAAAAGCGGCTAAATCTACAGTGCCCGAAATGTGGGCGATTCTTGGGGGTTCTTGCTGCAAACGGCAGCGGTTTGTGAATCAGCTCATCGCTTGCGACAGCAACTGCAAAGCATGCTCCGTCGCCGCCTTACGCACCTTTGCCCGGCCCTGCGCGCCGAACTCGACCGTCTCGGTCACGGTTACCCGCCCCCGGCGCGCCACGCCAAAGCAGACCCGGCCCTCAGGCTTGAATTCCGATCCGCCGGGGCCTGCGATGCCGGTGACTGATACCGCGACGTCCGCCGTAGACTTTGCTAAGGCGCCCTCGGCCATTTCGTTTGCCACGGCTTCCGACACTGCGCCTTGGGCTGCGAGTGTCTCTGCCAGGACACCCAGAAGCTCGATCTTCGCGGCGTTGGAATAGGTGACAAAGCCGCGCTCGAACACGTCCGATGACCCCGCCACGTCGGTCAAGGCCGCTGCCACCATCCCCCCGGTGCAACTTTCCGCCGTTGCGATCTTCAGGCCCCAGTAGCGGGCCTCGGCCAAAAGCTTTTCAACGCTTATCCCAGCCATGGCTCCACGACCCCATGATAGACGCCCGCCAGACCCATCGACGCGACCCCGGCGAAAAGCCCGGCCCAAAGATCGTCCAGCATCACCCCCGCCGTGCTGCCCATCCGGTCGGCCCGGCCCACGAGCCAGGGTTTCCAGATGTCGAACAGGCGGAACAGCAGGAACGGCGCGACCCAGCCCGGCCAGGCCCCGAACAGAAGGTCTGGCACCTCATGCCGCCACAGCGGAATGACCGTGAAGGACAGCGCCAGCAACTGCCCCGCAACCTCATCGATCACGATCTCGGGCGGGTCTTCGCCCGGACGCCCTGCCAGATAGCGCGGCACGGCCCAGAACCCCAGAACCGTCGCTACGACGAACCCAATTGGCACCGCCAAGGCCCAACCCGCCTGAAAGGCCGCGACCGCCAGCACCACGGTAATGGCACTTGCCCAGGTGCCCGAGGCCGGCCGCAGATGCCCCGCGCCGAAGAAGGTGGCAACGAGGGCGCTCATGCCTTCACCAGCGTTGCAGTGGCCAGGGCCGCAATGCCTTCCTCGCGGCCGGTGAACCCCAGCCGCTCGGACGTCGTGGCCTTCACCGAAACCCGGCCATCGTCGACGCCCATGATCCGCGCCAGTTCCCCTTGCATCTCAATGGCATGCGGGCCGATCTTCGGGCGTTCGCAGACCAGCGTCACGTCACAATTCCCAAGCTCATACCCCCGCGACCGGGCAAGCTGGATCGCATGCGACAGGAAGATATGGCTCGCTGCGCCCTTCCATTGCGGGTCCGAAGGCGGGAAATGCCGCCCGATATCGCCCTCGGCCAGCGCGCCATAGATCGCATCCGTCAGCGCATGCATCCCCACATCCGCGTCGGAATGGCCCAGCAAGCCCTTCCCATGCGGCACCTTCACCCCGCACAGCCAGATATGGTCGCCCTCGCAAAAGGCGTGCACGTCATAGCCATTGCCCAGCCGCACATCCATCTCTCGCCCTCGCAGGATCGCCTCTGCCCGGGCAAAATCGCCGGGATAGGTCAGCTTCAGATTGGTTTCCTCGCCCTCGACGATCGCCACGTCAATCCCCTCGGCTCGGGCGACCTCGACATCGTCCGCCGCCACACCGAAATGGTCACGGTGGGCCGCGAGAATCGCCCCAAGTCGAAAGGCCTGCGGCGTCTGCGCCCGGAACAGCCCGGCGCGATCAACCGTTCCGGTGACCATCCCGTCCTTGCCTTGCCACAGCGCATCCGTCACCGCGAGCCCCGGGGCCGCGCCTTCATGCATCTCCAGCGCGGCGACCAGCTTATCGATCAGCGCACGGCTGACGAAAGGCCGTGCCCCGTCATGGATCAGCACCGCATCGACCCCGGTCCCATCCAGCGCTCGCAGGCCCGCCACCACCGAGTCATCTCGCGACGTCCCGCCTTCCACCAGCGGCACGCCGAGGGCCTCGGCCCGTGCGCGGTCATCGGGATGGATCACCAGCAGGACCTGCATGCCCGCAAAGGCCGCAAGCGTATGCTCCAGCACGGGCTTCCCCGCCAGCATCCGCCATTGCTTCGGAACGTCGCCCCCCATGCGGGTTCCGCGACCGGCGGCGACGATGAGGACGGCTGTACGCATAACGGCTCCTTTCCTCTTTGCCTAATCCAGCCGGACCTGCATGACAATCTGGCGCTTGCACGCGCTGAATGCCTAAAATTTGTGCATCGCATGTTTTTCAGTCATATTCGCGTCGCGCCGCCTTGGTCGCACCCTCTTTGCGGATTACCTCCTGATCAGTTGCACAAGGATAAGGCTTTGCCCCTTCCCCTCGGCCCGCTGTCACTCGACCCGCCGGTTTTCCTCGCGCCGTTGGCCGGGATCACCGACCTGCCGTTTCGTCGGCTGGTTGCGCGGTTCGGCGCGGGCCTAGTCGTGAGCGAGATGGTCGCCTCGGCCGAGGTTGTCCGCGCCCAGCCCGAAGCCCGCGCCCGGGCAGAACTTGGCTTCGGCGAACAAGCGACCAGTGTGCAGCTTGCGGGGCGCGACCCGTACTGGATGGCGGAAGGCGCGAAATTTGTCGAAGGGCAGGGCGCGAAGGTCATCGACATCAACATGGGCTGCCCTTCGAAACGCGTGACTACAGGCCTCTGCGGCTCGGCGCTCTTGCGTGACCTCGACCTTGCGCTCACGCTGATCGAGGCCGTGGTGAAAGCGGTAAAGGTCCCCGTCACCCTGAAGACCCGCCTTGGCTGGGACGATACCCTCCACAACGCGCCCGAGCTTGCCCGCCGCGCCGAAGCCGCCGGCATCCAGATGATCACCATCCACGGCCGTACCCGCTGCCAGTTCTACAAGGGGCACGCGGATTGGGCCGCGATCCGCGCGGTGAAAGAGGCCGTGACGATCCCTGTCATCGCCAATGGCGACATCACCGATACGGCGACTGCCAAGGAAGCGCTGCGCCTTTCTGGCGCCGATGGCGTGATGATCGGTCGTGGCGCCCAGGGCGCGCCCTGGAAACTTGCGCAGGTGGCGCATGACCTTTACGGCACCCCGGCCCCGAAAATCCCCGGAGGCGGCGCGCTTGGTCGGATGATCCTGGACCATTATGAGGACATGCTCACTTTCTACGGTCGCGAGCTTGGTCTGCGGATGGCCCGCAAACACCTTGGCTGGTACCTCGAGGAAGCGGGCTTGCCCCACGCCCGCGAGGCGATCCTCACCTCGACCGACCCCGCCGAAGTCATCGTGCTCCTGGAACAGGCCTTCGCGGAACTGGAGCTGGCCGCATGACCCCCTACCGCGCGCCATACCCGGTGCCCGGCGTCATCTGGGCCTCGCTGCCGTTCCCGACGCTGCTGATCAACCAGGCTGGCACGATCCTGGAGGTTAACCCGGCAGGTGAGACCTTCCTCAACGCCTCGCAGCGCAGCCTGACTGGGCAGCCCGTTTTCGACCGCCTGTCGATCGAGGCCCCGATGGAGGAAGCGCTTTCCCGCGTCCGGGTCAACCAGTCGCCACTGAACATCAACGACGTCGACGTCACCACCGGCGAACGCCCGCCCGTGCAATGCACGATTCACCTCGCACCCATGCACGACAACCCCGACATCGTCATGCTGATCCTCAGCCCCCGCGAACTCGCCGACCGGATGGGCCGGTCGATGGGCGCCAAGACCGCCGCGCGCTCCGCTATCGGCATGGCCGAAATGCTGGCGCATGAGATCAAGAACCCGCTCGCCGGCATCTCTGGCGCGGCCCAGCTTCTGTCGATGAACCTCACGCCCGAGGATCAGGAAATGACCGACCTGATCGTCGAGGAAACCCGCCGCATCGTGAAACTGTTGGAGCAGGTCGAGCAATTCGGCAACATCCGCCCGCCGGATCGCAAGCCCGTCAACATCCACGACGCCCTTGACCGCGCCCGCAAATCCGCCCTGGTCGGGTTTGCCGCGCATATGTCGATTGTCGAGGATTACGACCCCTCGCTCCCCTCGACCTTCGCCGACAGCGACCAGCTGATGCAGGTCTTCCTGAACCTGATCAAGAACGCCGCCGAAGCTTGCAAGACCGGCGGCACGATCCGGCTGCACACCTTCTACGACCTTTCGCTGCGCCTGCGCCGCAAGGATGGCCCTTCGGCCGCGCTGCCCCTGAACGTCGAGATCATCGACGACGGCCCCGGCATCAAACCCGAGATTGCCGCCAGTATTTTCGAGCCCTTCGTCTCGGGCCGCGAAAACGGCACCGGGCTGGGCCTCGCGCTCGTCTCCAAGATCATCACCGACCATGACGGCTGGATCTCTGTCGATTCCGTGCCCGGTCGCACCGTATTCCGCGTGTCGCTGCCAATGGCGCCGCGCGAGAAGAAGAAGGAAACCCGCTGATGGATGGCACCATTCTTGTCGCCGACGACGATCGCACGATCCGCACGGTTCTGACCCAGGCGCTGACGCGTGCGGGCTGCAAGGTCCACGCGACCTCCAGCCTTATGACGCTGATGCGCTGGGTCGAAGAAGGGAAGGGCGATCTGGTGATCTCGGACGTGATCATGCCCGACGGCAACGGGCTCGATGCGCTGCCGCGCATTTCCAAAATGCGCCCCGGCCTGCCGGTGATCGTGATCTCGGCGCAGAACACCATCATGACCGCGATCCAGGCGGCCGAGGCGGAAGCCTTCGACTACCTGCCGAAACCCTTTGACCTCCCCGACCTGATGAAGCGCTCTGCCAAGGCGCTGGACCAGAAGCGCCGCGCCGCAAAGGTCGTGGTGGCCCCCCGCGAACCCGGCGACGACCTGCCACTTGTGGGGCGTACCCCCGCGATGCAGGCGCTTTATCGCCTTGTCGCCCGGGTGATGAACACCGAACTCGCCGTTCTGATCACTGGCGAATCCGGCACCGGCAAGTCCCTGATCTCCCGCGCGATCCACGACTTCTCTGACCGTCGCACGCTGCCCTTCGTCGTCGCCCAATCCGCCGATCTGGCGGGCATCGACGGACCGGCGACGCTCCTCTCCCGGGCGCGCGGCGGTTCCATCGTCTTTGACGAGGTCGCCGACTACGACGCCGACACCCAGGCCCGCGTGGTCCGCATGCTCGACATGCTGGGCGACAAGGCCCCGCGCGTCATGGCCACCAGCCAGACCGACCTTTCGGCCCGGATGGAGGCTGGCCAGTTCCGGCAGGACCTCTATTACCGCCTCGGCGGGGTGACCCTGCACGTCCCCAGCCTTCGCGAGCGGGTCGAGGACATTCCGCTCCTTGCCGACCATTTCCTCGGCAAGGGCGAACGCGATCTTGGCACTGTCCGGCGGCTGTCGCAGGGTGCTGCCGACCTCGTCCGCGCCTATTCCTGGCCGGGCAACGTGCGCCAGCTGGAAAATACCATCCGCCGCCTTCTGGTGACCGCGACCGAAACCGACATCGCCCGCTCGGAAGTGGAACTCGTTCTTGGCCAGCAGCCCAGTCCCGAACCCCTGACGGGTGTGGGCGAGGGTGACAAGCTTTCCGCCTCCGTCGGTCGGCATCTGAAGCGTTACTTCGATCTGCATGGCGGTCAGCTCCCGCCCCCCGGCGTCTACCAGCGCATCCTTCGCGAAGTGGAACTCCCGCTGATCGAGATTGCCCTCGATGCCACTGCTGGCAATCAGGCGAAATGCGCCGATCTGCTGGGGATCAACCGCAATACCCTGCGCAAGAAGATCACCGAGCTCGACATCCGCGTGACCCGTCGCCGAAAGTTGATGTAGCGGCGCAACGCCTACCTGTGTCTTTTGGGTTTCACCCCGCCGCACAGCTAGATATAGTAGCTGCTGGGGGGCCAACCCTCGGCTGACGGGCAGGGCAGGGTGGATCGGGCGGTTACCAAGGATGTCTGGCTGCGGTTTTCCCGCCTGCGTCGGCAGCGGCGGGTGCAGACGGCGGTCACGCTCGGGATCGTGTTTCTGGGCCCGGTCCTCGCAGTCCTGACCTTCCTCGCGCTTGGACCTTTCAACCGGGGGGCCGCGTCGCCCGCGCTCCGCCTGATCCTGCTGGCGGACCTGATCTATGTCCTTGTCATCGCGGCCCTTGTCCTTGCCCGTGTCGCCCGGCTGATCACCGACCGCCGCTCGCGCTCTGCCGGATCGCGGCTGCACATGCGGCTGTCGGGCGTGTTCATGCTGATCGCCCTTGTCCCGACGGTCCTCGTCGCGGTCTTCGCGGTCCTGTCGATCAACATCGGCCTCGAAGGCTGGTTCTCCGACCGCGTCCGGTCCGTCGTCGGCTCCTCCCTCTCCGCCGCCCAGGCCTACGAGGCCGTGCAGCGCGACGATCTTGCCGCCGATGTCGTCACCCTCGCGGGCTACCTGAACGATGCCAAGCGTCAGAACACCTTCCTTCGCGACGATCAGCTGCGTCCCCTCCTGTCCCAGGCTCAGGCCGTCGTCCAGCGCGGGTTGAAGGAAGCCTATCTTGTCGACGGCACCGGTGCGCTGAAGACCCGCGGCGAGCGCTCCTATCTCTTCGACTTCGAAGCCCTGACCGAAGAACACCTGAAGCTCGCACGCGAAGGCAACACCGTCCTGATCCCGGACTGGTCGAACAACGAGTTTCGCGCTCTGGTCCTTCTGGAGGCCTATACTGACCGCTACCTCTACGTCACGCGCGCGGTGGATGGCTCGATCCTGTCGCTCCTCGACGAGACCCAGGAAACCGTCCAGCTTTACAATCAGCTGGAATCCGAACGCGGTCGGCTCCTGTTCAACTTCGGCCTGATCTACCTTGGCTTTGCGCTGATCCTGATTCTGGCAGCGATCTGGCTGGGCCTCTGGTTCGCCGAACGCCTGTCGCGCCCCGTGGGGCGGCTGGCTGGCGCGGCAGAACGGGTCGGTCAGGGTGACCTCGACGTGCAGGTCATCGAAGAGGAAGGCGATGACGAGATCGCCTCGCTCGGCCGCCTTTTCAACCAGATGACCCGCCAGCTGAAAGGCCAGCGCGAGGCGCTGGTCGAAAGCCATGCCCAGACCGAAACCCGGGGCCGCCTGTTCGATTCGGTGCTGTCGAACGTCACCGCCGGGGTCATCGGCCTTGATCCGGACGGTGACATCGACTTCGTGAACCGCGCCTCGGAACGGCTTCTGGATCTGTCCGGTCGCCAGGTCGACACGCCCATTGCCGCCGCCGTCCCGGAATTTGCGGCGCTTTTTGACCGTCTGCGCAACGGCACCGGCAGCGCCGTGCAGGAAGAGGTGCGTCTGACTCGCAGGGGCAAGCTGGAAAGCCTTCTCGTTCGCATGTCCACCCGTCGCAGCGAAGCGGGCGACCTGGAAGGCTTCGTGGTGGCCTTCGATGACGTGACCGACCTCGTCTCGGCGCAGCGCATGGCCGCCTGGGGCGACGTCGCCCGCCGCATCGCGCATGAGATCAAGAACCCGCTGACCCCGATCCAGCTCTCTGCCGAACGCATCAAGCGCAAGTTCGCCACCCAGGTCCGCGACCATGAGGATCTGGAGCAGTACACCGACGTCATCATCCGTCAGACCAATGACCTGCGCCGGATCGTCGATGAATTCTCCAAATTCGCCCGGATGCCCGAACCCGACCGCCGTGACTGCGACATTGCCGCCCTTCTGAAAGGCGCGGTCCTTCTGCAGGAAAGCGGCCAGCCCGGCGTCCGTTTCGTCAAGGACATCCCCGCGGGCGAGTTGCATTTGGAACTGGACGCAACGATGATCGGCCAGGCCTTCACGAACCTGATCAAGAACGCTGGGGAAGCGATTGAAAGTTATCAGGAAAAGTCCAATCCGACTGACTTCACCCCTGAAATCCGCATCGCTCTGACCTCGGACGAAACCGAAGCCGTGATCCGCATCATGGACAACGGCACCGGTCTGCCGCCCGACCGCGCGCGCCTGTTTGAGCCCTACGTCACCACCCGCGAAAAGGGCACCGGCCTTGGCCTGCCCATCGTCAAGAAGATCATCGAAGAGCATGGCGGCACGCTCGCCCTTCTCGACGCTCCGGTCTTCGAAGGAAACGACCATCCGGGCGCCATGGCCGAGATCCGGCTGCCCCGAACCCCCCGCAAGCGGTCGCGTACCCACATTCCCCTGGGCGCGGCACCAGAGAAGCCTAACGGCAAGGAGGCCCAGACATGAGCATTCTCATCGTCGATGACGAACAGGACATCCGCGAACTGATTGGCGACATTCTGCGCGACGAGGGCTATACCACCCGCCTTGCCGCGAATTCCGACGATTGCATGGCCGAGATCAACGCCGAGCAGCCCGCTTTGATGATCCTCGACATCTGGCTCAAGGACAGCCGGATGGACGGGATCGACATTCTGAAGACCGTAAAGCGCGACAATCCTGACATTCCGGTCGTGATTATCTCTGGTCATGGAAACATTGAAATCGCCGTCGCCGCGATCAAGCAGGGCGCTTACGACTTCATCGAAAAGCCGTTCAACATCGACCAGTTGATGGTCGTCGTCGCCCGCGCGATGGAAACCGCGCGCCTGCGCCGCGAGAATCAGGAACTGCGCCGCCGCGACGTCACCTCGTCCGAAATGGTCGGCTCCTCGCTGGCCTTTAAGACGCTGAAGTCCAACCTCGACAAGGTGACCAAGTCCAACGCCCGGGTTCTGCTGACGGGCGAGCCGGGGACCGGCAAGGAAATGGCCGCCCGCTACATCCACATGCACTCCAGTCGCGCTGCTGCCCCGTTCATCACTGTGTCCTCGGCCTCGATCGAGCCGGACCGGATGGAAGAGGTCCTCTTCGGTCGCGAAACCTCTGAACGCGGGGTCGAGCCCGGCCTTCTGGAACAGGCGCACGGCGGGATCGTCTATTTCGACGAAGTTGCGGACATGCCGCTTGGCACGCAGGGCAAGATCCTGCGCGTCCTCACCGAACAGCAGTTCACCCGTGCAGGCGGGGCCGACAAAGTGCGCGTTGATCTCCGGGTCATCTCCTCTACCAGCCGCGATCTGCGTTCGGAAATCGGCCTCGGCCGGTTCCGGCAGGAACTTTACGACCGCCTCAACGTCGTCCCTATCTCGGTCCCCTCGCTTGCCGCGCGGCGCGAGGATGTGCCGGAACTGACCAAGCATTTCATCGACTGGTTCCACCGGACGCAGGGCTTGCCCAACCGCACGCTCTCGGAAGAGGCCAACACTGTCCTGCAGACGCTGCCCTGGCCCGGCAACATCCGGCAGCTCCGCAATGTGATCGAACGGATTCTCATTCTGGGCGACAGCAACGGCCCGATTGAAACCGCCGAAATCCCCGGTACCGAACCGAAACCCGAGGCGGAGTCCTCGCTGTCCTTCTCGGGCACCATTGCGACCTTGCCCCTGCGCGAGGCGCGCGAGCTTTTCGAACGCGAATATCTCCTGACCCAGATCAACCGCTTTGGCGGCAACATCAGCCGGACGGCCAGCTTTGTCGGCATGGAACGCTCGGCGCTGCACCGCAAGCTGAAGTCGCTGGGTGTGGTCGGGTCCACGCGCGGGGCAAGGGGGTTCGGCGAGTTCGAGGAATAGGCTCGCGGCCTAAAGCTCGCGGAACCGCTTTTCCTGCCGTGCGGTCCAGCGGACGCTCAAGGTATGCCCGTCTTCGGTTTCTTCCTCGGCCTGCACCACGCCTTCCTGATGCAGCCAGGCCCGCTTGCGGCCTTCGGCAAAGGACAAGGATAGCACACGCTCGGATTTCTCTTCGTCGAAGGCCTGGCTGATCGCTCCAAGAAGCGCCTCGATCCCCTCGCCAGTCAGCGCCGAAATCGGGAAGACGCTGTCGCGGCCTTCGGCGTTCACGGCAAGTGCTGCGCGGGCCGAAGGGTCGACAAGGTCCAGCTTGTTCCAGACCTCCAACATAGGAACCGACGGTTTCACCCCCAGCGAGGTCAGGATCTCTGCCACATCCTGCGCCTGTTCCGCCGTCTCCGGATGGCTGATGTCGCGGACATGGAGGATGAGGTCCGCCTCCAGCACTTCTTCCAGCGTGGCACGAAAGGCTGCGACCAGTTGGGTCGGCAGGTCCGAGATGAAACCCACCGTGTCCGAGGCAATTATCTTGCGGCCGGATGGCAGGACAATCCCGCGCATCGTGGGGTCCAGGGTGGCGAACAGCATGTCCTTGGCCAGGACCTCCGCCCCGGTCATCCGGTTGAACAGTGTCGACTTGCCTGCGTTGGTATAGCCCACCAGTGCCACCAGCGGGAACGGCACCTTCCGCCGCGCCGCGCGGTGCAGCTCGCGGGTCCGGACGACCTTGTCGAGCTGGCGTTTCAGGCGGATGACCTGATCGTCGATCGCCCGACGGTCGCTCTCGATCTGGGTTTCTCCCGGACCGCCGACAAAGCCGAACCCGCCCCGCTGGCGTTCGAGGTGGGTCCAGGCCCGCACCAGCCGCGTGCGCTGGTAGCTCAGCGCCGCCAGTTCGACCTGCAACACACCTTCCCGGGTCCGGGCACGGTCGGCGAAGATTTCCAGGATCAGCGAGGTCCGGTCCAGCAGCTTGACGCCCCAGGCCTTTTCCAGATTGCGCTGCTGCACGGGCGAGACGCTGCCATCCACCAGCACCAGCCCGATCTCGTCAGCCTCGAACCGCTGCTTCAGCTCGTCGACCTTGCCCGACCCCAGAAGCGTTCCCGGATGCACGCGGGACAAGCGCACGACCTCGGACCCGCGGACGTCCAACTCCGGCAGGGCCGCCGCCAGCGCCACAGCCTCGGCCAGCCCATGTTCCGGCAAGCGCCGGGCATTGGCCGACTTCAGGGCCGGGTGGAGCACATAGGCCCGGGTCGCCGCTGCCGCCGTGTCGCGCAGGCGGTTGCCCGCCCGGTCGGACAGAAGATCGGCGCCGTCCTGCTGGTCCTGTTGGATCAGTCTTCCCCTTCGTAGAGGCTGATCGGCGCGCCCGGCATGATGGTCGAGATCGCATGCTTGTAGACCAGCTGCGATTGCCCATCGCGGCGCAGAAGCACGCAGAAGTTGTCAAACCAGGTGATCACGCCCTGCAGCTTGACGCCGTTGATCAGGAAGATCGTTACCGGAACCTTGGCTTTTCGAACGTGGTTTAGAAAGGCGTCCTGCAGGTTTTGCTTGTCAGCGGCCATCGTTGTTGTGCCTTGTTTTTCTATCGCTTCACTGTCGCGTCGTGGTCGTTTGTCGTTGAGCCCTGTCTTAACCGCCAATAACGGTTGATTTAAGTATGGAGTGGGCGGGCAGGAGTTTCCAGCGCAAAAATCAGGCTGTTATGGGCCGATGTCGCCCGGATCAGCGCCGACCCCGACCGGGCAGGATCAATGCCAGCAGGGCCAGCGTCTCCAGCCGTCCGACGATCATCGCAAGGCCAAGGATCAGCTTCACCGGGTCCGACAGGGCCGAGTAAAGGATCGGATCGGCCGCGCCGATCTCGGCCAACTGTCCCGTTGTGGTCAGGCTTGCAATGGCCAGGACCATGCCCTCCTCGAAGGCAACACCGGCCAGCATCAGGAGGGCCATCACGATAGCGACGGACGTGGCAAATAGCATGAAGAACACCCAGGCCAGCTGCGCACCTTCGCGCCGCATCCGCCGCGCATCTGCACCGCCGCGCCCGATGGAGTTCGGGTGGATGATTTTTTCCAGCTCGCGCTCGCCGTGCCGCAAAAGCGCGTGAACCCGCAACAGCTTGACCCCGCCCGCCGTCGTTGCCGTGCCCCCGCCGATGATCGCAAGCCCCATGAGAACAAGGCCAGGCGTGCCGATTCCCGACCATTCCGTCGCCGTCTGCCAGTCGGTCGAAATATAGCCCGTGGTCGTCAGGAACGAGGCGGACGTGAACAGAATGCCCCAGAACGACGACAGGGTATCGGCCTCGACAATCTCTCCGGCCTCGCGGGCGACAAACCAGTGCCGAAAAAACAGCAGCAACGTGACCGTCAGAAGCAAAAGTGCCGCCAGTCGAAGCTCGGGGTCCTGCAGCAGCGGACGACGGTTCTCGGCATTCCGGATGCCGGGCAGGGCGCGGCGGGTGATTGCGAACAGCAGGCAGAAGAAGACCGCGATCTCGCCCGCGACCCCGGCCCCCGAGGCCTGGAACGGCACTTGGCCCGTGATGCCAGAGGTTGAAAGCGTGCCCATCGCATGGATCAGGGCGGCGATGCCGGTCTCACCCAGGATCAGCAGCATGCACCACAACAGGACCGTGATGGCCGTGTAGACCGGGAACAGCATCAGCGCAAAGCGGGTCAGCCGCTGCTGCGGATTGGCCGTCCGGGTGATCTGCGCCGTCCCCAGGGCCCCCCGGCCCGGAACACGCCCCGAGACGACCTCGGTCCCGCCCAGGTTCAGCGGCGCAAGGATGGCATAGGCGGCAAGCAAGGTCAGAAACCCGCCAAACCAGCCCACTGTCGCGCGCCACAGATGGACAGGATCCGCCAGCCGTTCGGGGACATAGACCGTGGCCCCGGTCGTCGTAAAGGACGACACCATCTCGAACCAGGCGTTCATCATCGTGGTATCGGGCAGGGCCTCTACCAGTGGCAGGGTCAGCGCGAAGGGCAGGGCCGTATAGGCGAGCACAAGTGCCGCAAGGTGGCTGCGCGCCGGGTCGCGTGGCGCATAGGCTGCGGTGGCAATCCCCAGCATCACCGTGAACACCAGAAGGATCAGCGCGGAATACAGGAAATCGCGGGCATGCTCATTGTCATCCGCCCCGATCGCATAGAGTGCGGGCAAGAGGGTGATCGCTCCGGAAAAGCCCAGAAGGACGACAAGTAGCGGCAGTTCGGCAAGCCGCGCCAGCATCAGAAGAAATCGATCGAGACTTGCAGCAGGCGCTCGACCTCCGGCACGTCCTTGGCCATCGCGAACAGGGCGATGACGTCGCCCGCCTCGATCCGCAGGTCGCCGGTCGGCTTCATGACCTTGTCGCCCTTCATGACGGCGCCGACCAGCACACCCTCGGGAAACTCGATGTCGCGCACAAGGCGTCCGGACAGGGGCGAGGTGGACAGAACCTGCGCCTCGATCATCTCGGCCTCGGCGTCGCCGATGGAATAGACGGCGCGGACCCGACCGTGGCGGATGTGGCGCAGGATCGACGAGACGGTCGTCGCGCGGGGGTTGATGTAGGCGTCGATTTCAAGTGGCGCCATCAGGGGCGCCAGCGTGGGGTCGTTGACCAGCGCAATGGTCATCTGGCACCCGGCCTGCTTGGCGCGGACCGCGACAAGAAGGTTGGTCTTGTCGTCATCGGTGACGGCCAGGATCGCATCGGCTCGGTCGACCGCGGCTTCCATCAGAAGGTCGATGTCCATGCCATCGCCATTCAGGACGATCGTCCGCTCCAGCGCGTCGGCCGCCGCTTCGGCCGTCGGGCGGTGCTTTTCGATGATCTTGGCGCGAATGCGGTCGGTGCGGGCTTCCAGCGCGCGGGCGACCGCCAGCCCGACGTTCCCGCCTCCGACGATGACGACCCGCTCCTGCTTTTTCGTTTTCTTGCCAAAGATTTCCAGCGCGCGGTTCACATCCTCGAACTGGGTGAAGACATAGATCTGGTCCTCGGCATAAAGCTGGTCGCCGGGCTCGGGCGCGAAAAGTCGATCCTCGCGCCGGATGCCGACGACGATGGCCCGCAGGGTCGAAAACAGCTCGTTCAGCTGCCGCAACGGCGTGTTCAGGACCGGGCAGTCTTCGGTCAGC
The DNA here is from genome assembly GCA_046305855.1 of Paracoccaceae bacterium. Taxonomy (GTDB): domain Bacteria; phylum Pseudomonadota; class Alphaproteobacteria; order Rhodobacterales; family Rhodobacteraceae; genus Tabrizicola. Next base: position 158,124 of record JBKDYO010000006.1, read on the forward strand.
TGGATGCCCAGAAGCTGCGCACGGCCATTCATGAAGCTTTCGGTATCGAAGGTTGCGGGGGCGGCCAGCCGCTGAAGTGCGGCCTCGGCGACCTCGCGTTCGGGCGAGATGACGACGTCGATGGCAAGGCCGTCCTGGTTGGTCAGGTTGCCGTAAAGCGGGTCAAGGTAGTTCTGCGCACGAATGCGGGCGATCTTCCGGGTGATGTTGAAAACGGTATGGGCCACCTGACAGGTGACCATGTTCACTTCGTCGGAATGGGTCGCGGCGATGATCATGTCCGCATCGCGCGCACCGGCTTTTTCCAGCACATCCGGGTGGCTTGCAAAGCCCACGACGCCCTGCACATCCAGCGTGTCGGTCGCCCGGCGGACAAGATCGGCATTCATGTCGACAAGCGTGACGTCGTTCTTCTCGCCAGAGAGGTGCCGGGCGATCTGCCAGCCCACTTGCCCCGCCCCGCAGATGATGACCTTCATCAGTCCCCCCGATCAGATCTGGTGTGATCCGCCGTCGCCTGTCTGAATGTCAGATCGGACCCGAAGGGTCAATCGGTCCGGGGTCCGCTCCGCCAAGCTGTGGGCGACGGCTATCGGCGACGGATGTTGCCAATCCGTTAATGTGCTTTGCCAAGTCGTTGATTTTTCTGACTCTGAAACTCTGTCCACGTTGGGCGATTACTCGGCGGGGGTCAGCACCATCACCCCGGCGGCGGCTGCCCGGGCCAGATCCGGGTCCAGAGACATCGGAATGTACTCCCCTCGTCGCCACAGCTCGCCCAGGTCATCGTAGTGCCGCGACAAGGGGTGCCCCGATTGTCCCGTCGCGGTGACGAAGACCGACGAATCCGGGTCGGCGAAATCGTAGACCCCGCGATATCCCGCCGAGTGGACGTTCTGGAACGGCTCTGGTCCCGTCCCCCGCGTCACCCCCCGCATCAACGTGTCGTCCCCGCCGCTGGTCGACTGCCGGACGTTGACGAAATAGCGGACGAACGGAACCTCGCCCAGCACCGGGTGGTCATGCACCGCCAGGTGCGCATCCCCCCAGCGCCAGCTTTCCAGATTGACGCCGTACCTCTCGGTCAGCTTCAGCAGCGCATCGTCCAGCGCGATCCGCGAGATGTCGGTGCAGCTTTCCACCGCCGCCGACTGGATGACGTCGCACCAGACGCCAGCCCCGCCGACATTGCGGTAGACCCGTTCAATGAAGACCGGCGAGATATGGGTGAAACTGTCCGCCATGGCGCCCAGTTCGTCCCGGATCAACCGGTCCATCACTGCCCGCATCCAGGCTTCAGCGATCAGAGGTTCCGGCAGATGCTCGTTCATCTCGCCGTTCCATTCCGACAGCAGGATCAGCGCCCGCTGCCGCAAGTGCTCCGGGGTGCCCTCGGGCGCCGCCTCACCGGTGAACCACAGGTCCGCCCCGATCAGCGGCAACAGCGCCCGCGCCGTCGGGTTGACCGTATCGAGCTGCGCCTCGATGAAGCTTTCCCGCGTGTGGACCTCGCGCGCCTGCATCAGCGTCAGCCAGCGCTGGATGCGCTGCGTGTCGCCCCAGTCAAAGCTCACATGGTTCGGAAAGGGCCGATCCACTGTCTTGTTGTTGGTGTTGCCCAGAAGGCCCGAGGTGGGGTCGCGGAAGACCGGGTTGTCGGCATAGGGCAGGATGCCCCTGAACCCGACAGCTGGGTCCGACCCCAGCGCCGGCAGCCGCCCCTGCGAGGGGTGGCCCGAATCCCGCGCCGGGATCGCCCCCATCACCTGCATCGCGATCCCGCTCTGGTCCGCCAGCATCACGTTCTGCGCCGGTGCCACGACCAGCTTGCCCGCTTCCAGCGCCTCGGGAATGCCCTGCGACCGCATCAGCGCCATCGCTCCACTGATCGAGGTGTCCTTGCCCGACAGCGCCGTCCAGCTGATCGCCGCCACATGGCCCTCGGGCGTGATCGAGCCGAGATCGTAGTGCCCCCCCGGCAGGATCGGCCCGTTCCGTGACCAGCGCAGGGTCAGCGTCACCGGATCGCTGTCCTTGACCTTGATGATCGATTGGCGGTTTTCGAACTTCGCCCAGCCGTCCGGTGTCTGGTATTCCTCGGGGTTTGCCGGGTTCAGCGCCTCGATCACCACGTCCTGATCGTCGACATAAGCGGTGGTCAGCCCCCAACCCAGCATCTCGCTGCGACCGATCAGGACCAGCGGCACGCCGGGGATTGTCCCCCCGATCACGCCGCCCGACTGCAGCTCCAGCCGCGCCAGATACCAGATCGTCGGTGCGGTCAGCCCCAGATGCGGGTCATTCGCCAGCAGACTGCCGCCTGCCGCCGACCGGCCAGGCATTGCCGCCCAGGAATTTGACGCGCCCGCCATCCCCGGCTCTGCCACGGGCGAAAAGGGCCCCCCGGCAAAGTCCAGGGGCCGCGACACTGGCACCACCCCCGGCACCAGCGCCGCATAGTCGGGCAGGGCTGCTACCCCCTGGCTCGGGTCGTCCGGCAGGATGTCGGCAAGCCGGTCCGAGGATAGCAGCAGCGACACCCGCGCCCGAAGGACTTCGGTCTGCAAGGATCCGGACAGTTGCAAGGCCATCAGTTTAAGGATCGCGATGGAATCTGCCGGTGCCCAGGCCGAGATCTCCGGCTCGAACAGGAAGAACTCGGGCGCGCCACGCCCCCGCGCGCCCTTGTTCACTTCCCCGATCCAGGCGTTCACTCCCGCTGCATAGGCCTTGAGCGCCCGGCTGGTCTGGCCGTCCTGCGCCTCGACCGACTGCAACGCCAGACCGTAAAGGTCATAGCGCCGCATCAGCTCGTCGACCTTGACCGTGGCCGGCCCGAAGATCTCCGACAGCCGACCCTGTGCCGTGCGCCGGAGCATCGTCATCTGCCATAGCCGGTCCTGCGCATGGGCGAAGCCCAGGGCATAGAACACATCCTCATCCGTCTTGCCGAAGATATGCGGGACGTTGTCGTTGTTGCGCACGATCTCGACCGGGGCGGTGATCCCCGTCACGGCGAAATCCTCGTTATAGTCGACCAGCGACCGCGAGAGGATGTAATAGGCCAACAGCGCTGCGACCACGCCCAGGGCAATCAGCCCCGAAACGATCCGGATCAGCCAGCGAAAAGCGGTCAGCATTGGGCCCAGTCCATTCAGGCCTCTCCTTGACGGCGGGAAGCGGATCGGTTCCTAGTCCAAGCGCCGGTGAAGGGCAACAAGCAGGGGGCGCTTATGGCGAAGGTTGCATTTCTAGGACTCGGAGTCATGGGGTTCCCGATGGCAGGACATCTGGTCGCCAAAGGGCATGAGGTGACCGTCTACAACCGCAGCCCCGCCAAGGCTAAGGCCTGGGTCGCCCGGCACAAGGGGGCATCTGCTGATACTCCGGCCAAGGCCGCGAAGGGTGCCGAGTTCGTGATGGCCTGTGTCGGCAACGACGAAGACCTGCGCCAGGTCTGCACGGGGCCGGAGGGTGCCTTTTCCGCCATGTCGCCGGGGGCGGTCTTTGTCGATCACACCACCGTGTCGGCCAACATCACCCGCAAGCTTGCCGGGCAGGCCGCAGCTGCGGGCCTTGTCTTCATTGATGCTCCGGTCTCCGGAGGACAGGCGGGGGCAGAGAACGGCCAGCTTTCCATCATGTGCGGCGGGGACCCGGCCGACTATGCCCGGGCCGAACCCGTGATGGCGGCCTACGCCCGCGTCTGCCGCCTGATCGGGGCCAGCGGGGCAGGGCAGCTTGCCAAGATGATGAACCAGATCTGCATCGCAGGCCTGATGCAGGGACTCTCCGAGGCATTGGCCTTCGGGCAGAAGGCCGGTCTCGACGGCGAGAAGGTGGTCGAGGTGATCAGCCAGGGTGCTGCGGGTTCGTGGCAGATGGTCAACCGCCACAAGACCATGCTGAAGGACGAGTTCGACTTCGGCTTTGCCGTCGACTGGATGCGCAAGGATCTTGGCATCTGCCTCGACACCGCCGACGAAATCGGCGCGCGGCTTCCGGTCACCGCGCTGGTGGACCAGTTCTACAAGGACGTGCAGCTGATGGGCGGAGGTCGCAATGACACCTCCAGCCTGATCCGGCGGCTGAAGTAGGGTCTCCCGTCAGGGGCCGGGCTTCACCCCGGCGCTGATCCGCCGCTTGATTCGGCTGAACGCCACGGGCGTCACGCCCACAAAGCGCGCGATGTCGCCTTGCGGTAGCCGGGCCGAAATATCGGGGGCAGCGGCAAGAACGGCGCGCAGCCGCGCCTCCGCCGTCATGGTCAACAGGGCTGCCTCGCGCACCTGCTTGCGCGCCAGCACCCAGGCCGAAAACGCCGCATAGGCCGCGCGCACGTCCGCATCCTCGGCGACGGACGCCAGCACAAAGTCTCGCGGAAGGCGCACAAAGCGGCAACGCTCCACCGCTTCCGCGCCATAGCTTTCGCCCATTGCCACCTCTGCCGCGCCGCGCCCCGAAAACACGCCGCAATCGATGATGAAGCTTTTGATCCAGGCCTCGCCAGCCTCGGTCGCATAGACCAGCCGCACCAGCCCCGATAACAACAGGTACACATCCCCGCTGTCATCCCCCGGCGCAAAGGCCGTGCCGCCCTTGGCCAGATCGCGCACCGCCCAAAGCCGCGCCGCCTCGGCCCGGCCACGCAAAGCCGCGATCAGGGCCGGAGCGGCAGTGCCGGTTTCTAAACCCAGGTTCACGACGGTCCTCCGGCAACGGTCTATCAGCACTCCGGAAATCTGGACCGGAGGCCACCATGTCAACCCCACTTGCCCGCCCTACGACCATCCTTCTTACCGGAGCAACCTCCGGTATCGGCGCGGCCCTGATACCGCGCCTGCTGGACCGGGGTCACACCGTGGTTGCCCTCGCGCGTCGCGCGGTGCATCTGCCCGCGCGGCCGGGGCTAGTCCCGGTCGCGGCGGACCTTACCGACCTTGCCAGCCTGCCCGCGCTTGTCGCGCGCCTTGCGGCTGATCATCCGGGCCTTTCCGTCCTGATCAACGCTGCCGCCGTCCAGCACGCGCTGCCGCTGACCGACCCGGCCTCGACACCCGCTCATCTGATCGATGAGGCCACGCTCAATCTCGCTGCCCCGGCGCTTCTGGTGCAGGCGCTTTTGCCAACCCTGCTTCGCCAGCCCGACGGGGCCATCGTCAACTTGTCCTCAGGCCTTGCGACCTTTCCGAAAGAGGCGGGCGGGCTTTACTCGGCCACCAAGGCGGGTCTGTCCAGCTTCACCACCAGCCTGCGCTGGCAGTTGGAGGTAACCCAGATTCTTGTGTCTGAGGTTGTCCTCCCCCTCGTCGACACGCCGATGACGGCGGGGCGGGGCAGGGGAAAGATCAGCGCCGATACGGCGGCTGAGGCTATCACGTCGGGCATCGACGCTCGCCGCCCGGTAATCCGCATTGGCGCCGCCCGGGTTCTTCCGGTGATCGCGGTGCTTGCGCCCTGGTTGGGCCGACGCCTGCTGCGGGGGGCCTAAGCCATGCGCGATCTCCTCCGCATCGCCATCGTCCTGGCCCTTGCTTTCGCCAGCACTTTCGTCATCGCCGAGGCGACAGGCATCCTGCCCGAAGGCGACCTTCTGGCCTGGCTTGAAGCGTTGCGCTTGGTCGACCCGTTGTCGCTCGCGCTCGCCGTGATAGCGATGCTTGTCCTCGACCTCTTCATCGCCGTGCCGACCATGACCACGATCCTTCTGGCAGGGTGGCTGCTTGGCCCATGGCTGGGCGGGTTTGTCGCCTCTGCCGGGCTCTTGCTAATGGGGGGCACTGCCTATGCCCTTGGCCGCAGCCTTGGGCGGCGGATGCTGGCGCAGCTTTTCAAGGACGATGCCCGCCTTGCTGGGATTGAGGCCGCCTTTGCCCGTAACGACATTCTGACGCTTGCGGTCTGCCAGGCGCTGCCGATCCTGCCAGAGCTTTCCGCAAGCCTCGCAGGGATCGCCCAGATGCACCCCTTGCGCTTTGTCGCGGGCTATGCGCTCGGCGTCGTGCCCTTTGCCTTCATCGTCGCATCAGGCGGAGCTGCCAGCACCCCGGACGACCTGCGCCCGGCGATCCTGACAGCCATCGGCACGTCGGCCACGCTGCTGATCCTTTGGCGCCTCCTGTCGCGGCGCCGGGCGTGACAAAGCCCGCCAAGGCTTAACAAAGTCTTGACGGGCGCGATTAGGCTTTTGTTTTTGAAGGATTCAAAAAAGACGTCCTGCGTGGACAGTCCGTGTCAGGGGATGATCCGAGTATACTTGATCCCGCTCAAGGTGGCCCCCGCGATCAGCCCCTGCTGGCCGAAGACCAGCGCGATCACCTCGTCGAGTTCGGTCGACTGCTTGCCGATCGACGCCCCTTCTTCGGGGCTGGCATAGCGTACATCGCCGCTGACGGCCCAACCTGACGACCGCCGGAACTTCTCCAGCGCTTCGGGGGACATGAAGAATAGGGCATGCGCATACTGCTGCGCCCCGATCTGCAGCCCGAACGACCCCTTCGCAGCCGAGTAGTAGTCGACCGTCACCCCCTGGATGCGCAGTGCGCCGCGTCCGAAGGCGCCGCCAAGTCCGGCCCCGACTTCGGTCATCAACGGCATGTACAGGACGCCCGCAGCCCGGCTCGCAAGGTCCCGCGTGCCCGGGTACTGGCTGAAGAGATACTCCTCGGTCGCCGCAACCCGCGCGTCAATCTGTGCGCCACCGTTCGACCCGATCCCGTTGTTGCAGGCGGCAAGGGTCAAGGCCCCCGCGCCCAGGATCAGCCCGCGCCGCGTCATCATCATCTCGGTCATGTGTCTGCCCTTTCATGCCTCTTGGGGTCTGAACCGCCCCTTGCCGCGAAATCTAGCGGTTTTCTGCTGCACTGTCATGCCCCGAAAGGCCAACCGGCAAGCCAACGCTCAATCCGTCAGGGTCGCATACAGCGCAAAATCCTCCGCCGCGACCTCGCGCAGCAGGTCCCTCGTCGCCGGGCTGAGCTCTGTGGCACCTTCCGGCGATACATTCAGGCGCGGCAGGATCACCTCGCAGCCCAGCCGATCTTCCAGGAAGTGAACAAAGGTCCCGATCGCCTCGTAGCGGAACAGCCGGTCCACCCCCACGCCCTGTCGCGGTCGCAGGAAGCGTTCCTGGCTGCCCACATCCGCGAAATCCGGGCGCGGGTCCTGGCACCAGGCGCGGACGAAATCGTCAAAGCTCATGTCTCGGGTCGATTTCGCCGGCTCGGTCTCCTCACGCTGGCGGAACCGATACCACGACCCCAGCCAGTCCGTCGGTTCGCGCATCAGGGCAACCAGCGTGAAGGTGTCCTTCGACGCGGCCTCGAGATACGGCCCGATGAACCGGCGATAGCGGTGCACGGTCGTGTGTTTCAGAAGGGGCGGGCGCTGTATCGACACCGCAGCCAGCGATTCGAGCGCGGCCGCAATTGCCGTCGACCCCGTCTTCGGCGTGGCCAGAAACGCAAGCCTCTGCTCCCAGAACACCAGCATTTTGGCCTCTTTCTCCCGACATTCCCCGCATCGCCCGGTTGTCCCGGACTTTCGTCAACACTCCCTTAACCAAACCCGGCCCAAACTGCCACTACGAGATTTAAGTTGAAATGTTCCCTTTTTGTACGCATAAGTGCAAGAACACTTGGGGAACACGGGCAAGGATTGCCGCTATCATGCGGCTATGAAATAAGGAGAACGACATGGCGGTAGCAAACCTCCTCGATCTGGGCGGGAAACGGGATATGGACAAGTCGAAGGCGCTGGAAAGCGCTCTGGCGCAGATCGAACGGCAGTTCGGCAAGGGCTCGATCATGCGCCTTGGCGCCGACAGCCCGGCGATGGACATCGAGGCGACCTCGACAGGTTCGCTCGGCCTCGACATCGCGCTTGGGATCGGCGGTTTGCCCAAGGGCCGCATCATTGAAATCTACGGGCCGGAAAGCTCAGGGAAAACCACGCTGACTCTGCATGTCGTTGCCGAGGAACAGAAAAAAGGCGGCGTCTGCGCATTTGTCGACGCGGAACACGCGCTGGACCCGCAGTATGCGAAGAAGCTGGGCGTCAACCTCGATGAGCTGCTGATCTCGCAGCCTGACACGGGCGAACAGGCGCTGGAAATCGTCGATACGCTGGTCCGCTCGGGCGCGGTGAACCTTGTGGTGGTCGACTCGGTCGCGGCCCTTGTGCCCAAGGCCGAAATCGAAGGCGACATGGGCGACATGCAGATGGGCAGCCAGGCCCGCCTGATGAGCCAAGCCATGCGCAAGCTGACTGCCTCCATCGGCCGGTCGAACTGCATGGTGATCTTCATCAACCAGATCCGCATGAAGATTGGCGTGATGTTCGGCAGCCCCGAAACCACCACGGGCGGCAACGCGCTGAAGTTCTATGCCTCGGTCCGCCTCGATATCCGCCGCATCGGCTCGATCAAGGACCGCGAAGAGGTCGTCGGCAACACCACCCGCGTGAAAGTCGTGAAGAACAAGGTCGCCCCGCCCTTCAAGCAGGTGGAATTCGACATCATGTATGGCGAAGGCATCTCGAAGATGGGTGAGCTTGTCGACATCGGCGTCAAGGCCGGGGTCGTGGAGAAGTCGGGCGCCTGGTATTCCTTCAAGGATGAACGCATCGGCCAGGGGCGTGAAAACGCCAAGGCTTTCCTGAAGCAGAACCCTTCCGTCGCGCTCGAGATCGAGGACAAGATCCGCGCCGCCAACGGGCTCGACTTCACGGTTTCCGGGGGCGAGGAAAGCGCGGACGTTCTGGACGAGTGAGCAATCACGTCACCCGCGATGAGTTGACGGCCGCGCTGCCGGGGGTGCTTTCCGCACCAAAGACCGGCAGCGCGGTCGAGCTTTTGTGCCTTCGCCCCGACTATGGTCAGCGCCGTTTCGTTGACGAGGTCACTGTCACCAAGGCAAGTGGAATCCCCGGCGAACGCTGGGGAACAGCGCCTTGGCTCAAGCTGCCAGATGGCAGCGGCCACCCCGGCATCCAGGTCTCGATCCTTCCTCGACGCGTCCTCGACCTCGTCTGGCGCAACCGCGAGTCCGTGGTCTACCCCGGCGACACTTTCGTCTGCGACCTCGACATGACCGAGGCGAACTTGCCCGCAGGCCAGCTTCTCGCGGTCGGCACGGCGGCTCTCCGCGTCTCCGAGGTCTGGAACGACGCTTGCGCCAAGTGGAAGGTGCGCCACGGCGAAGCGGCCTTTGACTGGGTCCGCGCGCACCCTGAGCTTCGCCTGCGCGGGGTGCTTTGTTCCGTCGAACAGGATGGCGTGATCCGCAACGGCGACGCCGTCGAAGTGCTGCGCTAGACGCCTTTTTTCCTTGCGCGAAGGTGCGACCCGTGGACAGGCCCCGCACAGGGGGCTACATGGGGGGCCGAATTCCCGCATCCTGCCCAAGGACCGCCCCCACATGGCCTCGCTGAACGACATCCGCTCCACCTACCTCGACTTCTTCCGTCGCAACGATCACCGGGTCGTCGACAGCTCGCCTCTGGTACCGCGGAACGATCCCACGCTGATGTTCACCAACTCGGGCATGGTGCAGTTCAAGAACCTCTTCACCGGGGTCGAGACGCGGGATTACAAGCGCGCAACGACCGCGCAGAAATGCGTGCGGGCGGGTGGCAAGCACAATGACCTCGACAACGTCGGCTACACCGCGCGGCATCATACCTTCTTCGAAATGCTGGGGAATTTCTCCTTCGGTGACTACTTCAAGGATCAGGCCATCGCCTTTGCGTGGGAGCTTCTGACCAAGGACTTTGGGCTGGCCAAAGACAAGCTTCTGGTCACGATCTACCATACCGACGATGAAGCCGCGTCGATCTGGAAGAAGGTCTCGGGCCTGACCGACGACCGCATCATCCGCATCGCTACCGACGACAACTTCTGGCGCATGGGCCCGACCGGCCCCTGCGGCCCCTGCACGGAAATCTTCTACGACCATGGCCCCCACATCTGGGGCGGCCCCCCGGGATCGGCCGAGGAAGATGGCGACCGGTTCATCGAGATCTGGAACAACGTCTTCATGCAGAACGAGCAGTTCGCGGACGGGCGGCTGGTTCCGCTGGAGATGCAGTCGATCGACACCGGCATGGGGCTGGAGCGGATCGGCGCGCTTCTGCAGGGCAAGCACGACAACTACGACACCGACCTGATGCGCAGCCTCATCGAGGCTTCTGCCCATGCGACGAGCAACGATCCTGATGGCCCGGGCAAGATCCACCACCGCGTCATCGCCGACCACCTTCGTTCCACGAGCTTCCTGATTGCCGACGGGGTGATGCCCTCGAACGAAGGCCGCGGCTACGTCCTCCGCCGCATCATGCGTCGCGCCATGCGCCACGCTCACATGCTTGGCGCGCAGGACCCGGTTATGCACCGGCTGGTGCCCGCGCTGGTGCGCCAGATGGGTGGGGCCTATCCGGAGCTGTCCCGGGCCCAGTCGCTGATCGAGGAAACCCTGCGGTCGGAAGAAACCAAGTTTAAGCAGACCCTCGACCGGGGTCTGAAGCTCCTTGACGAAGAACTGTCGGGCCTTCCCGAAGGCGGCGCGCTGCCCGGCGCAGCGGCCTTCAAGCTTTATGACACCTACGGCTTCCCCCTCGACCTGACCCAGGACGCCCTGCGCGAGAAGGGCCGGGAGGTTGATGTCCAGGGCTTCGATGCCGCAATGGCCGAACAGAAGGCCAAGGCCCGCGCAGCCTGGTCGGGCACGGGTGCCGCCGGGGACGCGAAGATCTGGTTCGAGATCGCCGAAGAGCATGGCGTGACCGAATTCCTCGGCTACGACACCGAAACCGCCGAGGGCGTCATCACCGCGCTACTCCGGGATGGGGCCGCTATCGGTCAGGCTGAGATTGGCGAGACGGTGCAGATCGTCGTCAACCAGACACCGTTCTATGCAGAATCCGGTGGTCAGGTCGGCGATGCTGGCTTGATCCGCACGCAGACCGGCACCGCCGAAGTGACCGATGTGAAGAAGGCCGCCGGGGTCTTCATCCACATTGGCCGCGTCACGGAAGGCACTGTAATCAAAGGACAACCCGCGAAGCTGGAGGTTTCCCACGGCCGCCGCTCTGCGATCCGCGCCAATCACTCCGCGACGCACCTTCTGCACGAGGCGCTGCGCCGCACGCTAGGCGATCACGTCGCCCAGCGGGGCTCCCTGAACGCCGTCGACCGGCTGCGGTTCGACTTCAGCCACTCGGCGGCCATTTCGGCGGGGGACTTGCAGACCATCGAGGCCGAGGTGAACACCTTCATCCGCCAGAACTCGCCCGTCGAGACGCGGATCATGACCCCCGACGACGCCCGCGCCATCGGCGCGCAGGCTCTGTTCGGTGAGAAATATGGCGAGGAAGTTCGTGTCGTGTCGATGGGCACGCTGGAAGGCTCGGGCAAGGGCGCTGACGGCAAGACCTATTCGCTGGAGCTTTGCGGCGGCACCCATGTCCAGCGCACCGGTGACATCGGCGCGTTGGTCCTTCTGTCGGAAAGCGCCTCCAGCGCCGGTGTACGCCGGATCGAGGCACTGACGGGGCAGGCTGCACTTGACCACCTCCGCCAGCAGGACGCGCGCCTGAACGACATCGCCGCGATCATCAAGGCGCCGGCGTCGGAGCTTGCTGACCGCATCCGTGCGCTGTTTGATGAGCGGAAAGCGCTTGCAAACGAGGTCGCGCAACTCCGCCGCGAGGTCGCGATGGGTGGCAAGGCCTCTGGCCCGGAAGCAAAGGAAATCAACGGGGTGAAGTTCATTGCTCAAGTGCTTTCTGGCGTCTCCGGCAAGGACCTTCCCGCCCTGATCGACGAGATGAAGGCCCGGCTCGGCTCGGGCGCTGTCCTTCTCATTGCCGACACCGGTGCGAAGCCTGCTGTCGCCGCTGGCGTCACCGCCGACCTCACCGCGAAGATCTCCGCCGTGACCCTCGTCAAGGCCGCAGCCGAGGCGATGGGCGGCAAGGGTGGCGGTGGTCGACCGGACATGGCGCAAGCTGGCGGCGCGGATATCGCCCAGGCCGATGCCGCGATCAAGGCGGCAGAAGCTGCGATGGGGGCCTGACATGCCGACTGCGCTCTGGATCGCCCATGTCCACGTCACCGACGCCGAGGCCTATGGTCGCTATGCCAAGGAGGCTGGTCCCGCGATCGCGGCGCATGGGGGTGTCTTCCTGGCCCGCGGCGGCCGCTATGTGCAGCTGGAAGGCAATGACCGCGCCCGCAACGTAGTGGCGCGCTTCCCGAGCCTGGAAAAGGCGGTGGAATGCTACAACTCTCCCGCCTATCAGGCCGCCCTCGCCCATGCGAAGGGCGCCTCCGTCCGCGACCTGATGGTTGTCGAAGAGATCGAGTAAGGTTTTCCTGCCAAATCGCCTTGAATTGATTGGACTATCTTTCCGGCCACCGCTGATTTCTGCTAGGGTTCAGAAAAAAGAAGGGCCGGGCAGATGATCCTTTCCATGCTGGAGGCACGCTGATGTGCCGCTGGGCCGCCTATACCGGCGCGCCGATCTTCCTGGAGGAGATCGTCAGCCGCCCCGGTCACTCGCTCATCCACCAAAGCCATTGTGCCACGCAATGCCACACCGCGATCAACGCCGACGGGTTCGGCATCGCCTGGTATGGCGCCCGGCCGGAACCCGGCCTTTTCCGCGATGTGCTGCCCGCCTGGTCTGACCCGAACCTGAAAAGCCTGACCGCGCAGGTCCAGTCTCATCTGTTCCTCGCTCATGTCCGCGCCAGCACGGGCACGGCCACCAGCCGCAACAACTGCCATCCCTTCACCCATGGCCGGTGGAGCTTTATGCACAACGGCCAGGTCGGGGGCTATGATGCCTTCCGCCGCGACGCCGACATGATGATCCCGGAAAGCCTCTATCCGCACCGCAAGGGCGCGACGGACAGCGAGGCGCTGTTTCTGGTAGCGCTTGCCGAAGGGCTGGACGAAGACCCGCGCGGGGCCTTGGAACGGGCGGCGGCACGGTTCATCGGGCTTGCAAGGGCCAAAGGGCAGGGGCCGCATTTGCGGTTGACGGCCGCCCTGTCGGACGGCCAGCGTCTCTATGCCGTCCGCTATGCGACAGATGACGCGGCACCTTCGCTTTACCACCGCTGGTCGGACACGCGGCAGGGGCGCGCCGTCGTCTCGGAACCGCTAGAAGCCGAAGAGGGCGGCTGGGAAGAAGTCCCGCCCTACAGCTTCTGCACTTTCGAAGGGGACGCGGTTCGGGTGGAAGAGTTCCTTCCCTGTCGCCTCGCCGCTGCAGCGTAAGGCGGGCGGGATAACCCGCCCAGCCTGCAATCAGTCCTTGCGCGACTGCCGCTTGCGTTCGTTCGGGTCCAGCAGACGCTTGCGCAGGCGGATGATCTTGGGCGTGACCTCGACCAGCTCATCGTCGTCGATATAGGCAATCGCTTCTTCAAGGCTCATCTTGATATGCGGAGTCAGGCGCACCGCCTCATCCGTACCGCTCGCGCGGACGTTGGTCAGCTTCTTGCCCTTCAGCGGGTTCACTTCCAGATCGTTCTCGCGGCTGTGTTCGCCGATCAGCATACCGACATAGACCTGTTCCTGCGGGCCGATGAACATCCGGCCGCGTTCTTCCAGGTTCCACAGCGCATAGGCAACTGAAACCCCGGCTTCGGTCGAGATCAGGACGCCCTGACGACGGCCCTGGATCGGGCCCTTGTGCGGGGTCCAGCCGTGGAAAATGCGGTTCAACACGCCTGTGCCGCGGGTGTCGGTCAGGAACTGGCCCTGATAGCCGATCAGCCCGCGCGAGGGCACATGGGCGATGATCCGGGTCTTGCCGACGCCTGCGGGCTTCATCTCCACGAGGTCGCCCTTCCGCTCACCCGTCAGCTTGTCGATGACGGCGCCCGAGTATTCGTCATCGACGTCGATGGTCACTTCCTCGACGGGTTCGTTCCGGACCCCGTCAATCTCCTGGAAGATCACGCGCGGGCGCGAGATCGACAGCTCGAACCCCTCGCGGCGCATGTTCTCGATCAGGACGCCCATCTGAAGTTCGCCCCGGCCAGAGACCTCGAACGCGTCGCCGCCGGGGGTGTCGGCAACCTTGATCGCGACGTTGACCTCGGATTCCTTCATCAGCCGTTCCCGGATCACCCGCGACTGGACCTTGGAGCCATCACGGCCAGCAAGAGGCGAGTCGTTGATCCCGAAAGTGACGGTGATCGTCGGCGGATCGATGGGCTGCGCGGGCAGGGCGGTGTCGATTTCCAGCGCGCAAAGGGTGTCGGCCACGGTGGCCTTGGTCATGCCGGCCAGGGTAACGATGTCGCCCGCTACAGCCTCATCGATCGCGGTCTGCGTCAACCCTCGGAAGGCGAGGATCTTGGTCACACGGAACTGCTCCAGCCGGTCACCGGTGCGCGACAGCGCCTTCAGCGTGGTGCCGGTGCCGATGCGGCCGGATTCGACCCGGCCCGTCAGGATGCGCCCCAGATAGGGGTCTGCGGAAAGAGTGGTCGCCAGCATCGAGAAGGGTTCGTCAACCCGGGCCAGCACCTTCGGCGCCGGGACGTGGCGGACGATCAGGTCGAAGAGGGCCGAAAGGTCCTTGCGCGGCCCGTCAAGCTCCATGTCGGCCCAGCCAGAGCGGCCCGAGGCGTATACATGCGGGAAATCCAGTTGGTCGTCATCGGCGCCGAGGTTTGCGAAAAGGTCGAAGACCTCGTTCAGCGCGCGGTCGGGTTCGGCGTCGGGCTTGTCAACCTTGTTCAGGACGACGATCGGACGGAGGCCAAGGGCCAGCGCCTTGGCCAGCACGAACTTCGTCTGCGGCATCGGGCCTTCGGCGGCGTCGACCAGAAGGCACACGCCGTCCACCATCGACAGGATCCGCTCCACTTCGCCACCAAAGTCGGCGTGGCCGGGGGTGTCGACGATGTTGATCCGCGCCCCTGCCCACTCGACCGAGGTACACTTGGCCAGGATCGTGATCCCGCGTTCGCGTTCGATGTCGTTGCTATCCATCGCCCGTTCGGAAACGGCCTCGTTGGCGCGGAAGGCCCCCGACTGTTTCAGAAGCTCGTCCACGAGAGTGGTCTTGCCGTGGTCGACGTGGGCGATAATCGCGATGTTGCGCAGTTCCATGGGGTCCGGTCCTATTGGGTTGGCGCGGCCTTACAGGGTTTTCCGGCAGGCCGCCAGAGGGGCTGCGGTGTCCACGGTGGACAACCCGTTCGGGTTGAATGAAAGCAAGGACTTAGCCGTGGACGTTCAGGGTTTCTTAACCTCTGTCCCGACCATCAGGCCGCAATGTAGCGGTCGCGGCGGTGGTTCACGGCGAGGAACAGGGAGAAAACCGCCGCACCAAGGAAGCTGTAAGCCAGAATGTCGACCGGCAGGATCAGCGCCGCAAGGCCGAAGATCACCACGTCGGACAGAAGTTGTGCATGGCCTGCGGGAAAGCCGGTGCGGTCCTGCAGCTCGATCCAGAGGACCGACAGCCCGCCGAAGCTGCCGCCATGCCGGATCGCCGCCAGCGCCGCGATACCGAAAAGAAGGCCGAAAAGGATGGCGGCCACCGCGGGTTCGATCCGGCCAAGCTCGATCCACCGCGGCAGGACGGCAACAAGGCCGGACAGGGCGGCTGTGGTGACCAGCGTTTTCAGGGCAAACCGCGCGCCCATCCGCCGCCAGGCGAGACCAAGGAAGGGCAGGGTGACCGCGAAGTAGACCGCCGGAAAGGGCAGGCCGGTCAGATGCGCGATCAGCACCGCAAGCCCGGTCGTCTGCCCGGTGACAAAGCCCATGTGGGTCAGGATGTGCATGCCCAAGGCGGCCATAGTGACGCCGAAGGCAATCCCTTGGGCGTCGTCGACGGCACTGTGGCGCGGTTGGGCGGTTACCTGGTCAGGACGGTCGGGCATCGGTGGCTCCGGTTGATTTATAGGTCATATATACTGACGCAAACAACGTCAATACTGCTGCCGTACATCACCCGTCTGTTCCCGTTAGGTTCTTGACGCAGATCTGCCGCCGGGCTACACCCCGCGTCTTTCTGCTGCCAGACATTGGAGGACGACATGACCGGACATCTGCCATCGGCCGAAGTGTTCATTGCGACGAGTATGGACGGTTACATCGCACGCCCCGACGGTGACATCGACTGGCTGACTAGCCGCCCGGTGCCCGAAGGCGAGGATTTTGGCTATGCCGCCTTCCAGGACGGGATCGGCGCGATTGTGATGGGGCGGGAGAGCTTCGAGAAGGTGCTGACCTTCCCCGATTGGCCCTACAAGGTGCCGGTCGTCGTGCTGAGCCGCACGCCGGAGCGGGTGGTGGTGCCGGAGACGCTGACAGACA
>JBKDYO010000007.1:0-12999 GCA_046305855.1 Paracoccaceae bacterium
TAGGCGCGGATGCCTTTCAGGATGGCGGCCCAGAACCCGGCCTCATGCGTGCCGCCTTCCGGCGTGGGGACGGTGTTGCAGTAGGAGTGGAGGTAGCCGTCCTGCGCAGGGGTCCAGTTGATCGCCCATTCGACGGAGCCGGGGAGCTGGTATTTCTCCTCGAAGCTGACGCGGCCGGCGAAGGGGCGTTCGGCGTAGGTGGTGAGTTTCTTGAGCGACTCGTTGAGAAAGTCGGCGAGGCCGCCGGGGAAGTGGAAGGTGGCTTCCTGCGGGGTTTCGCCGTCGGGGATGGCGGATTTCCAGCGGATTTCCACGCCGGAGAAGAGGTAGGCCTTGGACCGCGCCATCTTGAAGAGGCGCGCGGGTTTCAGGGTTTGGTGGCCGAAGATTTCCGGGTCGGGGTGGAAGGTGACCCAGGTGCCGCGGCGGTTCTGGATGGGGCCGAGTTTCTGGATCGGGCCAAGGGGGATGCCGCGGGAGAAGCTTTGTTCGTAGAGCTCCTTGTTCAGGGCGACCTGGACGGTGAGGGCGTCGGAGAGCGCGTTGACCACGGAGGAGCCGACGCCGTTGAGGCCGCCCGAGGTGGAGTAGGAGTTGGCGTTGAACTTGCCGCCAGCGTGGAGGGTGCAGAGGATCACCTCCAGCGCGGATTTGCCGGGGAACTTGGGGTGGGGGTCGACCGGGATGCCGCGGCCGTTGTCTCGGACGGTGACGGAGTTGTCGGCGTGGAGTTCGAGTTCAATGCGGTTGGCGTGGCCCGCGACGGCCTCGTCCATCGCGTTGTCGAGGATTTCGGCGACCATGTGGTGCAGCGCGCGCTCATCCGTGCCGCCGATGTACATGCCGGGGCGTTTGCGGACGGGCTCCAGGCCTTCGAGGACCTCGATCGAGGAGGCGTCATAGGTCGAGGCGCCGGAGAGGAGGTCGTTGGACATGAGATCACCTGTTCAAATGCGCAGGCATTAGAGCATTGATGGGGCAAGGGGCGCAAGATGTGGGGGGTGGTCGCGGGGGGCGGGGAGGCCTAGGTTGGGGGGTAACAGAGGAGGAGCTGGCGATGCGGGTACTGTTCACGGGCGGATCGGGCAAGGCGGGCAAGCATGTGGTGCCCTATCTGGTGGCGCAGGGGCACAAGGTCTTGAACTTCGACCGGGTGCCCTTGGGGCTGCCGGGGGTGGCTGACCTTCTGGGCGACATCTGCGATGCGGGGCAGGTCTATTCCGCGATGCGGACCCATGCGGCGGAAGAGATGGATGAGGGTCCGGCGAAGCTGTTCGACGCGGTGGTGCATTTCGCGGCGGTGCCTCGGTATGGGATGGTGCCGGATACCGAGACGTACCGCGTGAACACGGTCGGGACCTACAACGTCATCGAGGCGGCGCTGAAGATGGGGATCCGCAAGGTGATCGTGGCGTCGTCGGAGACGACCTACGGGGTGTGTTTCAGCGACGGGATCGTGGACCCGAAGGTGCTGCCGCTGGAGGAGGACTACGACATCGACCCGATGGACAGCTACGGCATGTCGAAAAAGGTGAACGAGGTCACGGCGAGGAGTTTTCAGCGGCGGTTCGGGGCGGATGTCTATGCGCTGCGGATCGGCAACGTGATCGAGCCGCATGAGTATGCGACGGTCTTCCCGCCGTTGAAGGACGATCCGGGCCTGCGGCGGCGGATCACGTTCTCCTACATCGACGCGCGGGACCTGGGGCAGATCGTGGACCTGTGCCTGAAGAAGGACGGGTTGGGGTTCCAGGTGTTCAACGCGGTCAATGACGAGAACTCGGTGCCGCAGCCTAACTCGGAGTTGCTGGCGCGGTATTTCCCCAAGGTGCCGCTGTCGCGGCCGGTGGGGGAGCGGGAGAGCCTGCTGTCCAACCGGAAGATCAGGGAGGTGCTGGGGTTCAAGGAGCAGCATCCCTGGCAGAAGTATGTGAAGTGAGGCTGGCGGCGGACCGGGGGTTTCACACCCCCGGACCCCCGTGGGATATTTGTGAACAGGTGAAAGTTGATGGAGTACTGGCGCGCGCTAACCCTAATGCTGGATTAACGCTCGGCTCCGCGGGTACGGGGCGGTGGAGGCGAGGCCTCTGAAGTGTTCTGCGCGGTTCGATGTGGTCGGGCACTATCAGGCTAAGGGCCAGCCTGGCACTTTTTGCAGAACGATCAGGCAAGCTTCTCTGAGGCGCGTTTGGCAATCCAGCGGGTGAAACTGCTGTCTGCGTGGCCGATTTCGAGAACCTGTTTTCCGTGCATCAGAACCCCAAGCCCATGCTCCTCTTCCCAATCGCAGCCGAATTCGTATCCGACGAAGGGAGTTCCGTCTTTCGCAAGGCCATGGATGTGGACGTCATGTAGTCCTATCACGTTGCGAAGGTCTTCCATGCTTTCGATCATCGGAAAGGATTGGTCATCTTCGGGCAGCATCCAAGCCGAGATGTAGTCGCTGCGCAACGTCGGTAGGGCAGCGAAGAGTGCCGAAACGAGCGCGCTCGCCTGCTCGGCATGATTTTCCATGAACCAGCGAAGATAAGCCTGTTCGTCCGGCGTAACAGGTCCGTCACGTCGACCGTCGGGAGCGAGGCCAATTCTGACCGTGCCATCCGAAACCCCCGTACCGTCTTTCGAGCCGTAGGGGCCAAGCCTAGATTGGTAGCCGGACCATTCTGGTAAAACCGCACTGGTCTGCCAGATACCGTCGTCGTCTTCCCGAAGGCTGATCATGTGCTGATCCATCAACTGAAATGTTCAACCGTCAATCGCGCGAAGTTTGGGTACGTCATGCGTTTGGCCATCCCTCACACCGGCTCGGCCATCCGCGCTGCCCACATCTTCTTGAACGCCGCCCGAGACTGGCACGTCTCCAGCCAGGCTTTCACCGCCGGGAACTCGCCCAGCAGGGTCGGGTGGCCCTGCGAATAGCGCAAGGTTTCAGCGAGGTTCAGGTCGGCCACGGTGAAGCGGTCGCCGACCAAGTGGCTGTGCGATGTCAGATGCGCCTCAAGCCGGGCCAGGGGGCGGCGGAGTTTGGCGGCGCAGATCGAGATCGCGGCCTGGCCCTCGGCGGTCTTGTCGCCGCCTTGGCCGGTGATGGTCTGGATCTCCAGCGCCGGGCCCTCGATGGCGGTCACAGCCAAAAGGGTCCACTGGTCCAGCAAGGCCGCCTCGGCGGGGGTCTGGGGCGCAAGCGCGCCGCCACGGGTGCGGGCGATGTGGTTGGTGATGGCGAGGCTTTCGGTCAGCACCAGGTCGCCCTCGACGTAAGCCGGGATCTGGCCGATCGGGTTCACCTTCAGGAAGGCGGGCGACGCGGTATTGAACGGCGCGTCGGCGGCCGTGGCATCCTTCAGCCGGTAGGCTTGGATGACGGGCACATGCTCGAAGGCCTCGTCCAACTCGTAAAGCAGCCAGATCGGACGCGAGGCGCGGCTGCGGAAGACGCCGTAGAGAGTGGGCATGGGAAACTCCATCGATGCTGGGCCCAGCCTAAGCCGGAGGCCGGGCGAGCAAAAGAGGCAAGCGGGCGCGGCGCGGATTGATCCGGATCAAGGCAAAATGTCGCAGTTTGTGCCACGGTTAGCGGATCATCGTGATCGGAGGACCCCCGCATGGAAGACAGCTCGACCGTCCTGAAGCCCGCCCCCGAGGTGTCCGACGCCGCCTCCGGCCCGAAGACGTTTCCAGTAGCGGAAAACCCGCTGCATCAGGCCTTTGAATCCGGTCGCTATCCTTATGCCCGGCTGATGGGCCGGGTGGCCTATGAGACGGAAAAGGCCAAGCTGCAGGCGGAGCTTCTCAAGGTGCAGATCTGGGCGCAGGAGACTGGGCAGAAGTTCGTGATCCTGATGGAGGGGCGCGATGCGGCCGGCAAGGGCGGCACGATCAAGCGGTTCATGGAGCATCTGAACCCGCGCTATGCCCGGGTCTGTGCGCTGACCAAACCGAGCGACGTCGAGAAGGGCCAGTGGTTCTTCCAGCGCTATATCGCGCATCTGCCGACGGCGGGGGAAATGGTGTTCTACGACCGGTCCTGGTACAATCGCGCGGGGGTGGAGCGGGTGATGGGGTTCTGCTCGCCGTCCGAATACCTCGAATTCATGCGGCAGGCGCCGGAGCTGGAGCGGATGCTCGTCCGGTCTGGCATACGCCTCTACAAGTACTGGTTCAGCGTGACGCGGGAAGAACAGCGCGCGCGGTTTCTGGCGCGGGAAACCGATCCCCTGAAGATGTGGAAGCTGTCGCCCATCGACAAGGCCAGCCTCGACCGCTGGGATGACTATACCGAGGCGAAAGAGGCGATGTTCTTCTACACCGACACCGCCGATGCGCCTTGGGTGATCGTCAAGTCGAACGACAAGAAACGCGCGCGGCTGAACTGCATGCGGCATTTCCTGTCGACGATGGATTATCCGAACAAGGACGTGGAGGTCGTGGGCACTCCGGACCCGCTGATCGTCGGGCGCGCGACGCAAGTGCTGGGCATGGGGCCCGCGATTTACGATACGGCCACACATCCGGCGATGCTGCGCGGCTGACCGAACCGGCAAACCTGCGCCCGGGCGCGTCATCGGCCCTTGGCGAGCGGCCGGGGCGCGCCTACCTTGCGCGGCATGTGGCGCATCATCCTTCCCTGTCTTCTGGCTGCCGGCCCGGTGCTGGCGCATCCGCATGTCTGGATCGAGACCCGTATCGAGGTGATCCTGGACAGCGCGAACCAGGCGACGGGGGTGCGGATCAGCTGGACCTACGACGACCTCTATTCGCTGTATATCGTCGGCGACATGGGGCTGGATCCCGACTGGGATGGCAAGCTGACCCCGGAGGAGGCCGCAAAGCTGTCCGGGTTCGACATGAAATGGGACGCGGAATTTGCGGGCGATACCTTTGTGCTGATGGGTGGAGCGCCGCTGCCGCTGTCGCGCCCGGCGGACTGGACGGCAAGTTACGCCGACGGCAAGATCACCTCGACCCACCTGCGGACTTTCGACGCCCCGGTGCCGGTGGCGGGCGATCCGCTGATCGTGCAGGCCTATGATCCCGGCTATTACGTCGCCTACTCGATCCCGTTCGATCCGGTTGTCACCGGCGGGACAGGCTGCAAGGCGCAGGTCTTCGTCCCCGACCTTGGCAAGGCCGAGCAGGAGCTGATGGCGGCCCTGTCCGAATACACTCCGGACGTCGATCTGGAGGCCGAGTTCCCGGCTGTGGGTGCGAATTTCGCCGAGGAAGTGCGGGTCACATGCGCCGCGCCCTGACGCTGATCGGACTGGCGCTTGCGGGGCTCTTTGCGATCCTGTGGTTCGCCGGTGCCCTGGACGGGCTGGCGCGCGGGCTGGCCACGGTGCAGCGGGGCGTGCAGAACGAGCTTGCGGCGGCGATCCGGGCCCTGCGCGGCGGCGAGCCCGGTGCCCTGGCTGCCTTCTGGGCGCTTTGCCTGGGCTACGGGGTCCTGCATGCGGCGGGGCCGGGGCATGGCAAGCTGGTCATCGGCGGCTATGGGCTGGCGCGGCGGGTGCCGATGAGGCGGCTGGCCGGTCTGGCGCTGGCCTCCAGCCTTGCGCAGGCGGCAGCGGCGGTGATCCTGGTCTATGCCGTGCTGGCGGTGCTGCAGCTTGGTCGCGGCGCGGTCGAGGGGGCCGCCGAGCGGTGGATGACCCCGATCGGTCACGCGATGATCGCGGGGCTTGGGCTGTGGCTGGTGTGGCGGGGCGTGCGCGGTCTGGTGGCGGGCGGGGCTGCGTCCGGGAACGGCCACGTGCATGAGCACGACCACCACGACGATCATCATCATAACCACGACCACCATGAGCATGGCCCGCACTGTTCGCATGCCCATGCTCCGACGCTTGACCAGGTGGCGAAGCTTCAGGGCTTTCGCGACGGGCTGGCCCTTGTCGCGGGCATTGCGCTAAGGCCCTGTTCCGGGGCGCTTTTCGTGTTGGTGCTGACCTGGCAGCTTGGGATCGCGATGGCTGGCGTTATAGGGGCTTTTGTGATGGGCTTCGGGACCGCATTGGTCACGGTGGCCGCAGCGCTGCTGTCGGTCTGGCTGCGCGAAGGCGCGTTTGCGGGGTTTGGCGGCACTCGGGTCGCCCGGGCGCTGCCGGTGATCGAGTTGACGGTGGGCGCGGCCATCGCGGTGGCAGCCATCGGACTACTGCTTGGCAGTGTCTGACGCTGCGCTGCGGCAGAGGGCATGGCTTGTGAAGCGTGCCCGGGCCGCGTAATTCAGCCCGATGACACAAACCATGACCAAGACCTCGCATGCGCGGGAAACCCTTGTGCTGGGCCTGCCGCTGATCGGTTCGCATCTGGCGCAGATGGCTCTGCATGTGACCGATACGGTCATGGTCGGCTGGTACGGCGTCGTGCCGTTGGCCGCCGTTGTCCTTGGCGCGTCGTCCTTCTTCATCATCTATGTCGTCGGCTCGGGCTTTGCCAAGGCGGTGATGCCGATGGTCGCGGCGGCGCTGGGCCGTGGGGATGAAACCCAGGTCCGCCGCGACACGCGGATGGGGCTGTGGTTGTCCATTGCTTACGGGATTGTCGTCCTGCCGATCTTCCTGTGGTCCGGACCGATCCTGCTGGCGCTGGGACAAGACCCCGAGGTCTCGGCCATCGCGCAGGATTACATGCGGATCGTGGGCTTCGGCATGGTGCCCGCGCTGGCGGTCACGGTCCTGCAAAGCTACCTGTCCGCGTTGCACCGGACTCAGGTCGTGCTTTGGGTGACGCTGGCGGCGGTGGGTCTGAACATCGCGGTCAACTGGGCGCTGATCTTCGGGAACTGGGGCTTTCCCGAACTGGGCGCGAAAGGGGCAGCCATCGCGACCATCTCGACGCAGCTTCTGTCGCTGGTCGTCCTGTGCCTTTACGCCTGGGCCCAGCCCGAACTGCGCCGGTTCCGGCTGTTCCAGCGATTCTGGCGGCCGGACTGGCCCGCGATGGCGCTTGTCTGGCGCCTTGGCCTGCCCATCGGTCTGACCGGGCTGGCCGAAGGCGGAATGTTTCAGGCTTCGGCGCTGATGATGGGCTGGATCGGCACGGTGGAACTGGCCGCCCATGGCATTGCGCTGGAAGTGGCTGCCTTGACCTTCATGATGCATGTCGGGATCTCCAGCGCCGCGACGATCCGCGTCGCCCGGTTTGACGGGCAGCGCGACCGCCTGGCATTGCGGCAGGCGGCGAAGGTGGCCGTGGTGATTTCGTTCGGAGTGGCGATCCTGTCGGTGCTGTTGTTCGTTTCAGTGCCGGAACCCATCGTGGCGCTGTTTCTGGACCTGTCAAAGCCCGAAAGCGCTGCGATTGTCGCCTATGGCTCGGTGCTCTTGATGGTTGCGGGGCTGTTCCAGCTGGCCGACGGAATGCAGGTGATGGCGCTGGGCCTTTTGCGTGGTGTGCAGGATACGCGAGTGCCGATGTGGCTGGCGGCGGTCAGCTACTGGCTGATTGGCATCCCCTGCAGCTATGTGCTGGCCTTTCCGCTGGGCTACGGCGGGGTGGGGCTGTGGTTTGGTCTGGTGATCGGCTTGTTCTGCGCTTCGGCCAGCCTGATGTGGCGGTTCTGGCGGCTGGCGCGCTAGCGCCAGAGATGCGCAAGGCTGGCGAAGCGACCCTGCAGCTTCGAGAGCAGTCGGTTGGCCAGTCCGGGATGCGGGATGTCACCGGTCGCGAGCCGGTCCAGCGCCACTTCGGGCGGGCAGGGGCGGCGCGAAACCGGGTCCCAGTAGCGCGGATAGGCGATCAGCGCGGCATGGGCGAGCTGTGCCAGATCCGGCCCGGGACCGCGCCAGGGCGTCACCGGTCCAAGATCGCGCGTCAGCCCCCAGCCAGCGTAGAAAGGGGCGCCAAGGCAAGTGACGGACACGCCCCGGATCAATGCCTCGAAGCCCAGAAGCGAGGTCATCGTCCAGACCTCCTGCACCTCTGCCAGAAGCCGGGCCGGGTCCGCGCCGGGGACGATCGCGTCCGCCAGATCTTGCAGATCGGCGGGCGGGATGGCCCCGGGACGCAGGCCCGCCTCGACATCGGGATGCGGCTTGTAGATCACCACCGCCTGCGGGTTGGCCTTGCGGACCGCCTGCAGCAAGGCAAGGTTCGTCCGCACCTCGCCAGCCCCCTTGCGGATCGAGGCGTCGTCTTCGACCTGTCCCGGGACGAGGATGCGGTGTCCAGGTGGGAGGAGCGGCAGGTCGCCGCCCAGATTGTATTTCGACAGGCCTTGGCTCCGCAGCCGCGCGATCAGGGCCTCGGCCCGATCCCGTCCGCCCGGGGGCAGGGGGGTGGCGATCAGCCGGTCCAGCCGCGAGGGCTGGGTCGGGTCGTAGTAGATGCCAAGATCGTCCGTCACGAGCGACAGCGGTGGCACCAGTTCCGCGCCCAGCCCGCGTGACCGCAGGAACCCGTCTTCGACCTGCAGGCAGGGGGCCTTGGGCTGAAAGCCGTCGGGCATTTTCCCAGCCCAGACCAGCAGACTGCGCCCGGTCGCGACAGCCAAGGCGTCAGCCGTCCCCGGATCGTCGCGAAAGCGCAGGGCCCGCGTGCCGCCGAACACGGCCTGCAGGCGCGGGCGCTTCCAGAACCGCATTCCGGCCGCGACATGGCCGCGGCGGTCTTCGCGCCAGGCGCGCAGGTCGGCTTCAAGCTGGTGGATGACCTCTTCCAGCCCGCACAGGCGATCGCGGCAGGGGTCATACCAGGTGGGGGCCAGCAGCATCGCCCCGGCGAACAGCTCTTCCCGCGTCAGACGCCGCGTGCGGCGGGGCAGGGGCTGTTCGTCGCGGGTCAGGCCCCAGCCCGCATAGAACGGCTGGCCGAAGACCCGGGGGCGGTGCCCGTGCAGGATTGCCTCGAACCCCATTTGCGACGAGACGGTGTAGACCTCGGCGGCATTGGCCAGCAGGCGATGGGGGGAGACCGGGGTCGTCAACAGGGTGACTCGGCCCCCTGCGTCGCCCGGACCGAAATGCCCGGGGCGCAGGCCCAGCGCGGTTTCGGGATGGGTCCGGATCACGATCCGCGTCTCGGGATGGTCGCGCAGCGCTGCGGCCAGCATCTGGCGGAACGTGTCGGCCGAAGCCCCGGAATACCGGATCGAAGCGTCGCCAGCGCTTTGGTCGATGATCAGGACATAGCCGGGATCGGGGGCGGGCAGGTCCGGGTCATGATTGTTGTATTTGGATAAACCCAGATCCAGCAAACGGTCGATAAGGCCGCGCGCCCGATCCTGGATGTTCGAATTCTGCAAATCCGCCGAGCCGAGGATCTCTTCCAGCCGCGAGGGGGAGCTGCTGTCGAAATGGACGCCGACCGGGTCGATCAGGAAACCGAGAGGGGCCTCGCCCTTCGCCCGCCCCGGATGGATCGCGCGCAGGAAGGCATCCTCGACCCGGATCAGCGGCACCCGGCGCCGGGTGGCCAAGGCCTCGCCCCGCCAGGCCGTCGGGCTGCGGCCCCAGACCAGTGCTGCGTCCCCCGGGCCGGGCAGGCCAACGTGCAGCTCATGCCCGGCAAGCTCCAACACCCGGCGCAGCCGGGCATTGCGCAGAAGCGACAGGTTCTGGTGGAACAGTCGACGGGGTACCCCGGCCAGCGCCGTCGTTGCGTCCGTGCCGGACGGGGGCGTCGTCATTCCCCCGCGTTGACGGTGTCAGCAAGCCCAGTCGCAGCAGCGGTGGAGCCGGTGATCGCCCCAAGCGTTTTCTGCCACTGCACGAAGGGCGCTTCGGTGACATAGAGCGTGTCGCCGTCGCGGATCATGAAGTCGCGCGCCTCAAAAAGGCCCGTGGGCTCGGTCAGGTCAAGGACGTAGACGATGCGCTGCGTGCCGATAAGGTCGTCGCGACCAAGAACCGCGCGGGCAACTTCCTCGCTTTCGTCGCGCAGGACGAAGACCCCGGTCGGGTCGGCGGACATGGTGGCAAGGCCGCCCACGGTGGCAATCGCCTCAAGCGCGGACAGGGTTTCCGTTTCGAACGGCACCACGCTTTGCGCGCCCGTCGCCCCCAGCGCGATGAACTGGCGGCTGTCTTCCTCGATCACGATGTTGTCCCCGGCCCGCAACGCGATGTCGAGGCTGGGGTTTTCGTACAGGTCGTTCAGCCAGATCTTGCCGGTATGGTTGCCGCGGGTGACGCGGACGATGGCAATGGCCGGATCGACCGACACGCCGCCGGCCTTGGCCAGCATCGTGGCCAGCGTGCGGGTCGAGGCCTCGATCGGGTAGACGCCGTTCAACCCGGCACCGCCGGAAATCGACACTGTCGAGCCTTCGCCCGGGCGCCGCGCGACGCTGACCTGCGGGTCAGGGGTCTGGTCTTCCAGCTTGCGGGTGATGGCCTGACGCAGGCCCTCGGGCGTCTGGCCCGCTGCCTTGATGCGCCCGGCATAGGGGATGTAGATGTAGCCCTGCCCGTCGACCTGGATCTCGGACAGGCCCGAGACGCGCTGTCCGGTGTTGCCCAGAAGCGGGTCATCCTTGACGTTTTCGTAGACCGTCACGTTGATCGTGTCGCCCGAGGAAATCATGTCGGAGGCGACAACCCCCGCATTGCGGAAGCCTTCACTGAAGCCGAAACTTGGCTGCATCGCCGTGGCGCGCGTGACGGCAGGGTTCACCGTGACGATGTAGGCATCGCCCTTGCGTTCGACCGAGCCTGCGAAGATCTCGCGCTTGTTGGGGCCGGACCGGGGCAGGCCGCAGGACGCAACCAAGGCCACCGAGGTCAGCAAGGCAATTGCCCGCGCCATGTGGGTCATTCTGATCGTCACTGCCCTTATCCCCTGCGTTCTGCTTCGGATTTTTGTCACGGCAACTTTAGCGAATGCGGCCGTGCAAGGCTACACTGCCAAGCGGAAATCAGCGGACAAGCCGTAACTGTTGCCGTGGAGCCGCGTTGCCCTCCTCCAGCGCCTGATAGGGATCGCTGGGTGACAGCATCAGGTCCACAACCTGTCGTAGCAACGCCTTCCGCCCCCGCGAGGAATAGAAGCCGCCCACCAGTTGCGAAGTCTCCAAAAGGAAATGCCGATAATCGCGATAAGCGCGCGTATCGGGACGTTCGGGGGCCGCAAAAAACGCCTCAAGCGGCTGGGACGAGACAAATTCGGGCTTGGCATAGACCGCCGCGCCAAAGGTCCGCAGCGGCAATCCGCGCCACAAGGCCTGCTGCCCGGCGGTCGAATTGACCGTGACTGTGGACCGTGCGTCATCCAGAAGCCGGGCCAGCTTGCCGCCGCGGACAAAGTGGACGCGGTCCCTGATCCCGTGCAGTGCGGCCAGACGGCGAATCTCGGGCAGAAGCGGCACCCGCCCGTCCTCCAGCGGATGCGCCTTGAAGACGAGGTGGTGATGGCGGGGCGCGCCCCTTGCAAAACCCTCGATCACCAGCGCCAGAAACTCGGTCATCGAGGAGAAGGGCGAATGGTCGCGAAAGCTGGCGTCATGTTCCAGTTGCAGGATCGCCAGGTGATAGGGAAACCCGCCATTCCGGATCCGCCACGTGGCAAGTCGGCGTTCCAGCCGGTGAACCGGCATCAACAGGAAACGGTTGAGATACAACAGGAATTCCTGGCCGACAGTCAGCGCCCGGTGCGGGCGGAAGTTCGCATAGGCCCGAAAGCCCATGGCGACGCAGCCGTGATAGAGCGCGCCCCAGAACATGTGCTGGCGCATGTCGCCCCAGGTCGCGGGCACCTCGGGCAGGTCAAGGTCGACGCGGTCAAGCGCCCCCTGCATCTGGGGGACGCTGAGGTCCATCAGCCGGGAATGCCCGTTCGACCCGCCCCGTTCGTAGGTGACCCAGTAGGGGCGCAGGTAGCCTTCCTCGAACACATGTACGGTGATGCCGCGCGCCTGGGCCAGAAGGATCGCCGTCGCGTGGATCGGCCGGGTATCGCCATAAAGCACCAGATCGGTGATCCCGTGCCGGGCCAGGATGTCACCGCAGACCTCGGCCCAGCGATCTTGCGCGCCCTGAAAGGCGATATAGCCCGCCCCGGGCCAGAACACCCGGTCGCCGAGGTTGAACCCCACCCGCCAAACCTCCCCCCCGGCAGCCCGGATCTGCCGGCCCAACTGGTGGAACCAGGGACCATGCGGGCCTTGCAGGAAGAGAAAGTGACGAGGATCGGTCAAGCGCAGGCCTTGAGGTTGGATCAGCGGGCGCAGCGTCGCGCTTTATGGCTGACAAGGGGTTAACGGATGATGGCCTCAATCCCCTCGGGCTTGCAAGCCGCAAGGCCGCGCTTTACCCAAGGGGGGATGGATCAGGAGCGGCCCCATGTTCACCGGAATTGTCACTGACGTCGGGCGAATCGTCGAAACGAAGGTCACTGGCGACCTTCGGGCGCGGATTGCCACGCGCTATGATGTGGCGGGCATCGACATCGGCGCGAGCATCGCCTGCGACGGGGTCTGCCTGACTGTCGTGGCGCTGGGCGATCAGCCGGAGGGCTGGTTCGACGTCGAGATCAGCGCCGAGACGCTTTCGAAGACCAACATCGGCCATAACGGCTGGCCGGTCGGCAAGCGGATCAACCTCGAACGCGCGTTGCGGGTGGGGGACGAGCTGGGCGGTCACATCGTCTCGGGCCATATCGACGGGGTGGCCGAGGTCGTCAAGGTCGCGCCAGAAGGCGGGTCGGTCCGCGTGACCTTCCGCGCGCCTGAGGCGCTGGCGAAGTTCATCGCCCCCAAGGGGTCGGTGGCGCTGAACGGCACCTCGCTGACCGTGAACGAAGTCGAGGGGGCCGAGTTCGGGGTGAACTTCATCCCGCACACGCAGGAGGTGACAACCTGGGGCGAGGTGAAACTCGGGGACCGGGTGAACCTCGAGGTCGACACGATGGCCCGCTATGTCGCGCGGCTGCGCGAGTATGACTGAGGGGGCGCTTGTGGCCAGACCCGGAGGGTTTCACACCCTCCGCAGTCCGCCGGTTTCTTGAACCGGTGGCGAAACCGGCTTCCTACCCGTGGAGTAGTTGGGAAAAGAGCAAGCACAA
>JBKDYO010000008.1:0-3118 GCA_046305855.1 Paracoccaceae bacterium
CGCGGACGCGGACGAGGCGGTGAAGATCTCGGGCCAGATCGGCTATCCGGTGATGATCAAGGCGTCAGCCGGTGGCGGCGGCAAGGGGATGCGGATCGCGTGGAACGAGGGTGAGGTTGCCGAAGGCTTCCAGTCCTCGAAAAATGAGGCCGCCGCCAGTTTCGGCGATGACCGCATCTTCATCGAGAAGTTTGTCACGCAACCTCGGCACATCGAGATCCAGGTGCTGGCCGACAAGCACGGCAACTGCGTCTACCTGCATGAACGCGAATGCTCGATCCAGCGCCGGAACCAGAAGGTCATTGAGGAGGCTCCGTCGCCCTTCCTGGACGAAGCGACGCGGAAGGCGATGGGCGAACAGGCCTGCGCTTTGGCCAAGGCGGTGGGATACACCAGCGCGGGGACGGTGGAGTTCATCGTCGATGGCAACCGCAACTTCTACTTCCTTGAAATGAATACGCGTTTGCAGGTCGAACATCCGGTCACTGAGCTGATCACTGGGGTCGATCTGGTCGAACAGATGATCCGCGTCGCCGATGGTCAGCCGCTGCCCTTCAAGCAGTCCGATCTGAAAATCCACGGCTGGGCGATGGAAAGCCGCCTCTATGCCGAGGACCCGTACCGGAACTTCCTGCCCTCCATCGGCCGTCTCACCCGCTACCGGCCCCCGGTCGAGGGCAAGACGGAACGCGGCGGCGTCGTGCGCAACGATACCGGCGTCTATGAGGGCGGCGAGATCAGCATGTTCTATGACCCGATGATCGCCAAGCTTTGCACCTGGGGGCCGACCCGCGCCGATGCCATCGAGGAGATGCGGCTGGCGCTGGACACCTTCGAGGTGGAAGGCATCGGCCACAACCTGCCGTTCTGCTCTGCCGTGATGGACCACCCGCGCTTTGCGTCGGGCAACATCACGACGGCCTTTATTGCCGAAGAATATGAGGGTGGCTTCACTGGCGCGACGCTTGACTCCAGCCTCCTGCGCCGGGTTGCGGCGGCGGCGGCGGCGATGAACCGCGTCGCGGAAATCCGGCGGACGCGGATTTCGGGCACGATGGACAATCATACCCGCCGCGTGGGCGATGACTGGGTTGTCACTCTGCAAGGTGAAAGCTGGCCGGTGACGATCAAGGCCGACCATGACGGGTCAACCGTGGTCTTCGACGATGGCACTGATCTGCGGGTGGAAAGCGACTGGACGCCGGGCCAGCCTCTGGCCCGCCTGACAGTCGGTGGCGAGCCGCTGGTGATCAAGACCGCCAAGGTCCCGATGGGCTTCCGGATGCGGCTGCGGGGGGCTGACCTGAAGGTCCATGTGCAAAGCCCGCGCCAGAAGGCGCTGTCCGGGCTGATGCTGGAGAAGGCACCGCCCGATACGTCGAAGTATCTGCTGTGTCCAATGCCCGGGCTGGTGGTGAAGATCGCCGTGGAAGAGGGCGACGAGGTCCAGGAAGGTCAGGCGCTGGCGACCGTCGAGGCGATGAAGATGGAGAACATCCTGAAGGCCGAGCGGAAGGGCGTGGTCAAGAAGATCAAGGCCAGCGCTGGGGCGAGCCTGAAGGTCGACGACGTGATCATGGAGTTTGAGTGATGTCGCAAAGGTCAGGCCGGGTCCGATTTCTTCGACGAAATCGTGACGGAGCCTTTGAAGGCTCCGGTCCGGAGTTTTCGAAAACTCCGCGCTACCGGCCGGCGGGGTTCTTCTCTAGCGCTTCGGTGCGCGCGATGGGCATCTTGTCGATGGTGTTGACGATCTCGCGCCCCTCCCAGGGCAGGGGTTTGCGGATCATCGGCTTCCAGTCCTTGTCCATCAGGACCAGCGAAAAGCCCCGGGGACGCAGCTTCTTGCGGAGGGCAGAGGGATTCGCGGGGTCGGTGTCGGTGATCAGGATGACATCGCGGGCTTCGAGCTGCGGGGAATAGCGGTCCAGCAATTGCATCTGGCGCACGAATGCAGGGTCATTGGGGCTATCGGCGAAGATGATGACCGGGCGGCGAAGAAACAGGAGGTCGGCCTCGACCACCTCAGCCGCCGGGACCGGGGCGAAGACGGGAACGACGGCCGGGGCCTCATCGGCCCTTGCGGATAGGGAAAGCGCCGGAAGGGCCAGGGCCACGAGGGCGAGAAACGGACGACGGGCTAGGCTTTGCATGTCCCTGATATAGGGGCGAAAGCGGAAAAGCCCAAGCGCGGCAAATGGCGCGAATGGAGAGTGTGATGGCGGACCTGAAGGCATGGGAGGCGCTGGCCTCGAAAGAGTTGAAGGGCAAGGGCCCGGAGGCCCTGAACTGGCAGACGCTGGAGGGGATCACGGTCAAGCCGCTGTATACGGCGGCTGACGTGGAGGGCCTGCCGCAGATGGGTGAATTGCCCGGCGTGGCGCCGTTCACGCGGGGGGTCAGGGCGACGATGTATGCGGGGCGGCCCTGGACGATCCGGCAGTATGCGGGGTTCTCGACCGCCGAGGAGTCGAACGCCTTCTACCGCAAGGCGCTGGCGGGTGGGCAGCAGGGGGTGTCGGTGGCCTTCGATCTCGCGACGCACCGGGGGTATGACTCGGATCACCCGCGCGTCGTGGGGGATGTGGGGAAGGCGGGGGTCGCGATCGACAGCGTCGAGGACATGAAGATCCTCTTCGACGGCATCCCCTTGGAAAAGATCAGCGTCTCCATGACGATGAACGGGGCGGTGATCCCGATCCTGGCGTCGTTCATCGTCGCGGGCGAAGAGCAGGGGGTGTCGCGGGCGGACCTGTCGGGGACGATCCAGAACGACATCCTGAAGGAGTTCATGGTCCGCAACACCTACATCTATCCGCCCGAGCCTTCGATGCGGATCATCGCGGACATCATCGAGTTCACCTCGGCCGAGATGCCGAAGTTCAACTCGATCTCGATCAGCGGCTACCACATGCAGGAGGCCGGGGCGAATCTGGTGCAGGAGCTGGCGTTCACGCTGGCGGACGGGAAGGAGTATGTCCGGACTGCGATGGAGCGCGGGATGGACGTCGACGATTTCGCCGGGCGGCTGTCGTTCTTCTTCGCCATCGGGATGAACTTCTTCATGGAAGTCGCGAAGCTGCGCGCGGCGCGGATGCTGTGGCATCGGATCATGAGC
>JBKDYO010000009.1:0-6032 GCA_046305855.1 Paracoccaceae bacterium
GCTTTTTGGCACCGACGGCGTCCGGGGCCGGGCGAACAGCTGGCCGATGACGGCGGAACTCGCGTTGCGGCTGGGGGCTGCGGCGGGGCGGTACTTCCGCCGCGACGGGTCGGCGGCGCACCGGGTGGTGATCGGCAAGGATACGCGGCTGTCGGGATACATGCTGGAAAACGCGCTGACGGCGGGGTTCTGCTCGACCGGCATGAACGTGCTGCTGCTGGGTCCGGTCCCGACGCCTGCCGTGGGGTTCCTCACCAAGTCGATGCGGGCGGATGTGGGGGTGATGATCAGCGCCTCTCACAACCCGCATCAGGACAACGGGATCAAGTTCTTTGGGCCGGACGGGTTCAAGCTGTCCGACGCGGCTGAAGCCGAGATCGAGGAGCTGGTGGAAGGCGAGGTCCAGCCCGCGAAGCCCGAGAACATCGGACGTGCCAAGCGGATCGAGGATGGGCGGGGACGCTATGAGGAGTTCGTGAAGACGAGCTTCCCGACCGGCCTGCGGCTGGACGGGCTGAAGGTGGTGCTGGACTGCGCGAACGGTGCGGCCTACCGGGCAGCGCCCGAAGTGCTGTGGGAGCTGGGGGCCGAGGTGATCCCGATCGGGGTTGCGCCGAACGGGACCAACATCAACGACCGCTGTGGGTCGACCCATACCGAGACGGCGGCCGAGGCGGTCGTCACCCATGGCGCGCATGTCGGCATCGCTCTGGATGGCGACGCGGACCGGATCATGATCCTGGATGAAACCGGCCGGGTCGCGGACGGGGATCAGATCATGGCCCTTCTGGCGGCCCGCTGGGCGGCCGAGGGGCGGTTGACGGGCGGTGCGCTGGTCGCGACTGTGATGTCGAACCTGGGGCTGGAGCGGTTCCTGGAAGGCCGCGGTCTGCGGCTGGAGCGGACGGCGGTGGGCGACCGCTATGTGGTGGAACGAATGCGCGAGGGGGGCTTCAACCTTGGGGGCGAGCAGTCGGGGCACATCGTGATGACCGACTATGCGACCACGGGCGACGGGCTGGTCGCAGGGCTGCAGTTCCTGGCCGAGATGGTCCGCACCGGGAAGCCAGCGTCCGAGCTGACCCGCAGCTTCGCAACCGTTCCGCAGATGCTGAAGAATGTCCGCTTCACAGCGGGCGCGCGGCCCTTGGACGTCGAATCGGTGCAGGCGGTGATCCGGGCCAGCGAGGCGCGGATCGAGGGGCTGGGCCGCATCCTGATCCGGAAATCGGGGACCGAGCCCCTGATCCGGGTGATGGCGGAGTGCGAGGATGAGGCCCTGCTGGCCGCCGTGGTCGACGAGATCGTGGGGGCCGTGGAGGCTGCGGTCTGAAGTCGTGTCCACGGTGGACAGATCAGCAATATGCAATTGCGCCAATAGGTTGAGAGTTCTTGTTAACTTGACCTTAGTTTTTGGGCAAAGCTGCATGAGGTCAGGCTTTCCGCTCTGGCACAGGTGACTCACCCTCGTGCATTCTTGTACCCGAGCGGGCAAGACCTTGGAGTTCAGATGCAAAAAGCGATATATGTATCAGGCGCCTTTTCGCTCCTGTGCAGCTCGGCGGCACGTGCTGAAGGGCTGACCGTGGGCGGTCACGAGGTCACCGTCAGTGAAGACGGGATGGGTGGTGCGGCGCTTTTGGTTGACGGCGAGGTCCTGCACGAAAACGGTGTGATCTACCTGGATGAAGCGACGCAGTCCATCGGTGGCGTCGCGGTGGTGACCGGCGTTGCGGGGGCGGGTGGGAATGCCTGCGGGGCGGCCCCGTTTGTGCTGGCCTTGCCCGAAGGGGCTGCGCCCGCGCTTTACGGGCCTGTTGAGAGCTGCCGGGAGTTTGTCCTGCAGGTTCAGCCCGAGGCGCTGGTCTTTGCGACTGAACCCCTGCCGTCGATCCCCGGTGAAGTCTGGGTCTGGAACCCGGTCACCGGGCTGACCGAGGCCTTGCCCGAGGAGTTTGCCGCCGATCCGGCCCTTGGTTGGGCGGATTTGCCGACGCTTGCCGGGGCGCATCCGGTCGAGGCGCTGAAGCTTGCCCCGGTTCTGGCGGCCTTGCAGGCGGGGCTTGGGGCGGATTACCCAGCTTTTGCCGAACGAATTTCCGATCTGGGGTCGGGCGATCTGACCGGCGAGGGCTATCAGGGCGAAGCCTGCCTGAAATTCACCTGCGAGGAGGATTGGGCCGTCCTTTACCTCGACAGCGCGTCGGAACAGCCCTTTGTGATCTGGAACGTTTCGGGCGAGGCCAGCTATCGCATCTGGCCTGCGGACACGAACCTGTGGCCGCCCGAAGCGATGGGAGTGCTGCGCGACAAGGCGGGGCAGCAGTAGTCCAATGTCGGGGCGTCAGCTGCGCGGTTTTCTCGCCAGCGCATAGTCTCCATGGAAGGCAAGCCCGCCATGGTGGGCGACCTTGGCTGTCTCGTGGCACCAGATCTCGCCGTCGCAGCCGTCGATCCAGCGGCGGCAGAACGAGGTGTCCTCGCCGTGCATCACCGCGCCGCCGCGGCCGCGCAAATGGCTGAAGAAATCGTGGAAATCCGCACCCGGATAGCCCGGGCCGTTGAATCCGGGGACCGGGACTGCCGCGCCGGTTTCGACCATGCGCTCGGGCACGGCGCGGCGGATCAGCATGAAGCCGGTGCCCGCACCCGGGACCTTGCGGAAGCCGCCCCTGACCTCGTAAGGCCAGTCCTCGCCCGCCTCGAACCGTTCGGCCACGTTGTAGCGAAAGCTTTCGGCCAGCAGCCTGTCAGTCGCGGCGCGGTCGGCTTCGGGCTTCTGCGCCTCACGTTCGACAAGGGCGCGGAAGGTCGACCAGCGCATCTGCCGCTGCGGGTAGGGCGCGACGGTGAAATCGGCGTCGAAGTCCAGAAGGTCGAAGAACACCTGGGGATGAAAGCTCATGTCGCTGTCCAAAAGGAGCGCATGGGTGAAGGTCTTCTCCGCCAGGAAGAACGACATCAGGTAGTTGCGCGAGATCACGAGGTCGGACCATTCGTAGGTCTTCAGCGCGAAAGCGATGCCGCGACGGGGCAGGGCCTGGGTGAGGCCCATCAGGCTGTGCACGGTCGGCGTGTCGATCTGGCCGCCGGTCGGCATCAGGATCAGAAG
Source organism: Paracoccaceae bacterium (assembly GCA_046305855.1). Lineage (GTDB taxonomy): Bacteria > Pseudomonadota > Alphaproteobacteria > Rhodobacterales > Rhodobacteraceae > Tabrizicola. Next base: position 3,113 of record JBKDYO010000009.1, read on the forward strand.
GCTGGGCATCGGCGCCTCTGGCTGGGGGTGCCGCAGGGTTGCGCGGGTGGGGTCGGGCTTGTCAAGACTGGCCCTCGACCTTGCGTTCGGCGGTCCAACCGTTCGCGCAGGTCAGGCTGCGAAACCGGATGGTGCAGGACACCGTCTCGCCCTGTGGCAGGAGAAAGTCGAAGCGGTAGCCGAACTGCACGCCGGCGCCGGCAATGACCCGGGCGGCATCCGGCTTGGCTGGTTCGCCTGGCTGTTGCACCGGGGTGCTTTCGCCGCCCTTGGCCAGCACAAGGATCGGTCGCGCGGTGATGTCGGACAGCGCCTGGGCACTGCCGACATTGGTCAGGATGAACCAGAGCCCGGCAAGGCCGATCAGCACGACGGGAAGCCACTTGCGCATGTCCGACCTTTTCTGTCCCTTGCCCGATCCTGCCCGATCTTCGACGTGCCGCAAAGAAAAAGGGCGCCCTGCGGCGCCCTTTTCCGGGATGTGACGTGGATCAGTTCCGCGACTTGTCGACCATCTTGCCCTTGGAGATCCAGGGCATCATGGCGCGCAGCTTTTCACCGACCTGTTCGATCTGGTGTTCGTCGTTGATCCGGCGGGTCGCCTTGAAGAACGGCTGGCCGACGGCGTTTTCCTGCATGAAGTCACGCACGAACTTGCCGGTCTGGATGTCGGTGAGGACCGCTTTCATCCGGGCCTTGGTCTCGTCATACGGCAGGATGCGCGGGCCGGAGACGTATTCGCCGTATTCCGCGGTGTTCGAGATCGAGTAGTTCATGTTTGCGATGCCGCCTTCGTAGATCAGGTCCACGATCAGCTTCACTTCGTGCAGGCACTCGAAATAGGCCATTTCGGGCTCGTATCCGGCCTCGACGAGGGTTTCGAAGCCCATGCGGATGAGTTCCACGAGGCCGCCGCAGAGGACTGCCTGCTCACCGAAGAGGTCGGTTTCGCATTCCTGGCGGAAGTTGGTCTCGATGATGCCCGAACGACCGCCGCCGATGGCGGAGCAGTAGGAGAGGCCGATTTCCATCGCCTTGCCGGTCGCGTCCTGGTGGACAGCGACAAGGCAGGGGACGCCGCCGCCCTTGGTGTATTCGCCGCGGACGGTGTGGCCGGGGCCCTTCGGGGCCATCATGATGACGTCGACGCCCTTTTTCGGCTCGATCAGGCCGAAGTGGACGTTCAGGCCGTGAGCGAAGGCAATCGCGGCGCCTTCGCGCAGGTTGTCATGGACATACTGTTTGTAGGTCGCGGCCTGCAGTTCGTCGGGCATGGTGAACATGATCAGGTCGCACCAGGCAGCGGCGGCGGCGATGTCCATGACCTTCAGGCCCTCGGCTTCGCATTTCTTCGCGCTGGCCGAGCCGGGGCGCAGCGCCACGACGACGTTCTTCGCGCCCGAATCGCGCAGGTTCAGCGCGTGGGCGTGGCCCTGGGAGCCGTAGCCGAGGATGGCGACTTTCTTGTCCTTGATCAGGTTCACATCGCAGTCGCGGTCGTAGTAAACGCGCATGGCGTCCTCCATCTGGTTGATGGCGGGACAATAGGGGTTTCCGCGCGGAGAACCGTGCATTGTTTGACGAAATGCTTCGCATCTGCAAATAGTCATGTGCAGAAATGACATTATGCGGATAGACCATGCTTGATGATACCGATCGTCGCATCCTGCGGCACTGGCTGGCCGAGCCGTCGCTGGACCGCGCCGCACTGGCGGATCGCGCCGGGGTGACCGGGGCGACGCTGTGGCGGCGGCTTGACCGGCTTCGGTCGGCGGGCGTCTTGCGCGGCGAGGGTGCGGTGATCGACTGGCGGGCCCTGGGCTATGCGGTCGAGGTGAGCCTGCGGTTCACGCTGGACAAGACGAACCCGCGGGCTTTTGACGAATTCATTGCGGCCGCGCGGGAGGTTCCCGAGGTCATCGGGATCGAGACATTCCTCGGCCGGGTCGACGTGCGCCTGAACGTCATCGCGCGGGATATGGGGCACTGGACCGGCATCTATCGCGACCGGATTCTGGCGCTGCCGCATATCGCCGAAGTCGAGGCGCTGATGCTGGTTGCGACCATCAAGGACAGCGGAGGGTTGCCGCTATGACCGAGCTGGATGATCTGGACCGGGCGATCCTGCGGGCCCTGTCGGAAGACGGGAGCCTTTCGGCAGGGGAGTTGGGGCGCCAGTTGGGGCTGTCGCAGCCTGCAGCCTGGCGACGGGTGCGTCGGTTGGAGGAGGCGGGTGTGCTGGTGGGGCGGCGGGTGGATGTCGACCGTGCGGCCCTTGGCTTTGGTGTTACGGTATTCCTGGGGATCAAGCTTGCAACCAAGGGACGGGTGTCGCTGGAGGATTTCGAGCGGGCGGCGACCGCGATCCCGGAAGTGCAGGTGGTGCAGCATGTTCTTGGCCTTTTTGACTACCGGCTGAGGGTCGTGGCACGCGATCTGGCGGATTTCGAGCGGGTTCTGCGGCGTCGAATCATGACGCTTCCGGGGGTGGGCAACGTCGAGGCCAATGTGCTTTTGACCGAGGAACGTCGCCCGGGACCCTTGGGAGTGGCGGAAACGGTCGGGAACGGGTGACCTTCGGCAGCTAGGGTTCCCTGAACGGGAGGCCCTGATGAAGATCGCCAAGCTTGAAACCTTTGACAACGAGTTCGTCTGCTTCGTGAAGGTCACGGCGGATACGGGGGACGTGGGCTGGGGCCAGACCTCGACCTATTACGCCGACTTCACCGCGGATGTGTTCCACCGCCAGGTCGCGCCACACGCCTTGGGGACCCGGGTTGAAGACCTGGAAGACACCCTGCGTCGGAACTACGAGCGGGAGCACAAGTATCCCGGCAGCTACCTCCGCCGGGCGCAGGCGGGGCTGGATACGGCGGTCTGGGATTTGCGGGGGAAGGTGGCGGGGAAGCCCGTGGCCTCG
>JBKDYO010000010.1:0-2695 GCA_046305855.1 Paracoccaceae bacterium
GCTGAGGCGGTTCGAGGTAGCGGGGTAGGTGTAGGTGTCGGTCGCGGTGCCGAGCCTGGAGGTCAGTCGGTTGCCGAGGGAGTCATTGCCACAGGTGCCCCCCTCCCCCATCCCTTCCCCACGCGGGGGGAAAGGAGGCGCTTCTTGTAGGCCGGGTCGCTAAGGATTCCCCTCAATTACCTCGTTCAGCCACGGCACGAATTTCGAGATGTCGGTGTAGGCCGAGAAGAGCGCTGTCTCCTCGCAGCCCTGCCCTGACGTAGCAGAGAGGCCCCAGCTGACGATGCCGGCCTGGATGTAGCCGCCGCCGTCGACCGGGACGACCAGCGGGCCGCCAGAGTCCCCGTTGCAGGAGGTCTTGCCGCCCTCGAAGGTGCCGGAGCAGATCATGTTCTCGCTGACCGCGTCGGGGGCACGGGACATCAGTTCGTCCCAGATCGCGTAGGCGTCCTGTTCGCCCACGCCGAGGGTCTGGACGGCGTAGCCGAAGCCTCCCGCGGCGTCTTCGGCGCGGGCTTCCAGCATGGACTGGTTGCAGAGCTCGCGGTCGAGGACCTGGATCTGGGCCTGGCGGAGTTCGGGCGAGGGTTGCGCGCCCTCTTGCAGGCCCCAGCCGGTGACGATGGTGGTGACGCCCTGCTGGTTGAGGATGTCGCCGTATTCGGCATCGGGGACCTCGACCGTTTGGAAGGGCACCTGCGGCGCGCGGGAGAGCTTGATGAGCGCGATGTCGAAGTCGAACTGAGTGCCGCTGTAGGACGGGTGGCGGAAGACGGCCTCGACGGGGATCAGGTCGCCGGAGCCTTCGGTCAGGGTGTTGGTGCCGACGAGGACGGAGACCTCGGTCGGAGTGAGGTCGGCGAAGGTGCCGTCGTCCTGCGGCATGTGTATGCAGTGCGCGGCGGTGAGGACCCAAGTGTCCATGACCATGCTGCCGCCGCAGAACTGGGCGTCGGTGCTGACGGGCGCGCCGCCGATGAGGAGGGCGACCTGCCAGGGCCAGGCGCCTTGGGCTGCAACCTCGCCGCCGATGACCTTGGCGCCGGCTTCGGTGGCGTGTTTGGCGCGTTCGGCCTTGGCCCCGGACTTGGCGTAGAGGAAGGGCGAGGCGGTGGCGGCTTCGGTTGCGGCGAAGGGCTTGTCCTCGGCCAAGGCGGGGGCGGCCAGGAGTGTGACGAGGGCGACGGTCAGGAGCCGGGACATTCAGTTCTCCATCGAAGCGGGGGCGATGTCCCCCGGGATCAGGCGCACCACTTGACGCAGCATCGTCAGCGGCGCGGGTTTCAGAGTAAAGCCCCGGCTGGTGGCGTCGGGGTCGAGGCGGGTTTCCAGCCAGGTGGTCATCGGGTCGGCGGGGGCGGCGCGGGTGGTGTCGGTTGAGGCGAGCCGGGTCAGGTCGACCCGGGGGGCGTCGGGGTCCACCGGCACCGCGAGCGCCCAGATCTCTTCGAGGCCCGCCGTGCTGCCGGGTTCGATCATCAGGCCGACGCGGGTCTGCTCTCCGGGGGCGAGGCGGTTGGACAGGTTCTGCGAGGGGTAGATCGGCTGCACCCGGAAGTCGGCAGTGAAGTAGAGGACCGAGACGTCCTGCGCGGTGCCGGAGGTGTTGGTGAGGGTGAGCCAGAGCTGATCGCAGGGGGCGACGCCTTCAGCGGGGTCGAAGGGGGCTTGCGGGCCGGGCTGGTCGCATCGGTCGCTGGCGGGGCGGATGTCGATGGTCATGCTGAGCGGGGCCTTGCCGGTCAGGCTGCGCCCGGTGGCCCCGGCAAGGACGTCGCGGAGGGCGAGGCCGTGGGCGGCCTGGTCGAGGGTGCGGGTGAGGGCTTCGGCCTCGGTCTCGCCGGGGTCGGGGCGGATGCGGGGGGTGGAGCCGGGGCCGTCGGGGTCGAGGGTGCCGTCGGCCCGGGCAAGGGCCACGGTGCCGTCGGTGAGGATGGGGACGAGGTCGGGGGTGGCTCCGGGCTCGGGGAGAGCGGCGGTCCAGGCGGTGTAGTCGTGGGTGTCGGTGGGGTCGGCGAGGACGGGGGCAGCGACAGTCAGGGGCGCGGGGGGTGGGGCGGAGGTGAGTTCGGCCCAGCGGGCATCGGCGGGGGGCGGGGCGAAGAAGGTGGCATCGCGGGCGGTGACCTTGGTGAGGGTCACGGTGGCCAGCGGTTCGCCCCCGGCAGGCGTGGCGTAGAGGGTGAGTTCGGCGCCCTCGTTCAGACCTTGCAGAAGACCCGCGGCGAGTTTGCCACCGTCGAGGGGAAAGCGTTCGGTGGCGCTGCCGGAGCCGAAGACGGGGGCGTCAAGCATGGGCCCCTCGCCGTCCGGCATCTGGCGGGCGGGGCCCTGGACCATCGCTTCGGTGGTGGCTGTCAGGACCTGCGTCCAGCTGGCATCCGGCACGTCACGCAGGATTTGTGCAAGCCGCAGAGTGAATTCGCCATGCCAGGTGCCATCCGGCATCGGATATTCGAAAGAGCGCTGGTCGGACTGCGAGGAGTAGAGGAAGACGAAGTCTCCGTCGAGCGGTGGGACGGGCATCGCCTGGACCGGGGTGACGTCGTCAGGGATGCCGAGTTGCGCCTCATCGATCACCTTGGGCACGCCCTGCCCTCCCACGGCGCGGAAGCCGGTGGCGGAGTGGCAGGCGTCGATCAGACCGATGACCTTGACGCCTTTCGACAGGGCAGACTGCGTCCAGACCCGCAAC
>JBKDYO010000011.1:0-47058 GCA_046305855.1 Paracoccaceae bacterium
CCGCTTCAACCCAGCCTACGAGGAAGCCGCCCGCGACCAGGGCGCCTCGAACTGGCAGGTGTTTGCCCATGTCGTCCTGCCGCTGATCGCCCCCGCGCTGGTCGGCGTCGCCCTCTTCGGCTTCACCCTCAGCTATGACGAGATCGCCCGCACGATCCTGGTCTCTGGCAGTCGCAACACCCTGCCGCTGGAGATCTGGGGGATGACGACCAACGTCACCTCGCCCGTCCTCTATGCCCTCGGCACGCTGACCACGCTGTTCTCGCTCAGCCTTGTTGGCCTGGTGATCCTGTCCGTCACCATCATGCAGCGCCGTCGCGCCCGGCAGGGGTCGGACGCCGGAAAGGGAATGGTCTGATGCGGCTCACTGTCATCAACCCGAACTCCACTGTCTCGATGACCGACAAGGCGGTGACCGCCGCCCGCAACGCCGCCCCGGGGTCCACGGTCGTCGGGGTGACGTGCCACCGCTCTCCTCCCGCGATCCAGGGGCCAGAGGATGACGCCATCTGCCGCCCATTCGTGCTGGAAGAGGTCGCGAAAGCTGCCAAGAACGGCGCAGACGCCATCATCATCGCCTGCTTCGACGACCCAGCGCTGGATCAGGCCCGGGCCAGCGTTTCCGTCCCAGTCCTGGGGATTGGCGAGGCCGGGTTTCACGCCGCAATGCTTCTGGCCTGGCGGTTTTCGGTGGTAACCACGCTCCCTGTCGCCATCCCGACCTTGGAGGAAAACCTGTCCCATTACGGCATGGCCGGGGCCTGCAGCAAAGTCCGTGCCGCCGGGGTCAAGGTGCTGGACCTTGAAGATGAAACCTCTGGAGCAGTCGCCAAAGTGTCTGCCGAGATCGCCCGCGCGAAGGCCGAAGATGGGGTCGGAGCGATTGTCCTTGGCTGCGCCGGAATGGCCGATCTCGCCGCCCGGTTCGAGGCTGAACATGGGCTGAAAGTCATCGACGGTGTCGGGGCTGCCGCCGCCTTTGCTTCGGCCCTCGTCACATTACGGAGGCCCCAGTGACCCGCCACCTCATCACCGCTGCGGCCCAAATGGGCCCAATCGCCAAGTCGGAGACCCGCAAGGACACCGTCGGCCGCCTGATCGCCATGCTGCGCGAGTCACATGGGCGGGGGGCAAAGCTGCTGGTCTTCACCGAACTCGCGCTCACCACCTTCTTCCCGCGTTGGCAGATCGAGGATGAGGCCGAACTTGACAGCTACTACGAAACCGCCATGCCCTCCCCAGCGACTCAGCCCCTCTTCGACGAGGCTGCAAGGCTGGGTGTGGGCTTCTACCTCGGCTATGCGGAGCTGGTGGCCGAAGGCGGCATGAAGCACCGCTTCAACACCTCGATCCTCGTCGACCAGACCGGCCGGATCGTCGGCAAGTACCGCAAGGTCCACCTGCCGGGCTGGGCCGAGCCGCTGCCGAACCGCCAGTTCCAGCACCTGGAGAAGCGGTACTTCGAGCCCGGCAACCTCGGCTTCCCCGTCTGGCGCACGATGGGCGGCGTCATGGGCATGTGCATCTGCAACGACCGCCGCTGGCCCGAAACCTACCGCGTCATGGGCCTGCAAGGCGTCGAAATGGTCATGCTCGGCTACAACACCCCCTTCGGCCATCTGAACCAGCAACCGATGGACAGCCTGACCCTTTTCCACAACCACCTGTCGATGCAGGCCGGGGCCTACCAGAACGCGACCTGGGTCGTTGGCACCGCGAAATGCGGGAATGAGGAAGGCTCCCCGATGGGTGGCCAGTCGGTCATCGTGGCCCCGTCGGGCGAGATCGTGGCGCAGGCGGTGACCGTGGAAGACGAGGTCATCACAGCCAAGTGCGACCTCGACATGGGCCGCATCTACAAGGACACCGTCTTCAACTTCGCCCAGCACCGTCGGCCCGAAGCCTATTCCCTGATCACTGAACGCACCGGCGCGATCCCGCCAGAGGAGACCCCATGACCACTGTCATCAAGGGCGGCACCATCGTCACCCACGACTTGACCTATGTCGCCGATGTCCTGATTGAGGGCGGCACCATCACCGCCATCGGTCCGGACCTGAAAGGCGAAACGGTGATCGACGCGACCGGCGCCTATGTCATGCCCGGCGGCATCGACCCGCACACGCATCTGGAAATGCCCTTCATGGGGACGAGCACGGCGGAGACCTGGGAAAGCGGCACCTTCGCCGCCGCCAGTGGCGGGACGACGATGATCGTGGACCACATCATCTCCAGCCCAACTGGCCTTCTCGGCCCCCTCGCCCTGTGGGAGGAACGCGCCGCGCGGCAGGCCAGCATCGACTACGGTTTCCACATGTCGATCACCGGCTGGTCGAAGGACATCTGGGAGCAGATGGCGGAATGTGTCGACCGGGGCGTCAACACCTTCAAGCACTTCATGGCCTACAAGGGCGCCCTGATGGTAAACGACGACGAGATGTTTGCCAGCTTCACCCGCTGCCGTGAACTGGGCGCGATCCCCTTGGTCCATGCCGAAAACGGCGACCTCATTGCGGGGCTGCAGCAGAAACTCCTCGCCGAAGGCAACCGCGGCCCCGAAGCCCACGCCTATTCCCGCCCCGCAACGGTAGAGGGCGAGGCGACCAACCGCGCCATCATGATCGCCGATGCGGTGGGCGTGCCGGTCTACATCGTCCACACCTCTAGCGAAGAGGCGCATGAGGCGATCCGCCGCTGGAAACAGGCGGGCACAAGGGTCTGGGGCGAGCCGCTGATCCAGCACCTCCTCCTCGATGAAACCGAATACCAACACCCCGACTGGAACCACGCCGCCCAGCGCGTCATGTCGCCCCCCTTCCGCGACAAGCGGCATCAGGACAGCCTTTGGGCCGGCCTTGCGGCGGGGACATTGTCGGTCGTCGCCACCGACCACTGCGCCTTCACGACGAAGCAGAAACAACTCGGTCGCGGCGACTTCACCAAGATCCCGAACGGCACCGGGGGCCTCGAAGACCGCCTCTCGCTCCTCTGGACCCACGGGGTTGCCACGGGCCGGATCACGATGAACGAGTTCGTCGCCGTCACCTCGACCAACATCGCTCAGATCCTGAACATCTTCCCGCAGAAGGGAGCGATCCTGGTGGGGGCCGATGCCGACATTGTCGTCTTCGACCCCAAGGCCACGAAGACGATCAGCGCCACCACCCAGAAATCCGCCATCGATTACAACGTCTTCGAAGGCTTCACCGTCACCGGCCTGCCCCGCTACACCCTGTCGCGCGGCACCGTCCTGTGGGGACCCAAAGGCGGCCAACCGCAACCGGGCCGCGGGCAACACATCAAACGCACCGCCAACCCGCCCGTCTCCCGCGCCTATTCGCAGTGGCGCGACCTGATCGCTCCCCGCCCAGTCACCCGCGACGAAACCCTGATGCCCATCGGAGTCTGACCCATGAAGAAAATCATGTGCGCTTTCGGCACCGATATCGACTCCGTCGCCGGCTGGATCGGCAGCTACGGCGGCGGCGACAGCCCATCGGACATCCAGCGCGGCATCTTCGCGACCGAGGTCGGCATCCCGCGCCTTCTTCGCCTGTTCAAGCGCTACGGTCTCAAGACCAGCTTCTTCATCCCCGGCCATTCCCTGGAAACTTTCCCCAAAGAAATGGAGATGATCGTCAAGGACGGCCACGAAGTCGGCGCGCATGGCTATCTGCACGAAAACCCCATCGCGATGACGCCGACGCAGGAAGAGGACGTCCTCGTCAAATCCATCAACCTCATCAAGGACCTGACCGGGAAAGCCCCGAAAGGCTATGTCGCCCCTTGGTGGGAGATGTCGGCCAACACCGCAGCGCTGCTGCTGAAACACGGCTTCGAATACGACCACTCCCAGGGCTACCGGGATTTCCAGCCTTTCTACGCCCGCGTCGGCGACAGCTGGAACACCATCGACTACACCAAGCAGGCCAAGGACTGGATGCACCCGCTGAAGCACGGGCACGAAATCGACCTCGTCGACATTGCCGCCAACTGGTACGTCGACGACCTGCCGCCGATGATGTTCATGAAGAAGGCCCCGAACAGCCACGGCTTCGTAAACCCTCGGGATATCGAGGAAATGTGGCGCGACCAGTTCGATTGGGTCTACCGCGAGATGGACTATGCCGTCTTCGCCTTCACCATCCACCCCGACGTCGCGGGCCGCCCGCAGGTCCTGCTGATGCTGGAACGCCTGATCGAGTATATCAGCAAGCATCAAGGTGTCGAATGGCTGCCGTTCGAGGACATCGCCCGCGACTTCCGCGCCCGCTACCCCTTTGCCGGTGCCGCGCGGCCCCCGGTCATCTGATGTGCACCGCCTGCGGCATCCCGGCCGCGCCGGGCGTCTGGACCGAGGCCGGGGCCGCCAGCGCGGGTGATCGGTTGCGGGCCAGGGCGCGGCAGGTCCGGCATCTGGACCGCATCCTGCGCCCGCATGGCCTGACTGTGGCCGAGGGCGGCACGGTGCCGGGGTTCCAGCTTGCCCGCCTGACCGGAGAGGTCGTGCTGGTCCCCGACCTCCCCGCCGTTTGGGCCGAGGCCGCGCGGATGCTGGGCCACCCGGTCGACCCCCTGGCCGCGCCATATGTCTGACGGGCGTCTGCCGCTGACGCTTCTGGGTGGGGCGCTCGGCTCAGGCAAGACGACCTGGGCGCGGCATCAGCTTTATGACGGGGCGTTCGGGACCGGGGTGCATGTCCTGGTGAACGAGGCGGCGGAGGTGCCGGTCGACGACCAGCTTCTGGTCCGGGCCGAGGGCGTCACTGTGCTGGCGGGCGGCTGCGCTTGCTGTACCGCAAGTCATGCCCTTGTCGCAGCGCTGCGGGCCCTGTGCGACCGCCGTAGCCGCGGGGCAGGGCCAGAGCGAGTGCTGCTGGAAACCAGTGGCTTGGCTGACCCGGGCGCAATTGCGGCCAGCTTGCGAGCGGACCCGGTTCTGTCGCGACACTTGCGGCTGGACGAGATCGTGGTGGCCATCGATGCGGTGCACGCCATTGCCCAACTATCCGAGGACCCGCTGATCCACAGGCAGATCGCAGTGGCAGACCGGCTGATCTTGACCAAAGTCGATGTGGCACACCCGGCCGATCTGCAGCGGCTGCAGGTCGGTCTTGGCCAATGCAATCCAGCTGCGGTCATCGAAGGCTGTCAGCATGGTGTGAGTATTGCGCTGGTCCCGCCGCCGTCCGATCTGTGCTTCAGCCTGCCACCAAGCCCAGAAGCGCCGGACCCTGCGGTTGCAGCCGTCTTGCAGCTTCCAGTCGGACTTGACTGGGCCGAGGCGATGGTCTGGCTCGCGGCGCTTTTGCACGTACGGGGCGACCGTGTGGTGCGGGTGAAAGGTGTGATCCCGTCGGCCGCAGGCAGGCTTCTCGTTCAGGCTGTGCGGGGGGTGGTGGAAGCGCCCGAACTGCTTCCAACGCAGTCAAAGGATCGGGATGGTAGGCTGGTCCTGCTTGGGCGGGGCTTCAGCCAAGCAATGTTGGAACAGTCGCTTCATAGCTTTCTTGACCTGCCCGGCTGAGAGTGTCGACAGAAGGCGTCAGGCTACTTTCAGATGAATTTCGTTCTGGGCAGCGCTGCGTACGCTACCTTGTAAGGATGTCTGAACGCTCCTCGTACCGTTACTCCAGCCTGGTTCAAGGCCATGCGGACGAGTGACACGGCCCCACTTTCTGGAACCCAGACACGTCACACTCCTCTGACGGCTGTCGCGTTTGCCCAAGACCCGTTCCGAACTGCGGTCGGGCAGACCTGCCACTCCAGTGTTGTCAGAAGAACTTATCTTGTGGCGGGACCGGGGAGGCCAGCTAGCCTTCCGCATGTCCAAACGGTCCCCTTTCCGCTACCTTAAGACGAGCCCTGAGATCATCGGCCTGGGGTTGATGCTCTACATTCGCTTTCCGCTGTCCCTTCGAAACGTCGAGGACCTCTTGCACGAGCGTGGCATCGAAATCAGCCACGAGACGGTGCGATACAGGTGGAACAGGTTAGGTCTGAAATGCCCTTAGTTTCCTAGACACCTGCCTCGTTCAGTTTCCGCTGCCTGGTTTCGAAGTCAACTGGCGACTGCAAGGCGATCTTGCCGCGCTCAATGTCGATCGCATCCTTGGAGAGCTTCGTCTGACAGCACCCAACAGGACATTGTCATGACGTTGCCCCCTCCACCTAATCGAGTTTGAGGTAGACTCTGGCCCAACCGAGAGGACCGGAGATGAAGCGGAGCAGGTTCATCAAAGATCAGATCATCGGCATTCTGAAAGAGCACGAGGCCGGGGTTTCCCTCGCCGATCTGTGCCGCAACCATGGCATCAGCGATGCGACCGTTTACAAGTTGAAGGCCAAAAATGACGGAATGGATGGGCTTGTGGTCGCTCGGTTGTTGCGCAGCTCGACACGGTTTCACGGCGATTGTCTTGAAACACAATGGCTTGCACTCTGAGAATTAGTCGAGGGGGCGTCAAGCAGTAAGTACAGCGTTTCCTCTGACAGCATCCCTTGGCGCGATCCAATAGAGAAGGCCTTGCTTGTAAGGGGAGATCTGTTATTTATCGAGTGATATATAACCAGCCTCAGGCACCGGACCAGCGACGCCCATGAAGCCCGCAAGTTTCGACTATGTCCGTGCAGCCTCGGTTCAGGAGGCGGTTGACCGTGCGGTGGAGGCGGGGGGCGAGGCGCGCTTTCTGGCGGGTGGACAAAGCCTGATCCCAGCGCTGAACCTGAGGCTGGACCGCCCGCAGCTGCTAATCGACCTGAACGCGATTCCGGGCCTTTCGTCGGTGCGGCAAGATGGTGACTGGCTGGTGATCGGGGCCATGACCCGACATGCAATTGTCGCGCAAGACGCGCTCATCGCGCGGCACCTACCCTTGTTGGCACAGGCCGTGCGAGAGGTTGCACACCCCGCGATCCGCAATCGGGGCACCATCGGGGGAAGCCTAGCGCTGGCAGATCCGGCGGCCGAGATGCCTGCCTGCGCCATCGCGCTGCGGGCCGTGATCCGGGTCGAGGGGCCGCTGGGACCGCGTGAGATTGCGGCTGATGACTTCTTCCTTGGCACCTACGCGACGGCGCTTGAACCGGGTGAATTGCTAACGGAGGTCCGTTTCCCCCTTCCCGATCCCACCGCCAGACATGGCTTTGCCGAAATTGCCCGCCGAAAGGGCGACTATGCAACCGTAGGGCTGGCAATGATGACTGGGCCGCAGGGACGCGTGGTGTGGTTCGGCCTGTCTGACCGCGCGTTGCGCGACCGTGCTGCGGAGGCAGCCCTCGACGATGGCTCCGCTCGTAGCTGTGCACTGTTGCAGGGTCTTGACGTCTGGGGCGATCTGCACACTAAGGCCGAAACGAAGTGCCATCTGGCGGCTGTGCTGTTCCGCCGTGTTCTGGGAGCGATGGCATGAGGGTGTCGCTGACACTGAATCGAGAACCCACTGTGATCGACGTGGAGCCGCGCCAGAGCCTTGCCGATGCCGTGCGTGCGGCAGGGTTCACCGGCACGCATGTAGGCTGTGAGCACGGCGTCTGCGGGGCCTGCACGATCCGGGTGGACGGGGTCGCCGTGCGCGGCTGTCTGATGCTGGCGGTTCAGGCCGAAGGCGCCATTGTCGAGACAGTCGAAGGACTTGACGAGGCGGATCTGAAGGCCGCGTTTGTCCGTCACAATGCCCTCCAATGCGGGTTTTGCACGCCAGGAATGCTGATATCAGCGGCCGAGTTGCTGCAGGGTGGCCACGTCCCGCACCGGGCCGAAATTCGTGAGCATCTGTCGGGCAATTATTGCCGCTGCACAGGGTATCAGGCCATCATTGATGCCGTCGAAGAGGTGGCGAACAGCCGCCACGGAGCCAGGCCATGACCGACCTGCGCCAGATTGGCAGATCGGTGTCCCGCCCGAACGCGCGCCGTCTGGTTGAGGGCAAGGGACGCTATGTCGCCGACCGGTCTCCGGCAAGACTGCTGCATTCGGCTTTTGTCAGGTCGCCTTATCCGCATGCCGAGATCCTGTCGATCGACCTTGCCGCTGCCCGTGCGGCGCCGGGCGTAGTGGCGGTTTATGATGGGGCAGAAATGGCCGCAGAAATCACCCCATGGTCGGGCGTCCTGACCCACATGGCCGGGATGCGCTCGCCCCTGCAGCCCGCTTTGGCTGTCGGGCGCACACATTGGCAGGGCGAGCCCGTGGCGATGGTCGTGGCGGCCAGCCGTGCGCTGGCGGAAGACGCGGCCGAACTGGTCGAGGTGGACTATGCCGCCCTGCCACCAGTCGTGGACATGGAAACGGCATTGGACCCCGGCGCGCCGCTGATCCATACCGAGCTTGGCTCCAATCTGTGTTGGGAACGGCGCATTGACTCGGGCGACGTGGATGCAGCTTTCGCCGACTCTGCGCATACCGTGGTAGAACGTCGGTTCGTCTTTGGCCGCCACACTGGCGTCACGCTGGAGCCGCGGGTGATCCTGGCCGATTACGACGCCTCGGAGGATCAGCTGACCGTCCATTACTCGGGTCAGGTTCCGCACATGATGCAAGAGGTGCTTGGGACCCATCTTGGCCTGCCACAAGCCCGTGTCCGGATCGTGTCCGAAGATGTGGGTGGGTCTTTCGGCATCAAGATCCACACCTACGGCGACGAGGTTGCCACCTGTGCTGCCGCCCGGCTGTTGCGACGCCCGGTGCAGTTCTGCGCCGATCGGTTTGAAAGCTTTCAAAGCGATATCCATGCCCGCGACCACCGCGTGACGGCGCGCGCCGCGATGGATGCGCAAGGGCGACTGCTTGCGGTGGAAGTCGACGACATGACCGGGATCGGGCCCTATTCGGTCTACCCCAGGTCATCGGCCATCGAGGGCAATCAGGTCATCAACCTGATCGGCGCGCCCTACCGTCTGCCTGCCTATCGCGCTCGACTGCGGGTGGTGTTCCAGACCAAGGTGCCCACCTGCCAGTATCGCGCCGTTGGCCACCCCATTGCCATGGCGGTGATGGAAGGGCTGATGGATGACCTTGCCGCTGCCCAGGGGCGCGATCCGGCTGACCTGCGCGCCTTGAACCTGATTGCGGATGACGCCTATCCGCACCGCTCGCCGCAAGGCATGCTTTACGCCGATCTGTCGCATCAGGCCTGTCTTCAGCGACTGAAAGACCTGATGGGATATGATGCGCTTTGCGCCGAACGTGACCGGCTGCGGGCCGAGGGCATCCATCGCGGCATCGGGCTGGTCAGCATGGTCGAGATCACCAATCCCTCGCCGATGTTCTACGGCGTTGGTGGCGCGCCCATTGCAGCGCAGGACGGGGCGACAGTGCGGCTTGATGCGTCGGGGGCGGTTCATGTCTCCAGTTCGGTGACCGAGCAGGGCCAGGGCACCGACACGATCCTTGCCCAGATTGTCGCCGAAGGCCTGGGATTTCAGACCGAGGATATTCGCGTCACGACCGGCGATACGGCAACCACCCCCTATGGCGGGGGCACCTGGGCCTCGCGCGGGGCGGGGATCGGAGGCGAAGCGATGCGAGCCGCGACTGCGGCACTGCGCGACCAGATCCTTGGCATCGCGGGTGCCATCCTGCAGGCCGAACCGGACACGCTGACCCTTGCCGCCGGGGCGGTGGTCGATGCGGCGGACGGAGCAGTACGGCTGACGCTGCGTGATCTGGCGCGCATGGTCTATTTCCGGGGCAACGAATTGCCTGCGGGCCTGCCCACCGAACTGATCGCCACACGGCACTTCCGGGTCGAGGGGATGCCCTTTGTCTTTTCCAACGGCGCAATGGCATCGCATGTCGAGGTTGACACTGACACGGGGGCGATCCGACTTCTGGGCCATTGGGTGGTCGAGGATGTGGGGACGATCCTGAACCCCAAACTGGTGGATGAACAGATCCGCGGTGGTGTCGTTCAAGGGATTGGCGGGGCGCTTTATGAAGAGTGCTTGTTTACCGAAGACGGCCAGTTGCAAACCGTGACAATGGCCGATTACCTGGTGCCAATGGCTGGCGAGATGCCCGACATCACCATCGCACATGTGGTGACGCCCACCCGCACATCAGCCCTCGGGGCGAAGGGTGCGGGAGAGGCGGGAACCTCTGGTGCGCCAGGGGCGGTCATGAACGCGGTCAATGACGCGTTGCGCCCATTGGGCGGGCAGATAAGCCAAATGCCGATGACGCCCGAACGGATTCTGCGATGTCTGGGGCGCGTGCCATGATGGCATGCGGTACACAATCGGGAGGCCCTGATGTTCGGTGAAACGGACATCAACACTCTGATCGGCATTGCCGGGATGCTGGCGCTGGCAGGACTGGCCACCGGGGTGTTGGCCGGGCTGTTCGGCGTGGGCGGCGGGGCAATTCTGGTGCCGGTGACATTCTTTGCCTTTTCTCTTCTGGGGGTGGAAGAGGCGGTGGCTATGCCCCTTGCAGTGGGTACGTCCCTTGCAGTGATCGTGCCCACGTCAATCAGTTCGGCGCGCGGTCACTATGCCAAGGGAATGGTGGACATGGCACTGGTCCGGGCCTGGGTGGTGCCGATCCTGATCGGCGTGCTGACCGGCGCCGCGCTGGCGCGATACTCGGCACCTTGGGTGTTTCAGCTGGTGTTCATTCTGGTAGCTTCGACCAATGCGGTGAAACTGCTTCTGGGCAAATCCAGCTGGCGGGTCGCGGACGATTTGCCAAAGGGCCCGCTCTTGCAGCTTTACGGAGCAATCGCGGGGCTGCTTTCTGCACTGATGGGCATCGGCGGCGGGGCGATCACCAACCTGATGATGACCCTGCATGGACGGCCAATTCACCAGGCCGTGGCCACGTCTGCTGCGGTGGGCGTGATCATCGCGATACCGGGGGCGATTGGCTATATGCTTGCCGGGCTTGGCAAATCGGGCTTGCCCCCAGGGTCGCTTGGGTTCGTGTCGCTGCTGGGGTGCCTCTTGATCGTGCCCACAACGCTTCTGACCACCAAGGTCGGCGTAAAGCTTGCCCATGCCATGGCACGCCGCACGCTGGAAAGGGCCTTTGGCCTGTTCCTTCTGGCCGTAAGCCTGCGTTTCCTGCACCTCTTGCTGACATGAGTGAGCAGCTGACCGAAGAAGGACCCCGATGCCTCGTCTGACCGATATCAATGAAGCGACCCTCAGCCCCGAACAGGCGCGCATCCATCACGCCATCAAGTCCGGCCCGCGCGGCGTGGTCGAGGGCCCGCTTCGCGTCTGGCTGAACAGTCCCGGCCTTGCTGCTGCGGCACAGGCGCTGGGGGCGTTCTGCCGCTATGGCACATCGCTGCCGCCGCGGCTGTCAGAACTGGCGATCCTGGTCACCGGGGCCTTCTGGAAATCCGGTTTCGAATGGGCCGTGCATGCGCCCATCGGTCTGAAAGCAGGTCTGTCTGCCGAGGTGGTGGAGGCAATACGGGCGGGCCGAACTCCGGTCTTTGCCAACGAGGACGAAGCGATCGTGCATGCCTTTTCCAGCGAGTTGCACGCCACCCACAACGTCAGCGCGAAGACCTACGCCCGCGCTGTTGCCGCCTTTGGCGAGGTGGCGGTGGTCGAGCTTGTGGGAATCCTTGGCTACTACACGCTTATTTCCATGACCATCAACGCCTTTGAAGTGCCGCTGCCGGAAGGCGCCCCGGACCCGTTCAAGGAGACTGACTGACATGCTGAACGCCGCAATCATTGGTCTTGGCTGGTGGGGCAAGACGCTGGTCCGCGCTGCCAAGGCCGGGGGCGAGATCGCCATTGTCGCAGGGGCAACCGGCCGCCGCGCGCTGGCCGAGGATTTCGCCGCCGCCGAGGGTTTTGACTTGAAGAACAACCTCGACGAGATTTTGGCCGACCCCAAGGTTGACGCCGTGATCCTGGCCACGCCGCATCTTGACCACGAAGGCCAGATGATTGCCGCCGCAAAGGCAGGCAAGCATATCTTTGTGGAAAAGCCCTTTACCCTTTCAAAAACCAGCGCTGAGGCTGCCGTGGCCGCGATACGGGCCGCTGGCATCACGGTCAGCATTGGCCATAACCGTCGCTTTCATCCGCATATGGCCGACCTGCGCCGCCGAGTGCGCAAAGGCGCACTGGGCACAATCCTTCATGTCGAGGGCACGATGACCGCGCCGAACGGGCTGTTTCTGAAACCCGACAGTTGGCGTGTGGACCCGCGCCAGTCGCCTGCGGGCGGCATGGCGGGCCTTGGCATCCACATGGTGGACAGCATGGTCGACTTGTTCGGTCCAATTGCCCATGTCACCTGCCAAAGCCTGCACCGCGCCACCCCATCGGGTGCGCAGGACACCACGTCGGTCCTTTTGGGTTTTGTCGAGGGCATGACGGGCTATGTGTCGTGCATGACCGCCACCTCGCCGACCTACCGGTTCTGCGTCTACGGCTCGGGCGGAGTGGCCGAAATCCGGGGACAGGGCCTTGATGATTTCAGCTTTGCCCCTGCGCCCGATGCGCCCTTGTCGGGCCATGCAACGGCCAAACCGGTCGAGCGGCACAGCCTGCCGGGCTTTGACACGGTCGCGGCCGAACTGTCGGCCTTTGCAGCCGCGGTATCCGGTGCCAGCCCCTATCCCATCACACCGGACGAGATGATCCACGGCGCGGCGGTGTTCGAAGCCATTGCGGCCTCGGCCACAAGCCAGGCAAGGGTGCAGGTTTCGCAGTGAACGCCTCTTTCGCTTTGGCCCTGGCCGCGCTTGTCAGCGCGGGCGCTGTTCTGGCGGTGCAGGCCACGATCAACAGCGCGCTGGCCCGTCATGCAGGCGACGCAACCTTTGCCGCTTGCGTCAGTTTTCTCGTCGGCTTCCTGGTCATGGCCTGCGTCGTGGTCCTGCGGGGCGCCTGGCCTTCGGCCGGACTGATCGCCAACGCCCCGGCCTGGGCCTGGATCGGTGGGGCGCTGGGTGGGTTCTATATCACGATGATGATCGTCATGCTCCCCAT
Organism: Paracoccaceae bacterium; assembly: GCA_046305855.1. Lineage (GTDB taxonomy): Bacteria > Pseudomonadota > Alphaproteobacteria > Rhodobacterales > Rhodobacteraceae > Tabrizicola. Next base: position 12,958 of record JBKDYO010000011.1, read on the forward strand.
CACCGGCGCGCAGACCGCTGCGATGGCGGGGATCTTGGGGCAGCTTGCCACAGCGATGCTGCTTGACCATTTCGGCGCCTTCGGGCTGCCGGTGCAGCCCGTCACCTGGGCGCGGATTGCCGGGCTGGCGATGGTGGCGGGCGGTTTGCTCTTGTCGCGGGTCTGACTAAAGATCGGCGGCCTCGCGATACCACGCGGCAATTTCCTCGCCCGTCATCCAGATGGCACCGTCATGGGCGCGGATGTGGTCGATGGCCTTTTCCAGATAGCCGATGCGGTGCGGCACGCCCGACAGATAGGGATGCAGGCTGATCGCCATGATGCGCGGCTGGGTGGCCCCTTCGGCGTAGAGCCGGTCGAACTGATCGATGCAGCGTTTCATGAAGGCATCCGAGGGCAGATGCTGCACTGCATGGACCACGATGTCGTTCGTTTCCAGCGTATACGGCACCTGTAGCATCGGCCCATGTGCGGTATGCAGAACCGACGGCAGATCGTCGATTGGCCAGTTTGCCACATACTTGATCCCCGCCGCGCGCAGGTGATCAAGTGTCTCTTCCGTTTCGGTCAGTCCGGGGCTTTCCCACCCGACCGGCGGCTTGCCGGTAAACCCCCTGATCGCCGCAACCGTGGCATCGATGGCGCCGCGCTGATCGTCCAACTGGTGCATCGGGCGCTGGACAAAGCCATGGCCCATGAACTCCCACTGCGCGTCGAGGGCGGCTTGCGCGATGCGTGGATAGCTGTTCACGATGTTGCCGTTCAGCGCCATCGTTGCGCGCAGTCCCCGCGATTTCAACGCCTCAAGAATGCGCCAGAACCCCACCCGCATGCCGTATTCATGCCAGGCCCAGTTCGGAAGATCGGGCTGCAGGGGGTTGCCCATCGGCGGAGTCAGAACCTGCCGGGGCATCGCGCGCTCGATCGCCCACTCCTCGACGTTGACGATGAACCAGACAGCGACCCGCGCGCCCCCGGGCAGGGTCAGCCGCGGGCGGTCGGGAAAAGCTTGATAGGCGGCTCGGTCGCTCATGCGCATGGCGTTGTCCTTGTCAGCAAAGCGCCCGCCGGGATGATCCGGCGGGCAAGCCGTTTCAGAGCGTCAGACCAAGAAGCCGCGCGGCGGTGCCGCCTGCCACCTTGGCTGTGTCTTCGGCCGACAGGCCGGCGCTGATCACATGCTCGACCGGGTCGTAGTCGCACATATCATAGGGGTAGTCGGTCCCCATCACGATCTTGTCGGCCCCGTAGACCTTCACAAGGTATTCAAGCTGATGTGGCGTGAAGACGACGTTGTCGAAATAGACCTTGCGCAGGTAGTGCGTCGGCGGCTTCGGCAAGTCGGAATGGCTGTCCTTGCGCGCGCCCCAGGCATGGTCGATCCGGCCCGAATAGGATGGCAGATAGCCGCCGCCGTGCACGGCCAGGATCTTGAGGTTGGGCATTCGTTCCAGCGTGCCCGAAAAGATCAGATGATGTAGCGCGATCGTGGTTTCCAGCGGGTTGCCGATCACGTTCGAGAAGTAGTGATCATGGAACCGGTCGCCATGTGTAAAGCCGTTGGGATGGATCATCACCAGCGCGCCCAACTCTTCCGCCCGTTTCCAGAAGGGTGCGAACTGGGGGGCGGCAAGTTCGGCCCCGTGGACGTTGGTCAGAACCTCCACTCCCTTGAAGCCAAGCGTGGTCATGCAGTAGTCCAGCTCTTTCACCGCCTCGGCCGCGTCCTGAAGCGCCACGGTCCCCAGGCCCGCAAACCGGTCGGGCCGCTTGGCGACAAAGCCCGCGATGCCATCGTTGACCATGCGACTGGCCTTCACGGCATGCTCGACGGGAACCGAATAATAGCACTGGAACGGTGGCGGAGCGACGACCTGGAAGTCGATCCCCATCGCATCCAGCACTGCCAGACGGTCATCCATGTCGACCATGGCGACCTTGCGGTCTGCGTCCTGGGTCATGTTGATCGCCTTGGTCTCGGCATTGGAGTGGCGGACCATGGCGATGTCGGTCATCACCAGATGCGGGGCGATATAGGCGGCAGCCTCGGGCACGGCGACATGGGCGTGAATATCCACGGTCTTCGTCTTCAGGCGCTTCGGGCTGCCCGGCCGGGGACGGGCCGACGTCGGCCCATAGCGGTTCACATAGTCGCCGCGATCCGCCGTATCGATGGTGCTGTGAGACATGGATAAGTCCTTGCAAGAGAGTAATGGGTGTCGGGCAGCCCAAGGCCAGGGCCCGTCAGGCCTGAACAGGGTGTGGCTTGGGCGGCCCCCAAGGCAGAGAGCCGCCCGCTACAGATCACTTGTTGGCTTCAAGCCAGGCCGCGGCGTCGGCTTCGACCTGTGCACGGTCAAAGTCATTGGCGGCGGCGATATAGGTGTCGTTCAGGAAGGTGCTGACATCGACCAGTTCGGCCGTTGCCCCCGATGATACCAGCCGCGGCTGCAGTGCGGTCCACACGTCGGACTGCAGATCGCCCAGCCGTTCGGTGGTCGACAGGTTCATGCCAATCGACATGTCGAGGAAAAGCTGGCCTGCGGCCTCGTTCTCCCACTCGGCCGGAACACCTTTGCGCAGGGCCTGGGCCACCATCTCGGGGTTCACCTTGGACACATACATGCCCTTGGACCAGGCGCGCAGGAAGCCTTCGACGGCCTTGCGCTTTTCCTCGATCATTTCGGCGTTGATGGCGAAAGTGTTGGCGGGGCTCGCCAGCAATTCTTCGGGCGTGATCAGGCGCACGTTAATGCCATTCGCGTTCAGCGCGATCCAGTCGGGTGCGGCACCCGAAATGGCCGAAACCTGCCCATCCCGGATGGCTGCCGCCAGCGTCGGGCCGCTTTCACCCAGAACCACCGTGGTCACGTCGTCGATGGATTTGCCCACCACGCTGAGAGCCGCCTGCAGGAAGGCGCGGTCCCGGTCGGACACGAGTCCAACCGTAGTGCCGACCAGATCATCCACCGAGTCGTAGGCACTGCTGTCCAGCACGCCAATGGCTTCGGGCGCGTTCTGCATCACCTCGTAGACGGTGTTGATATTGGCGCCGGCAAGGCGGGCATTGACCGTCTCGACCGGGTCCAGCATCGCGAGGTCAGCCTGGCCGTTCTGGACAAAGGCGACATAGGGGATCGAGGTGTCCGACGGCAGCAGGTTTACCGAAACGCCTTCGGCTTCAAAGTAGCCGAGGGCTTCGGCCACCACCAACGGGTAGAAGTTGGTGGACCGTGGCAGCGGGTTGATCATCTTGACTTCGGTCAGGTCTTGCGCGGCAACGGGAACTGCCGTGATGGCCAGTGCCGTGCCCAGTATCATGGTCTTGAAAAGTTTCATTTTTCCGTTCCTCCCGGTTGTCATTTTCTGGATCTGCAAGCAATTCCCTGGGGCGCGACCCTCATTTCGGTGCGTCCTCCGTCCAGGCACGGGCGCGGGCGCGCGACACCGCCGCCATCCGCGCATCCCGACGCCAGAACACGATCCGGTCGTCGAGGAATTCCATGGTGTAAAACAGCATCAATCCGATCAGCGTCATGCTGAGAAGCGTGGCCAGCGACGACGCCATGTCGAGCGCAAAGGAAAAGCGGCTCATCAGCACGCCAACCCCGGCGGTCGCCTGGGCAAATTCGGCAACGACGGCACCGATCAGGGCCGTGGTGAGGCCGATCTTCAGGCCCGCGAACATCAAGGGCAGGGCCGCAGGCACGCGCAGTTGCAGGAAAACCTGCCGGGGTGTGGCGCCAAGCGATCGGAACAGCTCTTCCCGGTCGGGGTCGGTCTGGCGCAGTCCGGTCAAAGTGTTCACGAAGATCGGAAAGAAGCAGATCACGGCTGCAAGTGCTATCTTCGACCCCATGCCGTAGCCGAACCAGGCAATTATGATCGGGGTCAGGGCGATACCGGGTGTTACGTTCAGCACAACCGCATAGGGCGACACATAGCGCTCGAAGGTTTCCGACAGGGATGAGGAAACCGCCAGCGCGATGGCCACTGCCGCACCGCAGGCAAATCCCACCACTGCCTCGGTCAAGGTGATGAAGAAGTGCTGATAAATCGTGCCTTTGGTGACGTAGAGTTCGCCAATTGCGGCTGCGACTGCACTGGGGCGGGGCACCATGATCGTGCTGATCGTGCCCGACGCGACGGCCCATTCCCAGGCCAGCAACAGCGCCGCCAGCAGGGCCAGATGCGGTGCCACGCGAAGCCCGAAGGACAGCAAGCGGTTCTCACGCATGGGCGCCTCCTGTAGTGGCCAACGACCACGCCCTGGCCCGCTTGGCTCCGACACGAGCCAGGCCGGTCTCGTTCTTCCAATAGGCGATGCGGTGATCCAGCATCTCCATCCCCTTGAAGATCAGAAAGCCGATCAGCGTCAGGGTCAGGATGCAGGCAAAGGCTGACGCCATGTTCAGATTGCGCGTGTAGGTCAGGATCAGCGTGCCGATGCCCTGATCGCGCTGGATGAATTCGGCCACAAGCACGCCAGACAGGGCCGAGGTCAGCGCCAGCCGTTCACCAGCCATGATGACCGGCACCGCCTCGGGCAGCACCAGCTTGCGCAGCGTCTGCATCTTCGAGGCGCCAAGCGAGCGCATCAGTTCCAGCCGGTCGCGGTCCACGTTCAGCACACCCGACAGGGTATTGATGAAGGGCGCGAAGAAACAGACCAGCATGATGATCGAAATCTTCGAGGTGACCCCGAACCCCAGGGCCGCAATCAGCAGCGGAGCCACCGCGATACGTGGCGTCGCCTCCAGCACGATGACATAGGGCTGCAGGAACCTGCGCACCGTGGAATTCATCCCCACCAGCGCGCCCAGGCCGATACCCAGCACCGACCCCGCAGCAAATCCCGCCAGCACAAGGCCAAGCGAGACGTAAAGGTGGTACCAGATGTTGCCCTGACTGACGTAGATGCGCCAGAACGAGGCCATGATGTCTGAGGGGGCGGGAAAGAACAGCGGGTCAAGCAATCCAGCACGGGCCCCGATCTCCCACAGCGCTATCAGCGTCAGGAAAATTGTAAGATGGGTCAGAAGCCGCCGCTGCCAAAGGCTTGATGTTGCAGGATTGGTGTCGGGGTTCGCCAGCGCCATCAATGCGTTCCCAGAATGTCGCGCACTTCGGCAACGAGGGCGTTGAATTCGGGCGTCAGAGTCAGTTCAGGGGTTCGGGGCCGCGCAAAAGGCACCTTGACCACCCGCGCCAACCGGCCGGGGCGCGGGGTCATCACCATGACCTCATCCGCCAGGAAGATCGCCTCAAGGATGTTGTGGGTGACAAACAGTGTGGTTGCGCCCACTTCGGCGACAATGCGCATCAGTTCAAGGTTCAGCCGCTCACGGGTAAACTCGTCCAGTGCGCCAAAGGGTTCGTCCAGCAAAAGGATATCTGCCCCGGTCTGCAGCAACCGCGCCAGTGCCACCCGTTGCTGCATCCCCCCCGACAGTTGGCTTGGAAAGGAAAATGCGAAGTCCTTGAGCCCGACCATGGCCAGCAGGTCTGCCGCTCGCGCCTTGTCAGCCGAGGTCACCTGACGGCGCAGTTCCACCGGCAGCAGCACGTTTTCGATGGCCGTCCGCCAGTCCAGCAGGGTCGCACGCTGGAACATCAAGCCGACATCCATATGCGGTCCGTTCACCTGCTGGCCATGCACCGTCAGGCTGCCCGAACTGCGATCGATCAAGCCGGCGATCAGGCGCAACAGGGTGGACTTTCCGCAGCCCGAGGGGCCGACGAGCGTAACGAAGGAGCCTGCGGTAACTGAGAACGATGCGCCCTCCAGCGCAACCACTTGCCCCCCGGCGAACAACTTGCCTACGCCTTGTCCTTCGATGACGGTCTGCCCTCGCGCTGGCGCAGGCGTGTTGACCAAAGGCTGCATCGTGTTCACTCCTGGGTTCCTTCAAGGTTCGAACGGGACATTTCAGAGAGGCTCATTTTCGGTTCTTCTGAAATATCACGGATCAGGACAAAAAAGTGTGGCCGGCTATTCGACGATTGGGCGCTTGCCAAGTCCGCGCATGATCGACCCACGCGACTTGCCGACGTGCCGCGTCACCATACGCGCTGCCGCTGTGCCGTTGCGGGCTTGCAGTGCATCTATGATCGCGTTGTGATCGGCCAGCGGGCCTGACAACCCGTCTTCGCGGCGCAGCGTGGACAGCGACACCAGGCACAGCCTGTCGTAGACCTCCATCATGCGGCGGGTTTCCTCGGCCAATCTGCGGTTGCCCGACAATTGGCTGAGACCATGGTGAAAGTCGCGGTTATAGGCCGCAAAGGCGGTAATCGAGGTGATATCCGCAACGCGAAACCGGTCAAGGTCGCGCAGATCTGCGTCCGTGGCCTTTTCGACGATCAGCCGCACAACGCCAGTTTCGATGACCGCGCGCAGTTCAAGAATGTCCTCGGCATCCGCCACCGAGATCGGCTTGACCCGGTGACCACGACGCGGCTCGATCTCGATAAGGCCCTCGAATTCCAGCTTCTGCATCGCATCGCGCACGGGGGATTTGGACACGCCATAGCGCTTCGCAAGCTCGCTCTCGCGGAGTTCCTCGCCCGGTTGCAGCTGGCAGGACAATATCTCGCCCCGAACTTGATCGAACACCCGGTTACGCACGAGACTCAATGGCATGCTTCCTTCTGATATTTCAGAAAGCATGGTTTGCCCGCGAAGTGTCGTCAAGCTTTCTGTCATGTCCGGCGTTCTTCCGGCAGGCTTACGGTGCCGCCACCGGCCGCCGAGGCGACGATCGCCTCGAGGATTGCAATGTTTCCCACCAATTGCTCGGCGGTGAAGCTGTACTGCGCTGCCCCGCGGGTCGCCTGCGCAAACAGATCCAGATTGGCGCGCACCGAATCTGTCCAGCCATAAGTGGTCACTTGTGGCGGCTGGCCCGTGACCTGAACGGTCAGCGTCGAAGGACCGGGGGTGTCGGGGTGGGTCTCATTGCGATACTCGACCCAGGCCTTGGTGCCGAAGACGGTAAAGCGCAAGTAGAGGGGCGTATAAAGTACGGCATTCAGATACGCCGTAGGCCCCGAGTGAAACCGGATCAGTGCCGAGACGACATCGCCGTTTTCACCCGGCAGGACGCGCCGGGCTGTCATCGCCTGCACCTCGGATGCAGGGCCGAACAGGTTCACGAAGGCATCCGACAGATGGATGCCCATCGCGGTATAGCCTGCAGCAGGGCTTTCGGTGGCGCTCCGCCGCCAGTCGGTGACTGGCACGTTGATCAACTTGTCATGGCTGAAGTTGCCTTCGGCATGCATGATCTCGCCCAGTTCCCCCGCGCGGACAAGGCGTTCAACTTCCAGCATGGCCAACTCAAAGCGCCGCTCGTGCCCCATGCCCAAGACCAGCCCCTTGCTGCGGCACAGCTCGACCGAGGCCCGGGCTTCAGCCACGGTCAGTGCCAGCGGCTTTTCGCAGAACACGTGTTTTCCCGCATGTGCCGCCTGCGCGATCTGCGAAGTATGCAGGCTGTTCGGCGTGGTCAGAATCACGGCGCCGATGGACGGATCGGCCAGCACCTCGGCATAGTCGCGGGTGACGGGAACGCCGTATTTTGCGGTGTACTCGCCCTGCTTTTCGGGAAAGAGGTCGACAGCGCGCGTGATCCGCATTTCCGTTGACGCCTGCATCCGGTCGGTCACGGTCTTGCCCCACCATCCAAGCCCGATCACCGCTGCGTTCAACATCTTGGTTTCCCCTTTCATTCCGCGGCTGTTCCATACGCCACATTGCGCCCGCCATAGCGCCGGACGCGCACATTTGCCTGTTCGGCGTGGCCGACAAAGCCTTCCAGCATACACAGGCGCGAACATGCCTCGCCGACCATCGCGCTGGCCTCATCCGTCAGGACACGCTGATAGGTGCAGGTCTTGAGGAACTTGCCGACCCAAAGCCCGCCCGTGTAGCGCGCGGCCTTGCGCGTTGGCAGGGTGTGGTTGGTGCCGATGACCTTGTCGCCGTAAGCGACATTGGTGCGCGGGCCCAGAAACATGGCACCGTAGTTGGTCATGTTCCGCAGGAAATGGTCCGGGTCGCGCGTCATGACCTGAACATGTTCCGACGCAATGCGGTCGGCTTCGGCCACCATTTCGTCCAGGCTGTCGCAGACGATCACCTCGCCATAGTCTGCCCAGGCCTGAGCGGCGATGGCGGCCGTCGGCAGGATCGTGAGAAGGCGCTCGACCTCGGCCATGGTGGCGCGGGCGAGGGGTTCGGAGTCGGTCAGCAGGATTGCCGGGCTGGTTGGCCCATGTTCGGCCTGCCCCAGAAGGTCGGTGGCGCAAAGCTCGGCGTCCACGCTGTCATCGGCAATCACCAGGGTTTCGGTCGGCCCGGCGAAGAGGTCGATCCCGACGCGGCCGTAAAGCTGGCGCTTGGCCTCGGCGACAAAGGCATTGCCGGGGCCGACCAGCATGTCCACAGGCGCGATGCTTTCGGTGCCAAGCGCCATTGCGCCCACGGCCTGCATCCCCCCCAGCACCAGGATCTCGTCCGCGCCGGCCATATGCATGGCAGCCACGATGGCCGGGTGCGGCTCGCCTTTGAAAGGGGGGGCAGAGGCGATGACACGGCGCACGCCGGCAACCTTGGCCGTGACGACCGACATGTGTGCAGAGGCGACCATCGGATACTTGCCGCCCGGAACGTAACAGCCGACCGAATTCACCGGAATGTTCTTGTGGCCAAGGACGACGCCCGGAAGGGTTTCTACCTCGATGTCCAGAAGGGCCGCGCGCTGGTGGCGGGCAAAGTTCCGGACCTGCTCTTGTGCAAAGCGGATGTCTTCAAGATCGCGCTTGGACACTTTGCGCAGAGCGGCCTCGATGTCGTTTTCCGACAGGCGGAACTGCGCGGGCTCCCATCCGTCGAATTGCTTTGAAAGGGCCCGCACGGCGGCGTCACCTCCGGCTTCGATGCGGGCAAGCGTATCCTCGACCGTGCGGCGGACGGCGGCGTCAGCCTCGGCACGGGCTTCGGCACGAGTCGCAGTTTTCAGATATCGTGCCATGTTGGTCCCCTTTACCTCGCCGTCCAGCCGCCATCGACACGCAAGCTGTCGCCCGTGATCATTCGCGCCGCGTCTGACACCAGAAACACCACCGCCGCCGCGACGTCTTCGGGTGTTGCAAGTTGCCGCATCGGGATCATGTCCAGAACGCTGGCGCGGAACGCTTCATCCGCGAACATCGTCTCGGTCATCGGGGTCAGAACGAACGTCGGAGCTACCGACACAACCCGCACGCCGACGGGGGCAAGTTCCACGGCCATCGCCTTGGTCAGACCTTCGATCGCGTGTTTCGACATGCAATAGACCGTACGCCGCGCCGCGCCCACATGGCCCATCTGCGACGACATGTTGAGGATCACCCCGCCGCCGCGCCGGGTCATCGCCCGCGCCCCGGCCTGCGCCACCTTGTAGGCCGAGCGGATGTTGATGGCGATCAGATGGTCAAGCGTGTCGTCATCCACATCAACCATCATCATGGGCTTGTTGCCGCCAGCGTTGTTGACCAGAATTTCCAGATCTTCCATTGCCGCAATGGTGCTGTGAAGTTCGGGGTTCCGGACATCCCCGACCAGCGGGCGAATGCCCTTGACCTCGGCACCAAGGCTCAGAAGGTCGGCTTCGGTGCGGGCAATGGCAGTTACGCGAGCACCTTCGGCCGCCAGCGCCAGCGCGATGGCGCGGCCGAGGCCACGCCCGGCCCCGGTTACCACCGCATGCCGCCCGGCCAGCGTACCTGTCGTCGCTTCGCTCATGGAGTGCCACAATCGCCGGTCAGGCCTGCCTCACGGATGCCGTCCATGGCACAGACTTCGTCGATGTCTGCCGTATCGCCGCTGACACCGACCGCGCCGATTATGCGCCCCGATGAATTGCGCAACAGCACACCGCCCGGATTGGGCACCATTCGCCCACCAGACGCGGCGGCCAGGGCGGTGAAGAAGTTCGGGTTGTCTGCGGCGCGCGCGAACAGCGTGCGCGACGGCAGACCCATGCCGAGCGCGCCCCAGGCTTTGCCAAACGCAATCTCGCAGCGCAGGATGCCGCTGTTGTCGGACCGTTTCAGGACGACGATGTGTCCGCCTGCATCCAGTACGACCACCGTCAGTGGCTGAGCCTTTCGCTTCCGGCCAGCTGCCAAGGTAGCATCAGCGATGCGATCTGCTTGTGCCAGGGTCACGCTCATGGCTTCGCCTCAGCGCTAAGGCACATCTGTTGCAGCACCGCGAACAGTGCCGCCGTGTCCTCTTTGTGCCGCCCCTGCGCCAAAGCTGCCGAATAGTAGGGCAGAGTGGCCGCCATCAGGGGCACCGGACAGGCCACATCGCGAGCGTGGTCCATGATCAGTGCAAGGTCCTTCTGGTAGACGTCCATCTTCATGGTCGCGGGTTCATAGCGGCCCTCAATCATCAGGGGGCCGCGCACCTCGAACATCCGCGAGTTGCCTGCACCGGACCGGATCGCATCGAATACCATTGCAAGATCCAGGCCCGACTTTTCCGCCAGCAACAACGCCTCGGCAGCGGCCAGGTTGTGGATCGTGACCAGGAGGTTCGCCACCAGTTTCAGCTTCATTCCAGAACCAAATGGCCCGACATGGCGGACATCGCGGGCAATGGCATTGAACACGGGCCGCAAAAGGTCGACATCCGGGGCAGCACCGCTGGCAAAGACGACAAGATCACCCGTAGCCGCCTGCGCGCCGGTCCCCGAGACTGGGCAATCAAGCAGGGCGACACCCGCTTCGGCGCAGGCCAGCCGGGCGGCCTCCTTTGCCTCGATCGGCAGGGTGCCCATTTCGGCCAGCAGCTGTCCCTGGCGCAGGTGCGGGCGCATCTCGGCGATGGCGGCTTCAAGGGCAGCGACGGATGGCAGCGCCAGAAGGATGACATCGGCGGTGCGCGCCACCTCGGCGCAGGACAGGCAGGGTTTCCCGCCCAAATCCGCAAGGGCGCTGCGCGCGCCCGCCACAGGGTCAAAACCTGCGACAGTCGCCCCTGCCTTGCGCAGGTTCGCGGCATAGGCCATGCCCATTATGCCTAGCCCGATAATGCCAACCTGCGGCAGGGTCATGCGGTGCCCTTCAGCCAGTCCGAAACGGCGGCGTTGAACGCGGCGGGGTCTTGCATGTTCGGGATATGTGCAAGGCCTGGCAAAACGGTCAGGCTGGCGCCCGGTGTGGCGTCGGCCATGGCGGCCATTGCCTCTTTAGGGGCGCCCATGTCTTCGGCCCCGACCAGATAGTGAACGGGTGGCTGCATCCGGCCCAGATGACGAAGGTAGTCCAAGGTCATCAGCGCCTCGGCACAGCCGATGTAGCCCGCAGGCGATGTTGCCCGGATCATCGCGGCGGCGCGCTCTTTCGGGGCATCGCCGCAACTGGGGGTAAACCAGCGGGCCAGGGTTCCGTCCACCAGCGCTCCGGTTCCTTTGGCCTGCACCACTGCAATCCGGTCGATCCAGCCCTGAACGAAGGGCGGCGGATTATCGGCCCGTGCGCCGCACACCAGCATACGCCCAACGCGCTGCGAATGGCCAAGACCAAGACCCAGGGCCGTCATCCCGCCAAGGGACAGGCCGATCACATCGGCCTTTGCCGCGCCCACATGGTCAAGGATCGCGACCATGTCGGCCACCAGCAAGTCAAAGCTGTACGGCCCTTGGCTGGCAGTGCTTTGCCCATGCCCGCGCGTGTCGTACCGGACAAGCCGGTGCGTGCGGGTCAAGTGCGCCACCTGATCGTCCCACATCGTCAGATCAGCGGCCAGCGAGTTCGACAGGATCATCCAGGGTTTGCCAGCCTCTCCGTCCAGGCGCGCCGACAGGGTCGCGCCAGCCACCGGCACCGAGATGCGGGTCATTCTGCGGCCTCGGCGGCAGTGGCGGCATTGATGGCGGGCAGCACCTTTTCGGCCATCAGGATTTTTGACCGTCGCGCTAGCGCAACATCCGTCCAGTCATGACCGGCATAAAGCATCGTGCCGAACGGGCCGACCTGTTCGCGGAAGGCCAGGACCTCGTCGGCCACCTTGTCGGGCGTGCCCCAGATCACCAGACGGTCCAATACGTAGTCCAGCGTCACGTCGTCGTCCGACATGTTGGGGTCATCCTTGAACAGGTTCGACCGGCCATTCTTCTTCAGCTTGGTCACCAGCGACTTGTAGTAATGCACATAGGGCGACCCTGGCCCCAGGGCATAGTCCCGCGCGGTGGCCAGATCGTCGGCCACGAAGATGCTCTTTGCCACGCGCCAGTTGCCCAGATCCGCCGGGCGACCACCCTGAGCGCAGCCTTCGGCATAGCTGGCCCGGTGGGTGGCCACCCATTTCGGCATCAGGAAGTTGGCCGAGATCGGGTCCCAGCCCCGGGCTGCCGCTGCCGTTACCCCCTTGGAGAAGGGCGCCACTGCGGTCACGACGATGGGCGGATGCGGGCGCTGCAACGGTTTCCCGATCTTGCCCTGACCGATCTCTCCCATCAGTGTCCGTTCGGTCGAGATCGTCCAATGCTTGCCCTTCAGGTTATAGGGCGCCTCTGTCGTCCAAAGCGCCAGCACCATGTCGATCGCCTCAAGGAACATGGCGTTGCGGTCATTGTCGAGGTTCCCGAAAATCTCGGCATCCGACAACAAGCCGCCGGGGCTGATCCCGAAGTTGAACTTCCCGTCCAGAAGATGGTCCAGCATCGCAATCTGGGCCGCCACATGCGCAGGATGACTGTTCGGCAGGTTCACTGTGCCGGTCCCAAGGCGCATCGTCTTGACCCGGCCTGCCAGCGTGGCAATGAACAGGGCCGACGAGGTGATGTTTTCGGCAAGGTCTGTCACATGTTCACCGACATAGCCTTCGGTGAAACCCAGCTCATCGGCCAACAGGAAAGCGCTCTGGTCTTCGCGCAAGCACTGACGCCAATCCTTGCTCAGCGGGTGGATGGGCATGGTGAAGAAGCCAAGCTGCATCAAAGGTCTCCAACTGGGTGAGAGATCGACGTTAGGGCTCTGACGGATTCAGCGGAAACGATAATATGTTATGATGGGCATCAGATACCCTGATACCCCTCGGAACCGGTCAGAATGACCGACCATTCGTCCGAAGCGCGATGATATTCTTCTTCCAGATAGTGCAGGAACATGGCAGCCGCCGGGGTCAGAACCTTGCGGGCGGGTTCCACGACCACATAGTTGACGGTCAAATGCGGCCCGGTGATCGGGTGCAGCCAGCGGTCGCGCCCGTCGATATCCTTGCGGCAGATCGTGGCGGGCAAGACGGTGCCATAGTCAGACGAGGCCACGAATTCCAGCGTGGCGAACATGGCATCCATGTCGATGATCTTGTCGACCTCAAGGCCACTTGCCGCGATGAAGGCATCCAGCCGGTCCCGCCTGGCGTTGCCGCGCGCGGGCAGGACAAGCCGCAGCGGGGCGACATCGGCCAGGCGCACGGGCGTAAGGTGCGGACGTTCGCCACCGGGCCGGGTGACCAGAAACTCGCGGTCGGTTCCCAGAAGACGGCTGCGCATCCCGTCGCGGCCGCCGTCTTGGGGGACAACCACGAAATCCGCTTCCCCTTCGGCCAGACGGTCCAGAAGCTGGGCCGAATAGCCTTCCAGCACGGTGAGCTCTGCATTGGGGTGGTCGGTGATAAAGCGGCTCAGCGCGGGGGCAAGCACGCCGCGGGTGAAGGTCGGCATCAGGCCAACCCGGACCGGCCCGTTGATGGTTCCTGACAGGTTGCGAAGCTCTGCCTCGGCCCCATCCAGCCTTCGCAGGATCTCGACGGCAGTCTCGTACAGCCTGCGACCGGCATAGGTCGGCGTGACCCCCTTTGCCGAACGCTCGAACAGCACTGTGCCAAGCGTGTCTTCCAAGGTCTTGATCTGCATCGACAGGCCTGACTGCGTTGCGTTCAACCGCACCGCTGCCCGGTTGAACGACCCCGCATCGTAGACCCCTACGAAGGTTGCAAGCTGGCGGAAGTTCATGGGTATTATCGAATCTGATGCCTATCCCCAGATACTATTGTTGGAAGTGATGGCGGGCCACACCTAAATCTGCCCATCGAGAGACCGGAAACATGAGGATCGGCATGATTGTCGCCAACCATCTTGTCGGGCCGACCGGTCTGCTTCCGTGCGATCCGGTGCGTTACCGCGATGTGATGGGCACCTTCGCGACGGGCGTGACGGTGATGACGCTGGGCCGCCCCGACGGGTTTCGCCTCGGTGTTACCGCAAGTTCGTTCAACACCGTGTCGCTTGATCCACCGCTGATCTTGTGGAGTCTTGCCGTGAAGGCTCGAAGTCTTGCTGAATTCCGCCGCAACGACCTGTTCGCCGTGAACGTGCTGGCCGAGGCACAAAAGGACATGGCATTGCAGTTTGCCCGACCGTCAGAAGACAAGTTCGCAGGGGTTGATCTGATAGCAGGTGCGCATGGTCTGCCGCTCATCTCCGGGGCGCTGGCCCATATCGAATGCCGCACCGTGGCCCGCTATCCGGGTGGCGACCATGAGATCATGCTTGCCGAAGTGCTGACCCTGCGCCGCGCCGAGGACCGGCCACTGGTGTTTCAGCGCGGCGGGTTTCACACCCTTTCGCAAGTCTAGATAGGCAACGGCGCGTTCGGGCTGCGTTTGTCCTCGACCGTTGTGAAGGTCAGCACGTTTTCCCCTATGTTCTCAAGATCATGCGTCATGGACTGGCCCTTGCCAAAGGCCATATGCCGGGTTTGGCCATGCGCATAGTCCATCTCGCTGACCGTTCCGTCCGTAGCGCGCGACCGAGCGCGCCCCGCGCAGGTGGCAACCCAGAAGTAATTGAGGACATGCGTGTGAAACGGCAACCGCTCGCCCGGCGCGATTTCGATCAGCCAGACCCGGAAATCTTCGGTCTCGCTGACTAGACGCGTGCCGACCTTGCCGTTCGCGCCCGCGTTCGCCAGTTCATCGACAAGTGCAGCAGACCAATGGGGTGCAGCGGGATCAGGTCTGGCGATCATCGCATGTCTCCGTTGCCTCGGTGCGGTTTAATTTATAGTCTGATAAATTAGAGGCCAAGACAAGGAGAGACAATGGCGCGGCGGGCTGTTATCTGCGGCGGTTCCATCGGCGGGCTCTTCTGTGCCGCCTTCCTGCGGCTCGCCGGATGGGAAACCGTCGTCTTCGAACGCTCACGCTCCGAGCTGTCCGGTCGGGGAGCCGGGATCGTCACGCATGATCTTCTGGTCAGCCTGATTGCCCAGGCCGGCGCATCGACAGCCGACCTGGGGGTGCAGGTGACCGACCGGGTGGCCTTCGACCTTGCCGGAGGCCGTGTGGCCACCCTGCCGTTGCCGCAGATCGTGACCGCCTGGGACCGGGTGCATTCGCTCCTCCGCAAGCTTGTGCCTGACGGGGGGTATCGGCTGGGAAAGGCGGTTTCGGCCTATGAGGATCATGGCGACCACGTCTCGCTGACCTGCGAGGATGGCAGCCGGACCGAGGCTGACCTGCTGATCGGCGCGGACGGCTTTCGCTCGGCTGTCCGGGTGCAGATGCAACCCGAGGTGCAGCCGGTCTACTCCGGCTATGTGGTCTGGCGCTGCCTCGCGCATGAAGCCGACCTCCCCGAAGACGTCCGGGCGCAAGTCTTCGACGCTTTCGGGTTCTTCCTGCCGCAGGGGACGCAGATCCTTGGCTATCCGATTGCGGGACCGGAAAATGACCTGCGCCCCGGGCACCGGCGGTACAACTTCGTCTGGTATGCGCCGGTTGATCCGGCAGAGCTGACCGACATGCTGACCGATGCCTCCGGAACGCTGCACCCTGTCACGATCCCGCCTCCCCTGGTGCGCGATGAGGTGCTGGCGCGCATGCACGCCTTTGCCCGGGCGAACCTGTCACGGCCGTTTCTCAAGATCCTCGACCGATCGGAAAGGCCCTTCTTCACGCCGATCTATGACCATCTGTCGCCCAGCTTCGTGGCGGGCCGCGTGGCTTTGGCGGGGGATGCAGCCTGTGTTGCGCGCCCACATGTGGGCATGGGCGTGACCAAGGCCGCCGCCGATGCGGAGGCTCTGGCGCGCCACCTCAGGCAGCCTGATGTCGCGACAGGACTTGCAGCCTATGCGCTAGAACGTCGCGCGGCGGCAGAACTGGCCCTTCTGACCGCCCGAAGGCTGGGCGGCTATATCTTTGCCGCGCCAGAGAGCGGCCCGAATGCCGACGGCAGGTCGAACCCGAATCTGGCGCGGATCATGGCCGAGACGGCGGTCGTCCCCGCTGCCCTGGCCTCTACTTGATTGCCTGCGGGTTGATCGGAGAACCGCAAGCCCCCGGCATATTCATCGGCGGGGCGCAGAAGAAGAACTCATAGACCTTGTCGTCGGCGCAATCCTCGGCAAGCTCCTTCACATAGAAGATCTCGCCCATGGTGATGCCGATGGCCGGGATCACCACCCAGTGCCAGGGCTGGTTCGCCTCGTCCGTCTCGTTCGGACGCACTTCGCAGCCCCATGTGTCGGCACAGATCGCCGCGATGTCGTGCTTGCGGATCCAGTAGGCGGTCTCGAACGCCAGTCCCGGAGCATGCCCCCCGGCATAGCCCGTCCAGTCCCCGGCAGCGAGGCAGCGTTCCTGGTGCCCGGTCCGCACGATGACAAAGTCACCCCGCCGGATCTCGACACCCTGAGCGGTCGCCGTTCCATCCAGATCGGCGTTTGTCACCGGATAGCCATCGGGCAGCGATGAAAGACCTTTCCAGCGCGCCACATCCAGAAGCACGCCGCGTCCCACCATCTTGTCGCGGGTGTGTTCGATGCCGTTCTTCTTGGCCCCCTGCACGTCGACCAGCGTGGCCGGGTAGCCGTTCCACATCTTGTCGTCCAAGAAGATATGCGCCAGCGCGTCCCACTGGGTGGAACATTGCATCGGCAAGTTGATCGCGTCGTCGGCATAGCGGAGATAGGCCTTGCCATCGCCGTCCTGCACACCGGCCACTGCATCGGTGCCGGTGGCCAGCATCTGGTGCAGCGGGTTCCAGCGCCCGCCAAACAGGCCCGACTGGATCTTCTCGTTCAGGGGCAGGCCCAGTGCAAAGGTCTTGCCACGCCGCACCAGCCTGGCCGCGGCCGCCACGTCTTCCGGCGTGACGAGATTCAGCGTGCCGATCTGGTCATCAGGCCCCCAGCGTCCCCAATTCGACAGCTCCTTCGCCGCCTCGTAGATCTTTGCCCGGTTCACCTTCATTGCCATCGGCGCATCTCCCGCTATTCTCTCGGCACAGGGCCGCTTCTATTTATCAGACGATAAAGAATATTCGAGGGCCGCGCAACGAAAGACACAAGGATAGTCCGGCCCCGTTTGCCGAAAGAGCACGAAATGACAATGATCCAGATACCTGCCGACCCGGCTTTGACAGCCGAGACCACCCGTCGGCGCGCCCGCCTGTCGCCCAAGGCGCGCAAGCAGGAACTGCTGGACGCGGCGATACAGTACTTCGCAGACGAGGGGTTTGACGGCGGCACGCGCGGACTTGCCAAGCGCCTGGGCATAACGCAGCCGCTTCTTTACCGGTACTTTCTGTCCAAGGAAGACCTCGTCAACGAAGTCTATCATGCTGTTTATCTGGATCGCTGGCACCATGGCTGGGAAACCACCATCTGCGACCAGGACCGCCCGATCGAGGACCGCCTGCTCGATTTCTACCGAAGCTATACCGCGGTGATCTTCGACAGGAACTGGATGCGAATCTTCTTCTACGCCGGGTTGAAGGGGCTGGACCTGAACAACCGCTATCTTCAGAGGGTCCAGACGGTTCTGCTGGCCCCGATCTGGGCGGAAACCTGCGCTGCAATGGGGCGGGCCTCGCAAGATGCGGCGGCCGGCAGCCCGCACGACCTTGTCTGGCAGATGCACGGCGCGATCCTGTATCACGGCATCCGCAAGCAGATTTACGGCGATACGTCGGTTGACATCGAGCGCACGATCACCCTCGCCGTTCAGACCTACCTGTCTGCCGCCCACGCGACCCAAGGCTGACCCTTCGGCCGCAGGACCGGGCGGTCAGGGTCGCAGCACGATGCAACCCGTTGTCTTTCGGCTGGCGAGCGCCTCATGCGCCTGCGCCGCATCCTCCAGCGGCAGGGTCAGGTCGATGCGCACCTTGATGTCGCCCTGCCGGATCATCTGGAACAGGTCTGCCGCTGCCTGTTCCAGCCAGGCGCGTGATGCGGTGTGATGGAACAGGGACGGGCGCGTCACGCGCAACGACCCCCGCGCCAGATGGCTGACGCGCAATGCATCAGGCGCACCGGACGACTGGCCGAAACTGACCAGCGTGCCGAAGGTGGCAAGGCATTCCACTGACCCGATCACTGTTGATGCACCTACGCTGTCGTAGACCGCCGCCACCCCGGCGCCATCGGTCCGGTCTTTGACAAATCTGACGAAATCGTCCGACTGATAGTCACAGACCGCCGCATAGCCATGCTCTTGCGCCAGGGCCACCTTTGCCGCCCCGCCCGCTGTCCCGAAGGCCCGTACCCCCTTGGCAGCAAGCCATTGTCCGGCCAGCAGACCCACCCCACCCGCAGCTGCATGAAACAGCACGGTGTCTCCGCGCTGCACTGGATGCGAATTGTGAATCAGATAGTGGGCAGTCAGCCCTTTCAGCATCACGGCAGCCGCAATGTCGAACGGGATGTCGTCGGGCAGCGCCACCACATGCGCGGCGGGCACGGCGCGATGGGTCGCATATGACCCGTTCGGCAAGGTGTAGGCCACACGCTGACCGACCCTCACGTTGTCCACGCCGTCGCCCAGCGCCTCGACCACACCAGCGCCCTCGCTGCCAAGGACAAGGTCTTTGTCCACTGGCCAAGGGTAGAGGCCCTGACGGAAGTAGATGTCGATGAAATTCACGCCGATCGCCTCGTGCCGGATCAACACCTGCCCCGGGCCTGGCACGGGGGGCTCACGATCCACCCGCTGCAGAACAGATGCTTCGCCGGGCTGACGCGCAAGGATGGCATAAGACATTTGGGAAGCCTCTCGCTTGTATGATGATTCGCGACGTTGACAGTAGCGCGATGCAACATTGGCTTCGTCCGAAACGTCGCCCAGAAGTATCGCAGATCACGTGCAGTCAAGGGTATGGTCTGAGGAAACCAGTCTGCTAGGCTTATAATGGTTCTGTCAGAGCAACGAGGCTTGAGACCGGGTAGAGTGCCGGGTAGCGTTCGGCCATCACCAAACGCTCCCTGTTCCGCTATTTCAAGACGAGCCCGGAGATCATCCGCCTGACGGAAATGATGTACAACCGGTTCCCGCTGTCGCTCCGCAACGTCGAGGATATGCTGCACGAGCGCGGCACCGACATCTGTCGCGAGACGGTCCGGTTCTGGTGGCACCGGTTCGGACTGATGTTCGCCGCCGAGATCCGTAAGCGCCGTGTCGAGGGGATGCGATTGAGCCGCTTGCGATAGCATCTCTACGAGATACTCGTGAAGATCAGCGGAGAGAGGCATTTCCCCTGGCGGGAGGTCGACCATAAGGGCGAAGTGCTTGAGAGTTACGTCACGAAGAGGCGCGACAAGAAGGCCGCGTTGAAATCGTCAAGAAATCAATGCGACGACATGGTCGGCCCGAGGATTTTGTCACGGACAAACTGAGGTCCTACGGTGCCGCCCTGAAGGAGATCGGTGCTGTTGATCGGCAGGAGACCGGACGCTGGCTCAACAACCGAGCTCAGAACTCGAACCTGCCGTTCCTACGACGAGAGCGATGTTGCGCTTCTGGGGCATGCGCAAGATGAAGAAGTTCGCCTCAGTCCATGCCTTGGTCCTCAACCGCTTTCCAACGGAGCGACATCTCCAAGACCGAAACGCCTACAAGCGCAACCGCGCCGCCGCTCTCGCGGATTGGCGCGTCCTTCTAGCGGCCTCATCGAAAGCTGAGGTAGCGATAACGGAGGCTGGCTCGCATTCGTCTGACAGCACCCCCTAGTTAATTTCCCTAGATTCAGTCGAGGGGGCGTCAAGCGGTCAGTATGACGATCCCTCTGACAACTCCTGCCGACAAGCTTCGATGGTCCGCACCATCGACCGGCCCCTGCTACTGACGATCCTTTGGGGGACAGTCCAAACTGACATAGCGAATGGCACGGCGGTGGTAGGTGTAGGCGATGTGCAGCCGCCCCTCGGCGTCCTGCAGGATCGATGGATAGGAGAGCTCGCGGTTCACCCCGGCGGCAGAGTTGTTCGACAGCGCATGCCCCGAGCCGTCGTCCAGCACGATCCGCTCCGGAAACGTCGCGCCGTTGTCTGACGACAGCGCCAGCACCATAGGCGCGCGGGGGACGCCCCAGATCGCCTTCGGGCCGGTGGTCACGGCCAATACCTCGGCCTCGCCCTCGATCTCGTCATAAAGCGAGGCGCGGCGGGCGTCGGACTGGGCGGCGCTGATCGGGTTCAGGACCATGGCGATGCGCCCATCGGCCAGCCGTACCGCCTGCACAGAAGAGTTGTTGTTGGGAAGATCCGTAGGTTGCGGCGCGGACCAGCTCAGCCCGCCATCGGTCGAAAGGCTGCGCTTGACCCAACAGGCAAAGCGGTCGCGGTAGAAGGCCGGCATGACAACGACCAGAGGGGCCACGGGGTTCATATGCACGGCCCCCAAACTGTCCGGCACTTCCACCGCCTGCCAGCTTTGCCCCTGATCGGGCGAGATCAGCATCACCGCGCTGTCGATGTCGCCGGTCCAGCGCCCGGCGGCGGGCGTCACACAGCGAAAGCCGGGCAAAAGCCACTCACCCGCAGGGCCTATCTGCGGCGGTTGGCGGACAAAGATTCCGCGAAAGTCGCCAACGCGATTGGCGCCGCCAAAATTCTCACCACCGTCATGCGAGACCCGGGCCATGATTTCGCATTCGTCCTGCCGCCCGCCTGGTTGGCTGGTGTGGAAAAGCCAGACTGCGCCATCGCCGGCGGTGAAAAGGACCGGGTTCTGCTCAGACCGGGTGGAATCATCCGACAAGCGGCGGGCGTCGGACCACCCCTCTGGTCCAAGCGTGGACATGTAGACGGAGATGTCGCCCATCCCTTCCATCGTGCCGCCGAACCAGACGCAGGCCAGACGGCCATCGGGCAGAAAATGCAGGTTCGCCGCGTGGTTCTGCACCATCGGTGAGGGCAGGAAGGCATCAACTCGGCCCGAGGGCGACACATGCAGGTGACCGTCCATTGCAGCCTCGATCTCGGACGTCGACAGCTCACGTTGCGGAAAGGCGGACATTGGGAACCTGTGCGTTTGCGACGGGCTGAGATCACAAGTTGTCAAGTTGCCTGTCAAGAGCTGTTTTTCCGGATTCGTGGTGCTCTTTGTCTGAAATAATTGATTTCATATCGATTTATGAGCTGACCGTCGCATTCCGCAATCGGACTTGTCGCGCCAACTTGTCAGGTTAGAAATAACAAGTTGACAGGCCTGTCACACAACGGTCTGCTTTGTCAGAGTCGTGAGGGCCGGGCAACGGCCGGTGATGCTTTTCGGGAGGAAGATATGAGAGAGAATGAAAGCAAGGCAGGCGTAAGCCGCCGGGGCCTGTTGCAGTTCGGACTTGGCTCGGTTGTCGCGGTCGCGGCCTTCGGGCCGGGTGCGCGGATCGTGATGGCGCAAGAGGGCCAGGTGCTGAAGGCTATCAACCCCGCCTTCAATCAGGACTGGTCGCCCCTGCGCGGCGGCGGCGTGCCGTTCCGCTGGAACTCGTTTTGGAACGCGAGTTCGATGTATTTCAACGACAAGGGCGAGATCCAGCCCTATGTCCTTACCGAATGGGCGCCGAACGCCGATTTCACCGTATGGACGCTGAAGGTCAGCCCGGACGCCAAGTTTGCCGATGGCTCACCGATCACGGCGGCGGATGTGAAGGGCAGCTGGGAGCTGTCCTCGATGCCGACGACCAAGAACCAGCGCGTCGATCAGGTGCTGTCGGGCGTTGCGGGCTACGGCGCAGTAAAGGATGGCACGGCGACCGACATTTCCGGCATCGTGGCGGGCGAGGGCGAGTTGGTGGTAACGCTGGCAGGCCCGGACCCGATCTTCTACCAGCGACTGGCGAACCACATCGCGCCTATCGTCAAGGTCTCGGTCGCGCGCGGCGCGGATGGCAATGAGGTGGCGGACTGGTTCCTGGGTGCGAATGGTGCGACCTCCGGTCCGTTCATGATGGAAAGCGTCGATCTGGATGCGGGCAGCGTGGTCTGGGTGCCGAACCCGAACTTCTTCGGCCCGGCGCCCAAGCTGGCGCGGATCGAGCTGACGGCAGTCGAAGACAACGTCACCGCGACCGAGATGCTGAAATCCGGCGAGTATCAAGCGCATACCGAGCTTGTCACGTCGACCATCGTACTGGACCTCGGCGCCGATTTTGCGGCGGGGCCGACGATCCCCACGAGTCAGCACTTTTGGTTCAACGCCACCCGCGCACCAATGGATGACCCCAAGGTTCGCGAGGCGCTGATCCTTGCGGTGGACCGTGACGGGCTGATCAAGGCGAGCTTCCCGGACGGCCCGCACCAGAAGACCGACACCGTGATGAACTCGGTACCCGGTGAGGATGACGCGTCCTTCACGCCCTTCCCTTACGACCCGGAGGCGGCGAAGGCGGCGCTGGCGGCATCCACCTATGGCGGGCCTGAGAAGCTGCCGAAGCTGATGTTCGTGGGAATCTCCAGCCCGGCAAACGAGGCGGCGGCGCAGTACATCGCCGAACAGTGGCGGCAGAACCTTGGCATCAGCGCGGTCGACATGAAACCGCAGCAGGATCAATATTCCGGCCCCGACCAGAACGCGATCCAGATCTTCCGCGACGACGTTGGCACACGCGTCCCGGATGCGCCAAGCTATCTTGCGGGCTCCATCGGCTCGGGCTCGGGCAACGCGCAAGGCAAGATGGGCGGCTACAAGAACGACAAAGTCGATGCCCTGATCGCCGAAGCGCTTGCGCTGCCCGCTGACGATCCGAACCGGGTCGCCAAGGCGCAAGAAGCGCAGCGGATCTTCCGCGACGACTTCATGTTCATCCCCTGGTACAAGCAGACGATGAGCCGCTGGGCCACCGCCAACGTGTCGGGGATGGAAAAGAACCTCGACTGGCAGGTCGTGGCACCCTGGAACGTCTCGATCTCGTGATCTGACGCTATAGTGGCGGGGCGGGGAGTATCTTCCTGCCCCGCTTTTGTCCGAGAAAGCCAGACATGCTCGCCCATATCCTGCGCCGCCTGATCATCTGGGTGCCCTCGGTGCTGCTTGTCATGCTGGGGGTCTATGCGCTCGCGTTCTACGGCGCGGGCGATCCGATCAAGCTGATCTTCCTGCGCGCGCCAGGGGACGTGGCCTATGACCCGGTCAAGATTGAGGCAATCCGCGCCGAGGCGGGGCTGGACCGACCTTTCCTGGTGCAGTTCGGCAGTTACATATGGAACCTTCTGCACGGGAATTTCGGCAACTCGCTGACCTCGGGCCGGTCGGTCTGGGCGATGGTGTCGGCGGCGGCTCCGGTGTCGGCGGCCCTGGGGCTGATGACGATCGTGGTGACTGCGCTGGTGGCGGTGCCGCTCGGGATGGTGGCGGGACTGCGGCAGAATTCGCGGCTGGATTACTTCATCCTGGGGACAGCGGTGGCCCTTTGGGCGATCCCCCCTTACGTGGCAGGGCCCTTGCTGATGGTGCTTCTGCTGATGGTTCTGCCAGATGGCGCGGTGCCTTACGGCTGGGGCGGGGTGTTCAGCGTCAAGGTGATCCTGCCGCTGATCGTGCTGTCGTTCCAGCCCATCGCCTTGATCCTGCGGCAGACGCGGGCGGCGGTGATTGAGGTCCTGAGTGAGGATTACGTGAGGACCGCCCGCGCCAAAGGTGTGCCCGAGATCATGGTGGCGCTGCGCCACATCCTGCGACCGGTTCTGACACCTGTCGTAACGCAGTTGGGGCTTATAATGATCACCATCGTCAATGGCGCGATCTTTGTTGAGCTGGTCTTTGGCCTTCCCGGACTTGGTCGCCTGACGGTGCAGGCGTTGATCAATAACGACTACCCGGTAATCCTGGCAGTGACGCTGATCGGGTCCTTCCTCGTGATGGCTTCGAACCTGCTCGTCGATCTCCTCTATCCGCTGCTCGACCCCCGCGCCGCCGAAGTGAAGGGGTCCTGAGATGACGATGATCGACATCGAGGACAAGCCTTCCAGCCTTTGGCGCGATGCCTGGCGGCGGTTGCGGCGCAACAAGCTGGCGGTGGCGGGGCTGGTCATCATCGCAGCGCTGGTCATCGTCGCGGTCTTCGGGCCGTGGCTGTCGCCATATGATTTCCTGTCACAGAACCTGGACCTGCGGAATGATCCGCCCTCCGGCCAACATTGGCTGGGCACCGACGACCTCGGCCGCGACGTGATGTCTCGACTGATCTACGGCGCGCGGACGGCGTTCATGGTGGCCGTGGGCGTCACCATCATCGCCGTCGCAATCGGCGTTCTTTTGGGCGCCATCGCAGGCTTCTACGGCGGTTGGTTCGACCGATTTGTGATGTGGTTCACCGACATCACCATGTCCGTGCCGCAGCTTCTGCTGGTCGTCGTGATCAACGCCAGTCTCAAGCAGCCGATCAGCCTGTGGATGGAAGCGCGGTACATGGAGACGCTGAACCCGATCTACCGCAACACGCAGATCATTGATTTCGTGCTGGTCTTCGGAGCCATGGCCCTCATCACCTGGCCCCCCTACGCCCGCCTTGTCCGCGCGCAGGTCCTGTCGGTGCGGCGCAGGCCCTACGTGACCGCGGCCCGCGCAATGGGGCTGACCAATCGGCTGATCCTGACGCGCTATGTCTTGCCGAACGCGATGGGGCCGCTGATCGTAGCCGTTTCGGCTGGTCTTGGGACAGCGATGGTTCTGGAAAGCGCGTTCTCCTTCCTAGGGGTGGGGGTCACCCCGCCGACCCCAAGCTGGGGCAACATGATTTCGGACGGCCTTCGGGTCTGGACCAACTACCCCCACCTCCTCGCGGCCCCTGCGGCGGTGCTGGCTGTGGTGACGGTCGCCTTCAACTTCCTTGGCGACGGGCTGAACGACGCCTTGAACCCCAAGGGGCAGAAATGACCCTTCTCGACATCAAGGGCCTGACCATCGACATCGCCCGCGACTCTGGCCCGGCGCGGGTGGTGGATGGCATCGACCTAGCGGTGATGGAGGGTGAAAGCCTTGGTATCGTCGGGGAATCCGGCTGCGGCAAGTCGCTGACCATGCTGTCGTTGGTCGGCCTTCTGCCGAACCGGATCCGTGCGACCGGGGGACAGGCGCTGTTCGGCGGGCGGGACCTTCTGAAGCTGTCGGCCAAGGAGTTGCGCAAGGTGCGGGGATCCGAGATCGGCTTCATATTCCAGGACCCGATGACGAGCCTGAACCCGGTGATCCGCGTCGGCGACCAGATTGCAGAGGCGCTGATCTACCAGAAAGGCATGACCAAAGCGGCGGCGCGGGTGCGGGCGGTGGAGTTGCTTGCGTTGGTCGGCATCCCCGCGCCCGAGGAACGCGCGAATGCCTGGCCGCATGAGCTGTCGGGCGGGATGCGCCAGCGGGTGATGATCGCAATGGGGTTGGCGGGGAACCCGAAGCTGCTGATCGCGGACGAGCCCACCACGGCGCTGGACGTGACCATTCAGGCGCAGATCGTCGACCTCGTGCGCGAGTTGAAGGACCGCCTGAAGATGTCGGTGGTCTGGATCACGCATGACCTGGCGCTGATCGCGGGCTTGGCGGACCGGATTGCCGTTCTCTATGCAGGAACGGTGGTCGAAGATGCTCCAGTTCAGCAGATATTCGACCGGCCGACGCACCCTTATACTAGGGCGCTCCTCGGCTCGCTACCCACTCTGGCTGGTGCTGCAATGGAGCGGTTGCCATCGATTGCCGGGACGCCACCCGAACCCGGACGCCGCCCACCTGGCTGCCCTTTCGCCCCGCGCTGTGGCTTCGTGCGGCCATCGTGCCGCGAAACGGTGCCGAAGCTGCAGGCGATGCCGGGCGACGGGCGGCACAAGGTGGCCTGCCCGGTCGTGCTGGAGGCTTTGGCATGACGACACTGCTGGAAATCCGCGGGCTGGCGAAGCGGTATGATATCCGGCTGGGGGCCTTCGGCGAAAAGCACGCCGTTGTCCGAGCGCTGGACGATTTCTCCGCCGATATCATCGAGGGCGAAACCCTGTCGCTGGTCGGCGAATCCGGCTGCGGCAAGTCCACGACAGGCTTTGCGATCCTGAACTTGCAGCGCCCGTCCTCCGGTTCGGTGCGTTACAAAGGGCAGGACATTGCGGGCCTTGATGAAGACGCGATGCGCCCCCTGCGGCGTGACTTGCAGATCGTGTTTCAGGACCCCTACTCGACCTTGAACCCCCGGATGACCATCGGTGAGGCCTTGGCCGAACCGATCCGTTTTCATGGGTTGGTCCCGAAGGCCGACATTCCGGCCCGCGTCGCGCGGCTTCTGGAAGATGTCGGCATGACCGCCCGCTTCGCCAACCGGTATCCGCATGAGTTGTCGGGCGGGCAGCGCCAGCGGGTAGCGATTGCGCGGGCGCTGGCCTGCCAGCCGCGGTTCATCGTCTGCGATGAGGCGATCTCGGCATTGGATGTGTCGGTGCAAGCGCAGATCCTGAACCTCCTGCTGGATCTGCAGGAGAAATACGGGCTGACCTACCTCTTCATCGCGCATGACCTGGCGGTAGTGCGCCACATCAGCGACCGGGTCGGCGTGATGTATCTGGGGCGGCTGGCGGAACTGGCTCCGTCGCAGGCGCTCTTCGCGGAACCTCTCCA
Source organism: Paracoccaceae bacterium (assembly GCA_046305855.1). Taxonomy (GTDB): domain Bacteria; phylum Pseudomonadota; class Alphaproteobacteria; order Rhodobacterales; family Rhodobacteraceae; genus Tabrizicola. Next base: position 39,833 of record JBKDYO010000011.1, read on the forward strand.
CCCCTACACCCGCGCACTGCTCTCTGCCGTGCCCGAACCGAACCCCCGCGCGCCGCGGAACCGGCAGCGGCTGGTGGGCGAGGTGCCAAGCCCGCTGAACCCGCCGCAGGGCTGCCGCTTTCACCCGCGCTGCCCCCTGGCGCGCGACATCTGCAAGACCACGGTCCCTGACTGGCGAGAGGTGGCGGCTGGACATCATGTCGCCTGCCATGCGGTGACGGGACCAGGACGGACGAATTGGGAAGGACCGGCATGACCGCGCCAATCGGCATCACCATGGGCGACCCCGCGGGCGTGGGGCCCGAAATCATTTTGAAGTCGATGGCCTCGCTGAGCGCCGATGCGCGGCGCGGATATCGCATCTTCGGCAATGAGGGCAGCCTGGCGGCGGCGGAGAAGGTGCTGGGCACGGGACTGGATATCAGCCTGCTGGACCTGCACCAGACGGACATCGCGGGGGATGTCATGCCTTTCGGCAAGCTCGACCCGCGTGGGGGTGAGGCTTGTTTCCGCTTCATCGAGGCCGCCGTGCGGCAAGCCGAACGGGGAGAGATAGCGGGCATCGTCACCGCGCCGATCAACAAGGCCGCGCTGAATGCAGCGGGGCATCATTACGACGGGCATACGGGGATGCTGGCGGCCCTGACCGGTGCAAAATCCAGCTTCATGCTGCTCACGTCAGAGCGGCTGAACGTCATTCACGTCTCCACCCACATTTCTTTGAAAGGCGCCATCGACCGGGTGCGCACAGACCGCATCCTGGCGACGATCCGGGCCGGGCATCAGCAGTTCCTCCGCCTTGGCATCAAGGCGCGGATCGCGGTCGCGGGCCTGAACCCGCATTGCGGCGAGGGGGGGCTCTTCGGGGATGAGGACGACACACAGATCGCCCCCGCGGTCGCGGCTGCGCGGGCCGAGGGGATTGACGCCCATGGCCCGGTCCCTGGGGATACCGTTTTCCACCGCGCCTACGAGGGGGCCTTCGACCTGATCGTCGCGCAGTACCACGACCAGGGGCACATCCCGATCAAGCTCGTCGCCTTCGACACGGCGGTGAACGTGAGCCTTGGCTTGCCGATCGACCGCTGTTCGGTGGACCACGGAACGGCCTTCGACATCGCGGGCAAAGGTATCGCGAAGAACGTCAACCTCGATCATGCGCTGGCCTACGCCCGCCGCATGGCCGCAGCCCGGAGGCCGACATGATCCGCGGTGTTTATTGTGCCTCTGCAACGCCGGTGAATGCCGACCTGTCGCCAGATGTTGGGGCGCTGGCGGCCCATGCCAAAGCGTTGATTGCCGACGGCTGCGACGGGATTGCACTTCTGGGCACTACCGGAGAGGCGAATTCCTTCTCGCTGGCGGAACGCCGGACGATCCTTGAGGCTGCCGCCAAGGCTGTCGGGTCGGAAAGACTTGTGCCCGGCACTGGGGTCAATGCGCTCCCTGAAACCATCGAGCTTACGCGCCATGCCCTATCGCTGGGCGTGACCCGCGTCGTGATGCTGCCTCCCAGCTACTACAAAGGCGTCAGCGACGAGGGCCTCTATCGCGCCTATTCGCATGTCATTGAAAGCATTGGGGATACCCGCCTTCAGGTGGTACTTTACCACATTCCGCAGGTGTCGGGTGTGCCGATCAGCCATGACCTGATCGCGCGGCTGGTAACTGCCTTCCCGCAGACCGTTGTGGGTATCAAGGACTCCGCCGGCAAGATCGAGAACATGACAGCGATGATCGCCCGATTTCCGGGGTTCGCCGTACTGGCGGGAGCCGACCCGCTTCTCCTTCCCCTGATGGGCATGGGCGGCGCGGGCTGCATCACGGCAACCTCGAACCTTGTGGCGGACAGCCTGGCCACAGTCTTCCGCCACCATGCCGACCCCAACCGCAAAGCGGAAGTCGAGGCCGCGCAGGCCCGGATCAATGCGTTCCGCGACCTGTCCAACTCTTACACCCAGATCCCGGCGATCAAGGCAATGGTCGCCTATCGCCACGGCGCCGCCCTTTGGACCCGGACGCGTCCACCGCTGGTGGGCCTCACCCCCGCCGAGCTTGCCGACCTGAAAGTCCGACTGACCGCCATTGGCGCCAGCGTGAAGGACCTTGTCACATGACCGACCTCTCCCGCCCCCTGCGCATCCACCAGCCCCGCCGGCTAGAGTTCGGCACCGGAACGGCAGCCGAGGTCGGCGCCTGGGCGAAGGCCGAGGGGTTCCAGCGCATCCTGGTGCTGACGCAACGGTCTATGGCCGCAAGGGTACAGGCATTGGCTCTGCCGGGAGTGGTGACGGTTTTCGACGGCGTGAAGCCGGAGCCCGACACCGACAACCTGGCACGTGCCGTGATGGCAGCGCGGGACGCGGCACCTGATCTGGTAGTTGGCTTCGGCGGCGGGTCTGTGATGGACCTTGCGAAGCTGGTCACGGTCCTTCGCGGCGCGCAAGAATTGGCCGAGATCATCGGACCGAACAAGGTGGCCGGACGACAGAACGCCCTGGCCTTGGTGCCGACGACAGCGGGCACGGGGTCCGAGGCCGGTATTCGCGCGCTTGTTACGGACATGGCGACGGGCATGAAGGTGGCCGTCGAAAGCCCTTACCTGCTGGCCGACATGGTCGCGTTGGACCCGGCGTTGACTATGACCCTGCCGCCCGCCGTGACCGCCGCCACCGGCATCGACGCGATGGCGCATTGCGTGGAGGCCTTCACCAGCCGCAAGTCGCACCCCCTGATCGACAGTTATGCCATGATGGGAATCGAGCTCGTCGCCCGCTACCTGCCCCGCGCCGTGGCCGATGGCTCGGACAGCGAAGCGCGGGCGGGAATGCTGTTGGCGGCCTTTTACGGCGGCATCTGCCTGGGGCCGGTGAACACAGCCGCCGGTCATGCGATTGCTTATCCCCTTGGCACCCGCCTCAAGCTGCCGCACGGGTTGGCGAACGCGATCATCTTCCCGCATGTGCTTGCCTTCAATGCGCCCGCCGTGCCGGAAAAGACGGCACAGATTGGTAGCCTGCTTGGCCTGACTGGCGAGCTGCTTGGCGCGGCGAGCGAATGGTGCGAACGGTTGGGCGTCCAGATGCGGCTATCCGCGAACGGGGCGTCCGAAACACAGTTGGCCGGATGGGCCGTGGAAGCGCACGGCATCCGTCGGCTTATGGACAACAACCCCCGCGACATGAGCGTGGTCGACATTGAAGCGATCTACCGTTCCGCGTTCTAACGGTCTGGTCTAGCGCGAAGACAAGTCGAGCAAGCGCCCCTCGAACAGCCGGTCGCGAGAGCCGGTGACATGGCGCAGCATCGTCTCGCGCGCGGCATCGGGTTGTCCCAGCCGGATTGCGTCGAAGATTGCCGTGTGTTCGTCCAGCACGTGATCAAGGCCCCCGCGCAGGGCTTGGAGCGACAAGCCGTGGAACTTCATCCCGACCGCGATATGGTCTTTCAACGCGCGCATCGAGGTCTCGAAGTACTGGTTGTTCGACGCCTCGGTGATTGCCAGGTGAAAGCTGAAGTCGGCATCCTCACGGTGGCTGCGCCGTTCAGTGGCGTCCCGCAGCATCGCAAGGAACTTGGCGATTTCGACAAGCTGCCCCTCGCTTCGACGCGTTGCCGCCATTGCGGCGGCGGCAGGCTCGATCGTCAGGCGGAATTCATAGCAGCGCTGCAGATCGGCAATGGTCTCGACCGGCTGGAATGTCAGAGCCTTCGGCTCTCCCGGGGCGGCGACAAAGCTGCCCGATCCTTGGCGAGAGATCACCAGCCCCTCGACTCGCAGGCGCTTCAGGGCCGCACGAATGACCGGTCTGGAGACCTCGAACTGGCGGGCAAGGTCGTTCTCCCCCGGGAGTCTAGCGCCATCAGCATAGTGGCCGTCGACGATTGCCCGGCGAATTCGGTCATGGACGACATCGGCCAGAAGCACTGAACGAGGAGCCGACGCAGGACGAGGATCCGAGCCTTCATGTCGTGTGAATGCGGTCATGGGTACCCTTCAGAACGTTGCGAGGCCTGCCAAAGCCGCAGAAGTGTATCTGGTGGGCCGAAGCCACCAGACTTGGTGACCAGGTCCGGAAAGCCGGGCAGGTCGGCGGCGTTGCAGAGGGGAAGGCCTGGCAACACTTCACCCTTGACCCGCAAGAGCCGAATGCCAACCGCGTCCAGAACAGCCGCAGCGGTTTCCCCCCCCGACAGCACGAGTGTTTTCAGACCGGCAACATGACGGGCCACTCCCGCCGCAAGACGGGCCGAAACGACACTTCCGTCTGCCCCTGCACCCTCTGTCGATTGGATCACAAAGGACCCGCTGTCTACGACTGGACCAACCTCTCCGTCCGGTGCGAGAGTGAACTTCGGCCCGTCCTTACCACCAAGCAGCGCGACCTGTGCCAATGTGACGGGATCGCGCGAACCTACGGCAAAGCCGATCGGGCCATGCCTCAGGTAGACGGGGGAAGGAGGGCGACCCGGACAAAGTCGCCGTGCCAGTGCAGCGGCGAGGCCACGCGCTGCGGCCACCAGTGTTCCCGGCTGAACCGAACTCGCCAGCCGGTCAAGGTCAGTCTCGTTGTTTGCGTCGGGAAAACTGCACTGCTGCTCGACGGCGACCAATTCCGCCACATGCAGATCCTGCGCGATGCCAGCCCCCCTTAGGTAACCATGCGAGACGATCCGCCCCAGTTCTGGAATTGCGGGGCAGAGCAGAACCCGCTCCAGAGGCAGGACGTCGAACAGGCCGGAGATTTCCGCCTCAATAGAGCCTTTCAACCGGGAATCGATCTTCTTGATCCAGACCGTCTCTGGTCCGGTGGCATCCCTCAGCAGACCGGCTGCGGAAGCCGCCCGAATGCGGGCTTGCTCTGGCAGAAGTTCGCGCGTGCCAAGATTAACCGACAGAACCTCAGGAGCGTGGGCAAGCGCCGGACGGATGGCAGCAAGCGAGACGGCAGTAACGCAATTCGCCCCGAGCGCAGCAAAAGGAGCAATCGAATCGAGCGATCCGGTCAGGTCATCGGCGATCAGAACTGCGATCAAGGCGGACATGCTGCACATTGTTCCAACTGGAGAAGGCGAGCAACATGTAAATTTGCTATCACCTTGTCAAATTAGGTGCTTGCCGATTGCCTTAGTTGTTTCTTCAGAAGAACTTTCTTTGCCGCAGGGCAGTGCGGGCGCTCGCTTGCGGGAATGACCCAACCCTCCCCTTTCTGGTACTTCAAAACCAGTCCCGAGATTATCCGCCTTGCGGTGATGCTCTACATTCGCTTCCCGTTGTCGCTGAGGAACGTCGAGGATCTGCTGCACGAATGGGGCATCGAGATCAGCCACAAGAAGGTGCGGTACTGGTGGAACAAGTTCGGCCCGATGTTCGCCGCCGGGATCCGTGGCAAGCGTGTCGAGGCGATGCGAGCTGATCGCCACTGGCAGTGCCACCTGGACGAAGTTTACCTGAAGATCAACGGCGTTACACATTACCTCTGGCGAGCTGTCGATCATGAGGGCGAGGTGCTGGAAATCATCGTCACCAAGACGCGTGATCGCGAAGCAGCCTTGAAATCTTTGAAGAAATCCATGAATCGGTCTGGCCAGCCCGAGAAGATCGTGACGGATCGACTGCGGTGCTATGGTGCTGCGCTAAAGGATATGAGCCGCGGAGATGACCGCGAAATAGGACGCTGGCTCAACAACCGAGCTCAGAACTCGAACCTGCCGTTCCGACTACGAGAGCGAGCGATGTTGCGGTTCCGTCGCATGCGAACACTGCAGAAGTTCGCCTCAGCGTACGCCTTGGCCCACAACCACTTTCCAACGGAGCGATATCTCCAAGACCGAAACGCCTACAAGCGCAACCGCGCCGCCGCTCTCGCCGAGAGGGGAGCTGCTTTCTCGCTGCCTTACCCGAAGACGGGCTGGGGTAACGGAGACTGTGGTTCGCCTTCGTCTGGCAGCACCCTCGCATCAACTACTGGCTGGGCCAAAGGCGTGCAGCATCCGCTGCAGTGTATTTTCCCAAGCGCAGATCCTCGGCCACGAGCGCGGGGTCGCGGGCCGCGGGCGGGCCATAGCCGCCGCCGCCTGGGGTGCGGACCCGGACCCGGTCGCCGGCCTTGAGCGCGATGTCCTGGGCTTTTGACAAATGCTCGGGGACAAGCGTGATGCCATCGCGGATCACCTCGACCCGGTTCACAGCGCCGTCCTGTCCCCCCAGCGCACCCTGCGGCCCGACCCGGCCATGATCCATCACGAAACTTGCCCGAGCCTCGCCGCGAAGGAGTTCAATCTCGTAGTCCAGCCCGAGGCCGCCCCGATGCTGTCCAGCGCCGCCCGAGCCTTCATGGAGTGCGTAACGGCGGTAAAGGACGGGATAGGTCTGCTCCATGATCTCAACCGGTGGCGCCTTGGAGATACCGATCGTCGAGCAACCGTTGGAGATCCCGTCGCCCTCAGCAAAGCCGCCATAGCCGCCGCCCGAGATCTGGTACATCACATAGTCGCGACCCCGTTCCGGGTCGTGCCCGCCAAGACCAAAGTTGCCGGAGGTGCCCGCCGGGGCTGCTGTCACCCGGTCAGGCAGCGCCTGGACCAATGCGGCAAAGACCGCCTCGGCGATGCGCTGGCTGACCTCGGCCGCGCAGCCACTGACCGGGCGAGGATACTGAGCATCGAGGAACGTGCCTTCGATCCCAGTCACGGCCAGCGGCTCGAAAGCGCCTGCAGAGATCGGCACATCCGGGAAGATATGCCGCATCGCAAGATAGACCGCCGAAAGGGTGGTCGCCTGGACCGAGTTCATCGGACCCATGCAGGGTTTCGACGATCCGGCAAAGTCGAAGGTCAGACTTCCCGCCCCCTTGGTCACGGTCAGGGCAATCGTCAGTGGTTCATTCACGACCCCGTCGCTGTCGACGAAGGCTCGCGAAAGATAAGTGCCGTCCGGGATCAGGCCGATCATCGCCCGCATCTGCCGTGCCGCCAGTACCCGCATCTCGGCAATTGCTTCGCTCACAGTCGCGTCCCCATAGCGGTCCAGAACCAGGCCCAGCCGCTCGGCACCGACCAAGAGCGCCGAGGCCTGCGCCTTGACGTCGCCGATCCGTTGTTCCGACACGCGGATGTTCGAGCAGATGATCTGGTAGATCTCCTGATCCAGCTCGCCCTTCTTGAACAGCTTGACTGGTGGAATCCGCAGGCCCTCTTGCTCGGCGCTGATGGCACTGGCGGAA
>JBKDYO010000012.1:0-4577 GCA_046305855.1 Paracoccaceae bacterium
AATGTAGAGCCCGATCACCGGGGGTGAGGCGGGCAGGGGCTCAACACCGCGCATCCGGCACCAGCGGGCGAAGTGGGCCCAGTCCTTGGCATAGGCGGATCGCGTGTTCTCAGACGCCGCCTGACGCGCATAGTCGCGCGCGGTTTCGATCAGGCGGTCAAGCGTGCCCGAGCCAGCGACATGGGAGGGCAGGGCGATCGTGTCGCGCTCCATATCAGCGCTGTCGTACCGTTCATGGCGATCGGGACGTTCCAGCGAATCTGAAGGCGATTTCTGGGGCGTTTCGGTCATGCCTTTGAGCATATCCTTCTTGTGTCCGATAATGCAATCTTATTGGACACAATGGCGTTCGAAAAGCTGCGGCGCTTTTGCTGAATATAACTCGCCTTAAGCGCCGTTGCGAACTACCATGGCTTCATGGAAAAACTGCGCACCAAGCCCATGGAACCCTTGCTGATGCTACCCCCGCTTCCAGGCTGGATCAGCGGGGCACCCGCTGAGACCCTTGAATCCGCAACATTCAGGTCAGGGGCCGCGCTGGCGCACCTGAGCTGTGTAACCGCCGCTGTCGACCTGCCTCAAACCTTGTGGCGCAATCGCCTAGCTCTGGCGGCGGCAGAGGTTTGTGTGAGAATTTCTGGCCGTCGCGAAGGGGCCGGTGCGCTGCGTGATGCCCTGCATCTGACAAAGGCGGGTGATGATCCCGGGCCTGCAGGGCGGGTTTTGCGGCAGTGGTCGCGGGCCGCGGCGCGGCCCATCTCGGTCTCAAATCTGGGCCGGGTCCTTGAGGGTGTCGTGCCAGAGCGGATTGCCCTAAGCCTTGATGCCACCGGGCCAACCCCGGTAGATCGCGCGGCGCAGGTCATAGAGGCCGTGCTGACAGACAACCCGCGGGGCGAGATCGCGGCTTTGATCCTGGCAGATGCGGTGCTGTCCCTGGCCTTGGGGCGGGATCATATGCTGCCGCTTCTGGGCCCTGTGATGACGGCGCGCGACCTGCGCTTGCGGGGCGATGATTTGCGGCTCAGCTGTCACCGAATTGCTGTGAGCGGGGTCGCCCATGCGTTGCCCCTGGCAGGCGCACTGGCGCGGGCGGCGGGACGCCTTCGTGCTGCGGTGCCGAAGCTGCGAGCCAAGGGGGCCGCACGGGCGGTGGAAATGATCCTCTCGCAGGATGCGCTGACCGCCGTTGCGCTTGCCAAGGTGATGCCGGATATCCTGTCGGAGCGAGGCGCGCGGCGGCTGTGTGAGCGGCTGGTGGAACTGGGCGCGCTGCGCGAACTGACCGGGCGCGACAGCTTCCGCCTGTATGGGGTCTGAGCATGGCGCGGCGCGAAGACGGCGGTCTTGACCGGGAACTGCCAGACCTGCCGCCCGATCTGCGCTGGCGGGAATGGATGCGCCGGATCGAGGCAGTGCTGTTTGCCAGTGCCACCCCGGTGGCGCGGGAGGATCTGGCCCGCGTAGTAGGGCAAGAGACCTCGGTCGATCTACTTATCGAAGATTTGGCCGTCGATCTGGAGGGCCGCCCGTATGAGGTGGCGCAAGTGGGTGCCGGGTGGATGCTGAGGACCAGGTCTGCCTATGCGCCCGCGATCCGCGCGGCAGCGGATGTGGAAGGACGGGCCTTGAACCTGTCAGAGTTCGACCTGGCCGTGTTGGCGGCGATTGCGTTTCACCAGCCGGTCAGCCGGGAGGGGTTGAAGGACATTTTCGGGAAGGAGATCAGCCGCGACCTTATCGGGCGGCTGGCAGATCGCGACCTAATCGGCACTGGACCGCGCGAACCGCGTCGCGGCGCGCCCTATACCTTTGTCACGACTGATGCGTTCCTGGCGGCCTTCGGCATGACATCCCTGCGCGATCTGCCAGATCCCGAGCAGCTGGATGATGCCGGACTGGCCGGCCGACAGGAGGTCGCGGGCATTGAGGCCGCAAGCAGGGTTTCCAGACGGGACTAGTAGTCCCTTGACGGTCATCCGCTTTCGCAGGCTGCTCTGCGAAGGCCTGTGTCATCCGGCTACGCCATCGAACGGCTATTGCTCGCTGGAAACGGAGTCTGGCGGCGGCTCTGTTGCACAAATCTGGTGAGGGATTCATCTTGTGAATCCAGCGTGGTAGCCGGGGCGGATGAGCAGACCGAACACCCCGATCTACATGACACTGAACTGGCCCGCGTACAACAAGGCGCTTAAGCGCCGTGGGTCGCTGACGATCTGGTTTGATCCCGGCATGGTCTGGGCGGCGAAGCCGACCGGAAAGCGTGGGCGACAACCCTTCTACAGCGACGCCGCCGTGCAGACTTGCCTGACGATGAAGGTTCTGTTCGGCATGGCGTTGCGGCAAACGACCGGGTTTGTGGAAAGCCTGCTGCGGTTCGTCGGTCTGGACTGGGACGTGCCGGATTTCAGCACGCTCAGCCGTCGCCAGAAGACGCTTTCCGTGAACATCCCGCATCGGGGGTCGCAGGGTCCGTTGCACCTGTTGATCGACAGCACTGGGACCAAGGTGGAGGGTGAAGGCGAGTGGAACGCGCGCAAGCATGGCGGGGCAAAGCGCCGCGTCTGGCGCAAGGTCCATCTCGGGATCGACGTGCAAACGCTGGAGATCAGGGCGGTCGAGGTCACCAGCAGCGATATAGGCGACGCGCCCATGCTGCCTGAGTTGCTCAGCCAAATCCCGCCCGACCAGGAGATCGCCAGTGTCACCGCCGACGGGGCTTACGACACACGCAAGTGTCACGATGCCATCGCTGAACGAGGTGGCGATGCCGTCATTCCACCGCGCAAGAACGCCAAGCCATGGAAGGCCGATAGCGCCGGGGCAGCTGCGCGCAACGAGGCCCTGAGGGCCTCAAAACACCTCGGCCGCGCGCTCTGGCGACGATGGAGTGGATATCACCGCCGAAGCCGCGCAGAGACGAAAATGCACTGCGTCAAACTGCTGGGTCAGCGTCTCATGGCGCGGGACTTCGACCGCCAGGTCGCGGAGTTCCAGGTTCGTGTTGCCGTCCTGAACGGCTACACCGCGCTTGGCATCCCTCTCACGAAGGTCGCAGGATAGGTCTGTCCGGGGAAGGGGAAGTTCGGTCGTCAGCCGATTTGTGCAACAGAGTCGGTGTAAAGCCGCAGCATTGTCCACGCCAAGCAAAGACTCAATTGCCAGCCTGAACCTTGCCATTTCGCTGGGCGATGCGGCTGCGTTGCGGGAGGGAATGGGGATGACGATCGCTATGGTCGGCAATGGACAGGGAGGCCGCATGACTCACTTGAATCTCGGGGCAATGTCGCTTGAGGAACTGCGCGAACTGCAGAAGGCGGTCGGCAAGGCGATAGACAGTTACGGGGACCGCATGAGGGCAGAAGCCCGCGCCAAGCTAGAAGCTATGGCCAGAGAGATGGGCTTGTCGCTCAGTGATCTGATGGGCACCAAGAAAACCGGTCGCGCTCCGTCCGCGGCGAAGTATCGCCATCCTGAGGATGCGGGTCGCACCTGGTCGGGCCGGGGGCGGAAGCCGATGTGGTTTCAGGCCTTTATGCAAAGGGGCTTGTCACCGGAAGATCTGGAAATCAGGACGAAAGGCTAGGGTCAGGACTCGTTCTCGTTTCATAGCCAGAACATGACGGTTGCGGCGAGGGCGATGGCGGAGAGGAAGACCTTGGGGCATCGGTCGTATCGGGTGGCAACCCTGCGCCAGTCCTTCAGCCTGCCGAACATGATCTCGATCCGGTTGCGGCGTTTGTAGCGGCGTTTGTCGTGCTTGATGGGCTTGCCGCGCGACTTCCGGCCTGGGATGCAGGGCTTTATCCCTTTGTTCTTCAACGCTTCCCTGAACCAGTCGGCATCATAGCCCCGGTCTGCCAGCAGCCACTCTGCCTTTGGCAAGCAGCCCAGCAGGGCCGCAGCTCCCGTGTAGTCGCTGACCTGGCCTGCGGTCATGTAGAACCGGATCGGGCGACCTTCCGCGTCTGTGACGGCGTGCAGTTTGGTGTTCATGCCACCCTTCGTTCGACCGATCAGACGGTCGCGCCGGTCGTCGGCCCCCCCTTTTTCGACCGCAGGCTGGTCGCCGTGCGGTGTGCTTTCAAATAGGTCGCGTCGATCATCACCGTCTTCGGAACGGCCGCCTCGGAGGCCAGGCCCTCCATCATCCGGGCGAAGATGCCCTTGTCGCCCCACCGCTTCCAACGATTGTAGAGGGTCTTCGGCGGGCCATACTCCCGGGGCGCATCACACCACCGCAAACCATTGCGATTGATGAAGATAATGCCGCTCAGCACGCGTCGGTCATCGACGCGTGGCTTGCCATGGCTCTTGGGAAAGAGGGCTCCAGACGCGCCATCTGTGCGTCCGTCAGCCAGAAAAGGTTGCTCATTGATCGGTCTCCTTGCGGAGCCTGAATCATGCCGCAAGCGCAAGTTCAATGGGTCCTGACCCTAGGCCAAGATCAGTGTTGGGCCATCCAATCTCTTCTTGAAAGATGCGCGGACCGTCCAGAGGCTGGCCGTGCGTGGAAAGGAGCTTTGTGAGGTTCTCGTGCATCGTCATTCTACCACTATAATGATACTCGTGCCGTC